>NZ_JASEYI010000004.1:40111-340070 GCF_035064085.1 Enterobacter sp. R-1.6.2
GGTGGCTACGACGGGATTCGAACCTGTGACCCCATCATTATGAGTGATGTGCTCTAACCAACTGAGCTACGTAGCCAGTACTGCAATCTTCGATGGCTGGGGTACCTGGATTCGAACCAGGGAATGCCGGTATCAAAAACCGGTGCCTTACCGCTTGGCGATACCCCAATACCGCGGAGAACCGCAAAATCGAAGAAATATGGCTGGGGTACCTGGATTCGAACCAGGGAATGCCGGTATCAAAAACCGGTGCCTTACCGCTTGGCGATACCCCATCCGTGCAACGCTTACCCGGGAATGGTGCGGGAGGCGAGACTTGAACTCGCACACCTTGCGGCGCCAGAACCTAAATCTGGTGCGTCTACCAATTTCGCCACTCCCGCAAAAAAGATGGTGGCTACGACGGGATTCGAACCTGTGACCCCATCATTATGAGTGATGTGCTCTAACCAACTGAGCTACGTAGCCATCTTTTTTCGCGTTACCTTATCGGCGTTGCGGGGCGCATTATGCGTATAGACCCTTGCAGCGTCAACACCTTTTTCAACGAAAATAGCCGGAATGTGACTGTTTGGTTAGGTTGCGAACAGCGTGGCCGAATATTCGGCAATTATTGGTTATTAATCAGATTTAGACGGTGAAATGTGAGGCAAAAAAATCAGGCCCCTGAGGGGCCTGATTGCGATCTGAGTGATTATTTGTAGGCTGACTGGTGAACGCCTACCGCGCGTCCTGACGGATCGTTCATGGATTTGAAAGATTCATCCCATTCAATCGCTTTGGCAGAAGAGCAGGCGACGGACGGGCCACCCGGTACACACTCCGCGGCGCTCGGTACCGGGAACAGCTCTTCAAAAATTTCACGATACAGATAAGCTTCTTTCGAGCCTGGCGTGTTGTACGGGAAGCGGAAGCTCGCGGTTTCCAGCTGTTGGTCAGAAACCTGTTTCGCCGCGACCTCTTTCAGGGTGTCGATCCAGCTATAACCTACGCCATCAGAGAACTGCTCTTTCTGACGCCATGCCACGCTCGCCGGCAGGTAGGATTCAAAACACTCGCGCAGAATATGTTTTTCCATTTTGCCGTTGCCGCACATCTTGTCCTGCGGGTTGATGCGCATCGCGACGTCGAGGAATTTCTTATCCAGGAACGGCACGCGCGCTTCCACGCCCCAGGCCGACATCGCTTTGTTGGCACGCGCACAGTCGAACATGTGCAGCGCCTGCAGCTTACGCACGGTCTCTTCGTGCAGCTCTTTGGCGTTCGGCGCTTTGTGGAAGTACAGGTAGCCGCCAAACACTTCGTCAGAACCTTCACCGGAGAGCACCATCTTGATGCCCATCGCTTTGATCTTGCGCGACATCAGGTACATCGGCGTTGAGGCGCGGATGGTGGTCACGTCATAGGTTTCAATGTGATAGATCACATCGCGGATCGCATCCAGACCTTCCTGCACGGTGAAGTGAATCTCATGGTGCACGGTGCCGAGGTGGTTCGCCACTTCCTGCGCGGCTTTCAGGTCAGGTGCGCCTTCCAGGCCAACGGCAAAAGAGTGCAGCTGTGGCCACCAGGCTTCTGAGCGCTCCTGATCTTCCACGCGACGGGCCGCGAATTTCTTGGTGATCGCGGAGATCACGGAGGAGTCCAGACCGCCGGAGAGCAGCACGCCGTAGGGCACGTCAGACATCAGGTGGCTTTTCACGGAGTCTTCAAGGGCCTGGCGCAGCTCGGCTTTGTCCGTGACGTTGTCTTTTACCGCATCATAGTCGAACCAGTCACGCTGGTAATAGGAGCGGATCTCGCCGTCTTTGCTCCACAGATAGCTGCCCGCCGGGAACTCTTTAATGGTGCGGCATACCGGCACCAGGGCTTTCATTTCAGAGGCCACGTAGAAGTTGCCGTGCTCATCGTGGCCCATATACAGCGGGATAATGCCGATATGGTCACGGCCAATCAGGTAAGCGTCTTTTTCGCTGTCGTACAGGGCGAAGGCGAACATGCCCTGAAGGTCGTCCAGGAACTCGGGCCCTTTCTCCTGATACAGCGCCAGGATCACTTCACAGTCAGAACCGGTCTGGAACGCGTAGCGGTCGCCGTATTCGGCGCGCAGCGCCTGGTGGTTGTAGATTTCACCGTTGACAGCCAGTGCGTGCGTTTTTTTCTCGTTATACAGCGGCTGTGCACCGGCGTTGACGTCAACAATGGACAGACGTTCGTGAGCCAGAATCGCTTTGTCACTGGCGTAAACGCCTGACCAGTCCGGACCGCGATGGCGCATCAGGCGGGACAGTTCGAGTGCCTTTTTACGCAGTTCGCCCGCGTCAGTTTTAATATCCAGTACGCCAAAAATTGAACACATAACCTTCTCCGTTAACCCTGTTGCTTTGTAATGTTGCTTGCTTATGAAAATGCCGCAAAGGGGCAGGGCGCGCAAGCGTTTTACGGGTGAAAACGGAAATAGTGCAATAGTGATTGCGGAATAGTGAAAAAAGAGCACGCCAGAAATTCTTTTATTGATGATTTTGCAATGAAACGTGCTTTTTGTTAGATGAGACTTTATTTTTGTAGGCCATAAATGAAAAACCACGCCCTGAGGCGTGGTTCGGTATCAGATGATGTCGATTTCATCGACGGAGGGGTAAATCCAGCTTGGCCGGAACGGCATCGAATCAATGTCATCAAGTTGAGAGACGCCGGAGAGGACCAGAATCGTCTCCAGACCCGCCTGGAATCCGGCCAGAATATCGGTGCGCAGGTTGTCGCCGACAATAACGGTTTCTTCAGAGTGGGCCTGCATCTTGTTGAGCGCGGCACGAATGATCCACGGGCTCGGTTTACCGACTACAAACGGCTGACGACCTGAGATTTTTTCGATACCGGCGCACAGCGCGCCGCAGGCTGGATAAAAACCACGGCCGTGCGTATCCGGGTTGGTCGCGATAAAGCGCGCACCGCTGGCGACAAAGTATGCTGCCTTATGCATCATCTCCCAGTTGAAGGAGCGCGTTTCGCCGACAATCACAAAGTCCGGGTTCACGTCAGTGATGGTAAAGCCAGCTTTGTACAGCTCGTGTATCAGCGCACCTTCACCCACCACGTAGGCTTTTTTCCCTTCCTGACGCTTCAGAAAATCCGCCGTGGCCATTGCCGAGGTATAAAACACGCTGTCCGGAACGTCGACGCCCGCCGTGGCAAAGCGGTTAGCCAGGTCCTGACCGGTTTGGGAAGGGTAGTTCGTGAGCAGAACCAGAGGCATTCCTTTGTCGATGATGCGGTGAAGAAACTCCGCAGCACCCGGCACGGCAACGTTGTCGTGCATCAGCACGCCGTCGATATCACAAATTACATTCTTAATGGTCATGGACAGTCCGACATCAAAAAAAGAAGGCGTTACTATAAGGTCCGATCAACTTTCCAGCAAATGCTGCAGCAGAATTCCGTTGAGCATGGCGCGTTTGACCAGCGCGAACGCGCCAATCGCCGAGCGATGGTCAAGCTTTGAACGAACCACCGGGAGGTTCTGGCGGAATGCTTTCAGCGCCTGGGTGTTAATACAGCCTTCAATGGCGGGGAGCAGCACCTTTTCCGCCTCCACAATTTCACCGGCGATCACCACTTTCTGGGGGTTAAACAGGTTAATGGCGATGGCGATGGTTTTCCCCAGATGGCGGCCTACCTGCTCAATCACTTCGCAGGCCAGCGCGTCGCCTTTATTGGCGGCTTTGCAGATGGTGCCTATCTTGCAATCGTCCAGCGTGACGCGGCTTTGATAACCCTGTTCAAGGAGATGGCGAACGCGCTGCTCGATGGCCGTGTTGGCGGCAATCGTTTCAAGGCAGCCGAAGTTGCCGCAGTGGCAGCGCTCCCCGAGGGGTTCAACCTGAATGTGGCCGATCTCGCCAACGTTACCGTTGCGACCAATAAAAATACGGCCGTTAGAGATAATACCCGCGCCCGTTCCGCGGTGAACGCGCACCAGAATAGAGTCTTCACAGTCCTGGCTCGCACCAAAGTAGTGCTCTGCCAGCGCCAGAGAGCGAATGTCGTGGCCCACAAAGCAGGTCACCTTAAAACGCTTTTCCAGCGCGTCGACCAGCCCCCAGTTTTCAACCTGAATGTGCGGCATATAGCGGATCACGCCGCTTTCCGGGTCGACCAGTCCTGGCAGAATCACGGAGATGGCAATGAGTTCACGGATCTTGCGCTGACAGCTTTCAATAAACTGCGCAATGGTATTCAGCAGCGCATGCTCAAGCGTCTCCTGAGTGCGCTCCGGAAGAGGGTAGTGCTCTTCCGCAATCGCTTTACTGCTCAGATCGTACAGCGTGAGCGTGGTGTCATGACGGCCCAGACGGACGCCAATGGCCTGAAAATTGCGGGTTTCGGTAATAATGGAGATGGCGCGGCGGCCCCCGGTGGAGGCCTGCTGATCGACTTCTTTGATCAGACCGCGCTCAATGAGCTGGCGGGTAATTTTTGTCACGCTGGCGGGAGCAAGCTGGCTCTGTTCGGCTATCTGAATTCGCGAGATTGGTCCGTGCTGGTCAATCAGGCGGTATACCGCCGCACTGTTAAGTTGTTTAACGAGATCGACATTACCGATTTGAGCTTGTCCGCCAGGTGTCATACTTTTACTTACTCAGTGACGACCTCGTTACCATTAACGATGGTCTTAATAATTTTATAATCGTGTGTGAATGCCGTCAGGTTTGCAACCATACCTGGTGCAATTTCGCCGAGCTGTTTATCCACGCCCATTGCGCGCGCCGGATAAAGGGTGGCCATACGCAGGACTTCATCAAGCGCAATCCCGCAATGTTCAACCAGGTTACGCACCCCTTCAATCATGGTTAAAGAGGAACCGCTCAGCGTACCGTTTTCATCCACACACAGTCCATTGCGGTAGTATATTGTTTTACCGGCAAAAATGAACTGCTCAATATTTGCACCTGCCGGTGCGGTGGCATCCGTCACCAGACAAAGCTTGTCACCTTTCAGCCGCTTAGCGTTGCGAATGTTGGTGTAATCGACGTGTAAGCCGTCAGCAATAATGCCGCAGTAAACGTCTGGCTCATCCAGAATCGCCCCGACCAGACCCGGTTCACGGCCTGTGATATACGGCATAGCGTTGTAAAGGTGCGTCGCGAAAGTAATGCCCGCGCGGAAACCGGCTTTCGCTTCTTTCAGCGTCGCGTTTGAGTGGCCTGCTGAAACGATAATCCCGGCACCAGCCAGTTTGCTGATGACATCCGTACCCGTCATTTCAGGCGCCAGCGTCACTTTGGCGATCACATCGGCGTTCGCACACATGTAGTCAACCAGCTCCGCATCAGGTTTACGCACGTAATTCGGGTTATGCGTTCCTTTCTTGACCATATTCAGCCATGGCCCTTCAAGGTGCAGACCCAGCGCCTGGTTAGGGTGTTTGGCCAGGTATTCGCGCATCACGCGGATACCCTGCTTCATGAGGTCATCACTGCTGGTGATGAGCGTTGGCAGATAGCTGGTGCAGCCCGATTTCTCGTTGGCTTTCTGCATGATCTCCAGCGTTTCGACCGTCACCGCATCCGCAGTGTCATTGAATTGCACACCGCCGCAGCCGTTGAGCTGTACGTCGATGAAACCGGGGGAGATTACTGCTCCATTGAGTGAGCGCTGTTCAATCTCCGGCGGCAGTTCTGCCAGCGGACAAACACGTTCAATCAGACCATCAGCGATAACAATCGCATGGTCATCCAGAATTTCATGGCCGGTATAAATCCGACCGTGGGTTAAAGCGTACATAACGACCCCCGGTTAAAAAAAGCGGCCGCCTCTTGATGAAGAGGCGGTTATTCAATTACAGACCTTTGATGTTCTCAGCTTCTAACTCGTTGAAGTATTTCAGCGTTTTAACCTTCAGCTCCATCGTGGACGGTTCGTCGCAGACGATGACTGATTTCGGATGCAGCTGCAGGCAGCTGATGGTCCACATATGGTTAACGTTGCCTTCAACGGCTGCCTGGAGCGCTTGCGCTTTCACGCCGCCCAGCACCAGAATCATCACTTCTTCGGCATCCAGCAGGGTGCCTACGCCTACGGTCAGGGCGTATTTTGGAACCTGGTTAACATCGCCGTCAAAGAAGCGGGAGTTTGCCACGCGCGTGTCATGGGTCAGCGTTTTAATACGGGTGCGGGAAGCCAGAGATGACGCCGGTTCGTTAAACGCGATATGACCATCATTACCTACACCACCCATGAACAGGTGGATCTTACCGTAAGAACGGATTTTTTCTTCATACTGACGGCATTCTGCGTCAATATCAGGCGCGTTTCCATTCAGCAGGTTAATATTTTCAGATGGAATATCAACGTGATCAAAGAAATTGCGGTGCATAAAGCTATGGTAGCTTTCCGGGTGGTCTTTCGGTAAGCCAACGTATTCATCCATATTGAAGGTCACAACATGTTTAAAGCTAACCTGGCCTGCTTTATGCATTTCAACCAGCGCCTTATAGGCGGTCAGCGGCGTGCCGCCTGTCGGAAGTCCAAGAACGAAAGGACGATCGGCGGTCGGTTTAAAGGCGTTAATACGGTTAACGATATGGCGAGCGGCCCATTTACCGACTTGTTCAGCAGTTGCCAGGGGAATCAGTCTCATTGTTCACCTCAAGAGTTAAAGTAGAAGAGTGGGCGGATGGCTATCGGAACCTGATACTTAAGCGTAACCTGGAAACTTTCAGGCCGGATCAATCCGTCTTGATTTTTTGAATGATAAAATAAGTTTTCGCTGTTAGCCAGTATAAGGGAGGGTAAATAACGATATTTGGTGACAAAAATCACAAAAAGTACGCGTTTAATTTGCGATACGAATTAATTTTTCACACACTCACAATGCCAGTGAAGCATCAACTGTATCTATAGTTCGTGACACAATAAAAAACAGAGCTGAGAACATGCCTTAAACGGGGTCTCATAGGGGGAAGAAAGTGAGTATTCTAGGTTATTTACAAAAGGTTGGCCGCGCGCTTATGGTGCCGGTCGCCACGCTGCCTGCCGCAGCCATCCTGATGGGTGTCGGCTACTGGATCGACCCCAACGGCTGGGGTAATACCAGCGCGCTGGCGGCGTTCTTTATCAAGTCAGGTTCCGCCATTATCGACAACATGTCCGTGTTGTTCGCGATTGGTGTGGCTTACGGTATGTCCAAAGACAAAGACGGTGCCGCTGCGCTGACCGGTTTTGTCGGTTTCCTCGTGTTAACCACCCTCTGCTCGCCTGCAGCGGTGGCCATGATCCAAAAAATTCCGGCGGACCAGGTTCCGGCGGCGTTCGGTAAGATCAGCAACCAGTTTGTCGGTATCCTTGTGGGTATCATCTCCGCCGAACTGTATAACCGCTTCAGCAGCGTAGAGCTGCCAAAAGCACTCTCCTTCTTTAGCGGTCGCCGCCTGGTTCCTATCCTGACCTCGTTTGTGATGATCGTTGTTGCGTTCATCATGATGTACGTCTGGCCGATGATCTTCGACGGTCTGGTGAACTTCGGTGAGCACATCCAGAAGCTGGGTTCTGTCGGTGCGGGCGTGTACGCGTTCTTCAACCGTCTGCTGATCCCGGTCGGTCTGCACCATGCGCTGAACTCCGTATTCTGGTTCGACGTTGCCGGTATTAACGATATCCCTAACTTCCTGGGTGGCGCACAATCCATCGAAGCAGGTAAAGCGGTTGTCGGTATCACCGGTCGTTACCAGGCGGGCTTCTTCCCGATCATGATGTTTGGTTTGCCGGGTGCTGCGCTGGCTATCTACCACTGCGCGCGTCCAGAGAACAAAGCGAAAGTGCTGGGTATCATGATGGCGGGGGCGTTCGCGGCCTTCTTCACCGGTATCACCGAGCCGCTGGAGTTCTCCTTCATGTTCGTGGCGCCGGTTCTGTATGTGATCCACGCCGTGCTGACCGGTATCTCCGTGTTCATCGCTGCCAGCATGCACTGGATTGCCGGTTTCGGCTTCAGCGCCGGTCTGGTGGATATGGTGCTGTCGTCCCGTAACCCGCTGGCGACCCACTGGTGGATGCTGATCCCGCAAGGTCTGGTGTTCTTCGCGATCTACTACATGGTGTTCCGTTTCACTATCACCAAATTCAACCTGATGACCCCGGGTCGTGAACTGGCCGTGGCCGGTAGCGAAGCGGATGGTCAGGATGTGAACGTGAGCGGTGCTCAGGATCAGGACGTTTCAGGCCTGGCGCGTCAGTACATCGCCGCTGTTGGCGGTTCTGACAACCTGACCGGTATCGACGCCTGTATCACTCGTCTGCGTCTGAACGTCAAAGACTCTTCCCTGGTGAACGAAGCGCTGGCTAAACGTCTGGGTGCTTCCGGTGTTATTCGCCTGAACAAAACCAGCGTGCAGATTATCGTTGGCTTCGTGGCAGAGAAAATTGCTAACGCCATGAAAACCACCGGTCCGGTAGCCGCAGCAGACGCTTCTGCCGCCCCCGCCGCCGCGCCAGCGGCTGCAAAACCGCAGGCGGTACCGAACGCCAAAACGGTAGCCGCGCTGGTTTCACCGGTAACCGGTGAAGTCGTTGCGATTGAGCAGGTGCCTGATGAAGCCTTCGCCAGCAAAGCGGTTGGTGACGGTGTGGCGGTGAAACCAACGGAAAAAACCGTTGTGTCTCCGGCGGCCGGTACCATCGTGAAAATCTTCAACACCAACCACGCGTTCTGCCTCGAAACCGAAAATGGCGCGGAGATCGTTGTCCATATGGGTATCGATACCGTTGCGCTGAACGGTCAGGGCTTTACTCGCCTGGTGGAAGAGGGCGCTGAAGTGGTGGCCGGGCAGCCGATTCTGGAAATGGATCTGGACTTCCTGAACGCCAACGCGCGCTCAATGATAAGCCCGGTCGTTTGCAGCAACATCGATGACTTCAGTGGCCTGGTCATTCAGGCGAAAGGTCAGGTTGTTGCGGGTCAAACACCGCTGTATGAGATTAAAGGCAAGTAATCGCTCCTGAGTAGAGTCATGCCTTAAGCGGCGGGGGATATCCTCCGCCGCTTTTTTTTGCAGCAAACGCCCCCATTATTTTCTTCAGAGACGTTTTAAGGGTTGTCACTACGTCCGGCTTATAAGATCATATGCCGTTATACGTTGTTTACGCTTTGAGGAATCCACGATGAGTGAGGCAGAAGCCCGCCCGAGTAACTTTATTCGTCAGATCATCGATGAAGATCTGGCCAGTGGTAAGCACACCACAGTTCATACCCGTTTCCCGCCGGAGCCGAACGGCTACCTGCATATCGGGCATGCGAAGTCCATCTGCCTGAACTTTGGCATTGCACAAGACTACCAGGGACAGTGCAACCTGCGTTTCGATGACACCAATCCAGTAAAAGAAGACATCGAATACGTTGAGTCCATCAAGAATGACGTGCAATGGCTGGGCTTCAACTGGTCTGGCGATATCTGCTACTCCTCTGACTATTTTGATCAGCTGTACGCCTACGCGGTTGAACTGATCAACAAGGGTCTGGCGTATGTTGACGAACTGTCTGCTGATGAAATCCGTGAATATCGCGGTACGCTGACCGCCCCGGGCAAAAACAGCCCGTTCCGCGATCGCAGCGTGGAAGAGAACCTTGCGCTGTTTGAAAAAATGCGTGCCGGTGGCTTCGAAGAAGGCAAAGCGTGCCTGCGTGCCAAAATCGACATGGCGTCTCCGTTCATCGTGATGCGCGATCCGGTGCTGTACCGCATCAAGTTCGCGGAACACCATCAGACCGGCAACAAGTGGTGCATCTACCCGATGTACGACTTTACCCACTGCATCAGCGATGCGCTGGAAGGCATTACGCACTCCCTGTGTACGCTGGAGTTTCAGGACAACCGTCGTCTGTACGACTGGGTTCTGGACAACATCACCATTCCTGTACATCCGCGCCAGTACGAGTTCTCTCGTCTGAATCTGGAATACACCGTGATGTCCAAGCGTAAGCTGAACCTGCTGGTGACCGACAAGCACGTTGAAGGCTGGGATGACCCACGTATGCCAACCATCTCTGGTCTGCGCCGTCGTGGTTACACTGCCGCCTCTATTCGTGAGTTCTGCAAACGCATCGGCGTGACCAAGCAGGACAACACCATAGAGATGGCCTCCCTTGAATCCTGCATTCGCGAAGATCTCAACGAAAACGCCCCGCGCGCGATGGCCGTTATCGACCCGGTGAAGCTGGTTATCGAAAACTATCCGCAGGGTGAAAGCGAGCTGGTCTCCATGCCTAACCATCCGAACAAACCGGAAATGGGTAGCCGTGACGTGCCGTTCAGCGGTGACATCTGGATTGACCGCGCTGACTTCCGCGAAGAAGCCAACAAGCAGTACAAGCGTCTGGTGCTGGGTAAAGAAGTGCGTCTGCGTAATGCCTACGTCATCAAAGCCGAGCGCGTAGAGAAAGATGCTGAAGGGAATATCACCACCATCTTCTGTTCTTATGACGCTGAAACGCTGAGCAAAGATCCGGCGGATGGCCGCAAGGTGAAAGGCGTGATTCACTGGGTGAGCGCTTCCCACGCGCTGCCGGTAGAAATTCGTCTGTACGATCGTCTGTTCAGCGTGCCTAACCCAGGTGCAGCGGAAGACTTCCTGGCGACCATCAACCCGGAATCTCTGGTGATCAAGCAGGGTTATGCGGAGCCTTCTCTGAAAGCCGCTGAAGCGGGCAAAGCGTTCCAGTTCGAACGTGAAGGTTACTTCTGCCTGGACAGCCGTTACAGCACGGCGGAAAAACCGGTATTCAACCGTACCGTAGGCCTGCGTGATACCTGGACGAAGATCGGCGAATAATATTGCTGGTCTGGTCAATGAGAGACAAACGCCGCACTATGCGGCGTTTTTTTATTTTACGATCAGGGTATTAAGCCAGGGCCTAAAAAGGCGTCATAAAAATATCAGGTCAATGAGGTGCTACTTATTTTTCAAAAAAAAGTTTGTATCATTGCGGAAATTAAAAAGGTTATAAAAAAGGAAAGAATTCTCACGTCTAGCTACTGAAATACTTGATAATTCCCCGCCATTCCTCGTCTCCTCACAAATGTTACAAAGCGCTACCAATTATGTGCACTTCGTCATAGTCCTGACTTTTGTCCGCTAAAAAGCATTGATAATTCGCGTCGCGAAAAATAACCTAAAGACGGTAGTTAATTCGAGGGTATTTAAAGCTACCCCTGACCATTTGGTCTTTTTTATTTACGCCGCTTCAGGCGTTTTAATTCGTCAAAGAGGAATAATCTATGCGTACGTTCAGTGGCAAACGTAGTGCGCTGGCGCTGGCTATTGCCGGTGTGACAGCAATGTCGGGCCTGGTGGTGACACCAGAGGCGAAAGCGGCGGGCTTTATCGATGATTCTACCCTCACGGGCGGTATTTATTACTGGCAGCGTGAACGTGACCGTAAAGACGTCACCGAAGACAAATACAAAACCAACCTTTCTCACTCCACCTGGAACGCCAACCTGGACTTCCAGTCAGGCTATGCCGCGGATATGTTCGGTCTGGATATTGCTGCGTTTACCGCGATTGAAATGGCGGAAAACGGCGACAGCGCCCACCCGAACGAAATTGCCTTCTCCTCCAGCAACAAAGCCTATAAAGAAGACTGGTCCGGGGATAAGAGCGGTATCAGCCTTTACAAAGCCGCTGCAAAATTTAAATACGGTCCGGTTTGGGCGCGCGGTGGTTATATTCAGCCAACTGGCCAGACTCTGTTAGCACCGCACTGGAGCTTTATGCCGGGTACCTATCAGGGTGCCGAAGCCGGGGCGAACTTTGACTACGGTGATGCGGGTGCGTTGAGCTTCTCCTATATGTGGACCAACGAGTACAAAGCACCGTGGCACATCGAAATGGACAAGTTCTACCAGAACGATAAAAAAACCAAAGTCGATTACCTGCACTCGCTGGGCGCGAAGTACGACTTCAAAAACGATCTGGTGCTTGAAGCGGCATTCGGTCAGGCACAAGGCTATGTCGATCAGTATTTTGCCAAGGCCAGCTATAAATTCGATGTCGCGGGTAGCCCGTTGAGCACCAGCTACCAGTTCTACGGTACGCGCGACAAGGTCAGCAACGGTGGCGTCAACGACATTTATGACGGCACCGCGTGGCTGCAGGCGTTAACCTTCGGCTACAAGGTCGGTCAGGTTGATTTGCGTCTGGAAGGCACATGGGTGAAGGCGGAAGGGCAGCAGGGCTACTTCCTGCAGCGTATGACCCCGACCTACGCCTCCTCCAACGGTCGTCTTGATATCTGGTGGGATAACCGCTCAGACTTCAACGCCGACGGCGAGAAGGCGGTCTTCTTCGGCGCAATGTATGACCTGAAAAACTGGAACCTGCCTGGCTGGGCGGTGGGCGCTTCTTACGCTTACGCCTGGGACGCAAAACCTGCCGATATGGCCACGCCGGACGCATACTACGATCCCAACTATCGCCTGAAAGAGTCTTCCTACAGCCTTGATGCTATCTATACCCTGCAGGATGGCCGTGCGAAAGGCACGATGTTCAAACTGCACTTCACCCAGTATGACAACCACTCCGATATCCCGAGCTATGCGGGCGGTTACGGCAACATCTTCCAGGATGAGCGTGACGTGAAATTCATGGTTATTGCCCCATTCACCATCTTCTGATGAACGCACCGGCGGGCTGAGTCCCGCCGGCATGGAGACTGCACATGATGAAAAAAATCGTAATCGTCGCGTTGCTGGCATCAGGGCTGGTGGCGTGTGCTCAGACGCAGGCGCCGAAAGAGGACACCCGTCTGAAGGAGGCGTATAGCGCCTGCATTAATACTGCGGAAGGTTCGCCGGAAAAGATTGAAGCCTGTCAGAGCGTGCTGAACGTGCTGAAGAAAGAGAAAGCGCACGAGCAGTTCGCGACGCAGGAGAACATCCGCGTGATGGATTACCAGGCCTGCATTCAGGCGCGTAAAACCGGTAACGATCAGGAAGTGGCGAAGCGTTGCGATAAGATCTGGAACGAGATACGCAACAACAATAAATAAGTTGCTTTACGCCCGGTGGCGCTGCGCTTACCGGGCCTACAAAGGTGTCATAGCCCGTAGGCCCGGTAAGCGCAGCGCCACCGGGCTTTTTTCAGGCAAAAAAAAGCCAACCTTGCGGCTGGCTCAGAGTATGAATCTTATTATTTCGCGTCGTGCGCGTGGTCGTCTTCGCGGCAGTCGCCTTCAGCGCAGTGACCGTAAAGGTACAGGCTGTGGTTCGTCAGGCGGATGCCATGACGCGCCGCGATTTCACGCTGGCGCGCTTCGATGGAATCATCGCTGAATTCAATGACCTTGCCGCAATCGAGGCAGATCAGGTGATCGTGGTGCTGCTGCTGGGTCAGTTCGAAAACGGATTTACCGCCTTCGAAATTATGACGGGTAACAATGCCCGCGTCATCAAACTGGTTCAGCACGCGATAGACGGTAGCCAGCCCAATCTCTTCACCCATGTCGATAAGACGTTTATAAAGGTCTTCCGCACTGACATGGTGATTGTCTGGACCCTGAAGCACTTCAAGGATTTTTAACCGAGGAAGCGTAACTTTCAGGCCAGCCTTCTTTAATGCGGTATTGTTGTCAGTCATGCGGAATCTGTCCTGTTGCTAAACGATTCACTTCTGTAGGAAGTGACAGAAAATGCACCCGGGATAATGCGTCTCATTATAGAACTGCCATGGCTAAATGAAAACTGCAAGTCTCAGGCAAAATATGCTTATAAAAACGTGGTATCACCAACAAACTTGCTCAATGGAAAACCACGTTTTATCAGGGAGACATTGTACAGGTCTGGGCGAAAAAGTTAAAAGATTGTAGCGATTAATTTAATCGGTTTGACCTGGAGCATGGGCGCAACCGCAGCTGCGCCGCGATAAAATCAGGCGTTCAGAATATCATCCAGGTGCAGTTCTTCACGGATCTGCTTCACCCACTTCTCAACGCGCTCTGCGGTCAGTTCTGGCTGACGGTCTTCGTCGATGGCCAGACCCACGAAGTGATCGTCATCGGCCAGGCCTTTAGACGCTTCGAAGTGGTAACCGGCGGTCGGCCAGTGGCCGACGATAACCGCGCCGTTCGGCTCAATGATATCGCGGATGGTGCCCAGCGCGTCACAGAAGTATTCGGCGTAGTCTTCCTGATCGCCACAGCCAAACAGGGCGACCAGCTTACCGTTGAAGTCCACTTCTTCCAGCGTTGGGAAGAAATCATCCCAGTCGCACTGGGCTTCACCGTAGTACCAGGTTGGGATACCCAGCAGCAGAATGTCATAGCCCTCCAGATCTTCTTTGCTGCTCTTGGCGATGTCATGCACATCAGCAACGTCTTTACCGAGCTGTTTTTGAATGTTTTTTGCGATATTTTCGGTATTGCCGGTATCACTGCCAAAGAAAATGCCGATGATTGCCATGAGTAAAATAACCTCTTGAAACTTAATAGTATGGTGGCGCAATTCGGCCACGGATAAGGGCAATAATAGCAGAACTGGCAACCCTGCGGAAACAGCTATCGCGCAGGACTGCACTCTGTGCTACATGAAAAGGGTGAGAAAGGGGATTTTCAGACTTATGCCTGGCTGCGTAACGTCTCAAGCTGGACGAGCAACATCTCTTCAATGAGCTCGCTGCGGCTGATATTTCGCGCGTCAGCCAGCTCGTTCAGCGCGTCGACGGCGTCGGCGTTAAGCTTCAGTTCGACACGCTTAAGCCCACGATTTTTATCGCGTTTAAGCTGGTTGCGTTTATTGATACGCAGCTGTTCATCGCGCGAAAGCGGATTCGTCTTGGGTCGTCCCGGGCGACGCTCATTCGCGAACAGATCTAGTGTCGTACGGTCCGTTTGTTCTTTGGCCATGATTCTGAGACTTCGGGGGAAACACGCCGCCCTGCTAATGCCCGGGCGATAAGCGCGCCATCATACATCACCAAAAACGGCACGCCAACGACTGGAAGCCCGCAGCCTTCCAGTCGCTTTCTTTTTAATCAATTTGCAGTATCAGCAAGATAGCGGCGAATGGCGCGCAGCACAGCATCCGGTTTTTCCGCATGCACCCAGTGCCCGGCACCGGCAATCACGTGGGCGCGAGCCTGCGGGAATTGGGCCAGCAGCGTGTCGCGGTACGCGTCGGTAACGTAAGGTGAGTTTCCGCCGCGAATAAAGAGAGTAGGGTGTGGCCAGGCGGGGACGGTTTCCCAGCCCACGATGTTATTGTACTGCTCCCAGAGCACCGGCACTTTAAAACGCCATTGGCCGTCAACAAATGACTTCAGCAGGAACTGCACGACGCCTTCTTCATCAAGATGCTCACGCATGACGGCAGCCGCCTGTTGGCGCGTCGCGACACCCGCTTCTGTGACCGCATTGATGGCGGCAAAAATCTCGTCGTGACGGCGGACGTCATAATCCACGGGCGCGACGTCAATCACCACCAGGCCGCTAATACGGTCCGGGGCCAGTGCCGTCAGGGCCATCACCGCTTTGCCACCCATTGAATGCCCGATGAGGGTCACCTTTTGCAGGTCGTGGGCATCCAGCGTATCCAGCAGATCCTGCGCCATCGCCGCGTAGGTCATCTCGTCGGAACGTCCGGAAAGACCGTGATTGCGCATATCGACCTGTAAAATATCGTGGTCGCTAACCAGATCGCGCGCCAGCACGCCCAGATTATCCAGACTGCCAAAAAGCCCGTGAACCAGTACGATGGGAGAATTATTGTTCGGCGATTGTGCAGTTTGCGCTCGGGTATTCAATTTCATGGCAAAGTTCTTTTTTTACGTATGTCAGGTTAGGGTATCATGTTGACCATTCTGCCGCCCGGCTGCAAGGTTCCAGTTTAATCTGACTTTTGCGGCCAACCTGGTTTGACGCTATCCGCTGTTGGGATTTGACCTTATAATCCCAATGACTTGTATTCAGATAAGATATCGCACTGGATTAAGATGAAAACAATCGAAGTTGATGACGAACTCTATCAGTATATTGCCAGCCAGACGCGGCATATCGGGGAGAGCGCGTCCGACATTTTACGGCGCATGCTTAAAATTTCCGCCGCTTCACAGCCTGCTACCCCAGTCACCAAAGATGTCGTGTCTCAGCCGAGCGTTGTTGCACAAGCAAAACCTGCCGTGACGCCGGCAAAAGATAAAGTGCGCGCGATGCGCGAGCTGCTGCTCTCCGATGAATACGCGGAGCAGAAAAAGGCGGTTAACCGCTTTATGCTGGTGCTGTCTACACTTTACTCACTGGATAACAAAGCGTTTGCTGAAGCGACCGAGTCGCTTCACGGCCGTACTCGCGTCTATTTCGCGGGCGACGAGCAGACGTTGCTGCAAAATGGCAATCAAACCAAACCCAAACATGTTCCTGGCACCCCGTACTGGGTGATCACCAATACCAATACGGGCCGCAAGTGCAGCATGATTGAACACATCATGCAGTCCATGCAGTTCCCGGCGGAATTGATTGAAAAGGTTTGCGGTACAATTTAACCCTTGCATCAGAAGGACCCGGTAATGGCAAATCACAGCCGTGCAGGCCAACCTGCACAACAAAGCGATTTGATTAACGTCGCTCAGCTGACCGCGCAGTATTACGTGCTGAAACCGGTCGTGGGCAACGCAGAACACGCAGTGAAGTTTGGTACATCTGGTCACCGCGGCAGCGCGGCGCGCCACAGCTTTAACGAACCGCATATTCTGGCCATTGCTCAGGCCATTGCGGAAGAGCGCGCTAAAAACGGCGTTACCGGTCCGTGCTACGTGGGGAAAGATACCCATGCCCTGTCTGAACCCGCGTTCATCTCTGTTGTGGAAGTGCTGGCGGCAAACGGCGTCGATGTGATTGTTCAGGAGAACAATGGCTTCACCCCAACGCCTGCGGTCTCTAACGCCATCCTGGTGCACAACAAAAAAGGTGGCGCGCTGGCGGACGGTATCGTTATCACGCCATCCCACAACCCGCCGGAAGACGGTGGTATCAAATACAACCCGCCTAACGGTGGCCCGGCCGACACTAACGTCACCAAAGTGGTGGAAGATCGTGCGAACGCGCTGCTGGCTGACGGTCTGAAAGGCGTGAAGCGTATTTCTCTGGATGCTGCCATGGCGTCCGGTCACGTGAAAGAGCAGGATCTGGTTCAGCCGTTCGTGGAAGGGCTGGCGGATATCGTCGATATGGCGGCCATCCAGAAAGCCGGCCTGAAGCTGGGCGTGGATCCGCTGGGCGGCTCCGGTATCGAATACTGGAAACGTATCGCCGAGCACTACAAGCTGGATCTGACCATCGTGAACGATCACGTCGATCAGACCTTCCGCTTTATGCATCTGGATAAAGACGGCGCGATCCGTATGGACTGCTCCTCCGAGTGCGCGATGGCGGGCCTGCTGGCGCTGCGTGATAAATTCGATCTGGCGTTTGCTAACGATCCGGATTATGACCGTCACGGTATCGTCACCCCTGCCGGGCTGATGAACCCGAACCACTATCTGGCTGTTGCAATTAACTATCTGTTCCAGCACCGCCCGCAGTGGGGCAAAGAGGTGGCCGTCGGTAAAACGCTGGTTTCCTCCGCGATGATCGACCGCGTGGTCGAGGCGCTGGGCCGCAAGCTGGTGGAAGTGCCGGTCGGCTTCAAATGGTTCGTTGACGGTCTGCACGACGGCAGCTTCGGCTTCGGCGGTGAAGAGAGCGCGGGCGCATCTTTCCTGCGTTTCGACGGCACGCCATGGTCAACCGATAAAGATGGCATCATCATGTGCCTGCTGGCGGCGGAGATCACCGCGGTCACCGGTAAAAACCCGCAGGAACACTACAACGACCTGGCGGCACGCTTTGGTGCACCAAGCTATAACCGTATTCAGGCGAGCGCGACGTCAGCCCAGAAAGCGGCCCTGTCCAAACTCTCTCCGGAGATGGTCAGCGCAAGCACCCTGGCGGGCGATCCGATCACCGCGCGTTTGACGGCTGCACCGGGCAACGGCGCATCCATTGGTGGTCTGAAAGTGATGACTGAGAACGGCTGGTTCGCCGCGCGTCCGTCCGGTACGGAAGATGCGTACAAAATCTATTGCGAAAGCTTCCTCGGCGCTGAGCACCGTCAGCAGATTGAGAAAGAAGCGGTAGAGATTGTCAGCGAAGTGCTGAAAAACGCGTAAGTGATGTTCGGGGGAGGGCTGATGCCCTCACCCCAGCCCTCTCCCACAGGGAGAGGGAGAAAACACTAAAAACGGCAACCCCTGGGTTGCCGTTTTGCTTTTACCTAACTATGTTTGTTCTTCAATTCAAACCGTGGTGACACCAGACCGTACAGCGTCCAGCCCATAAAGGTCACCATTGCCCCGTAGAGCATCGCTTCCTGGCCGGATGAGTAGAGTGCATAGAAGCTGTAGATTGCCCCGATCAGCGCCACGATATTGGCCGCACGCGCTTTGCGTGGATCCACCTTCGCTACCTTCTGAATGATCACCAGCGCTGCCATCGACAGGATATACGGAATGATGTTCGTCACCACCGCCAGGTTGACCAGCACGTTGAACTGGCTGTTCAGCGACGGGCTAATGGTCATCAGCGACAATCCGCTCTGGAAGATAACAATCGCCAGCATGCCCTGCACCGGCGCATCCGCTTTGGTCACGCGGGAGAAGATTTTTGGGAAGTAACCTTCATCAGCCGATGATTTAAACACCTGTGCGATGGTGAACTGCCAGCCGAGGAGTGAACCGCAGCAGGACATCACCATCAGCCCCATGATCACTTTCCCGACCTCAGGCGTGAACATCTGCGCGAAGGCCAGCCCAAACGGCGCCGTAGAGTTTGCCAGATCCATGTTTGGCACAATACCGGCAATCACGTTAGTCGAGACGATATAGATCACCGCCGCGCCCAGCGTTCCGCCGAGGACCGCAATCGGCACGTTCTTTTCCGGATTCTCTACCACTTCCGCGTTCGCACAGGCGGATTCCAGACCCAGGAAGGCCCAGAGCGTCATGGCGATAGAAGAGCCGACCGCGGTAAAGAACGGCACGTGGTGCGGGTTCCAGGAGTTGGCGTAGAGTGTCGGGCTGAACCAGAACCAGCCGATGATGCACAGGCCGACAACCGGGATAATCACGCCCCAGACGGTGATGCTGGAGAGCTGCCCGGTGATGCGCGCGCCGCCAAAGTTAGCTACGGTACAGATCCACAGCACCCCGATGGTCGCCAGCCCTATTTGCACCGGGCTGAGCGTCGCGCCAAACAGCTCCGTACCGTAACCCACGGCGGAGATGGCAATCGCCACGTTGGCGATCAGCAGCGACACCCCGTAGGTATAGTTGGCCATAAAGTTGCCCGACTTGCCGAAGGCGTATTCGGCGTAGCCCCCCATCCCCCCTGACTTACGGCTGAACATTCCGCACTTGGCGAACGCCCATGCCAGCGCCATTGAACCGACTGCCGTCACCAGCCAGGAGATGATAGAGATGGTACCCACCTCTGCCAGTTTGGTGGGCAGCATGATAATCCCGGAGCCCATCATGTTCACCATGGTGAGGATGGTCAGCTGCACCACGCCCATCTTATTGGACTTACTCATAATTTCTCTCCTTTCAGCAGCGCGGGCTGAGCGGCGGGTTGTTTGATGACGTTACAGCGAACCTGTTTGCGACCCTCACACTCCTCGACGTACACACCCTGCAGCTCCGGCGCGAAGCCCGGCAGCAGGTTGATGCCTTCTTCCAGCGCGGCAAAGTAGCGCAGCACGGAACCGCCCCAGACTTCCCCTGGGACCACGCACAGCACCCCCGGTGGATAAGGAAGGGCGCCTTCGGCGGCGATGCGGCCTTCCGCATCGCGCAGAGAGACCAGTTCAACCTCACCGCGCAGATAGGCGTAGTTTGCGTCCTGCGGGTTCATCATCACGCGTGGGAAGTGAGACTTGCGGAACATCTCTTTCTGCAGCTGTTTCACGTTGTGGCGGGCGTACAGGTCATGCATTTCCTGGCAGATCTGGCGCAGGGTGTAATCCGCGTAACGTTCCGGATGCTGTTTGTAGAGAGATGGCAGGACGTCTTTCAGCGGAACATCGCTCTCGAGCAGTTTTTCGAAGCGCACCAGCTGCGCCACCAGCTGCTGCAGTTTGCCCATATCTTCCGCAGGCGTGAGCAGGAACAGGATCGAGTTGAGATCGCATTTTTCCGGCACGATGCCGTTTTCACGCAGGAAGTTGGCGAGGATAGTGGCGGGCACGCCGAAGTCGTCATACTCCCCGGTGCGGGCGTTAATACCCGGCGTGGTCAGCAGGAGCTTGCACGGGTCGATAAAATACTGATGCTCAGCGTAGCCTTCAAAAGCGTGCCAGTTTTCACCCGGTACGAAGTGGAAGAAGCGCAGATCGGTCGCAATTTTCGCCGTGTCCCAGCTTTCCCACGGGAGGCCATCCACCGTTTCCGGCACGAAGGGGCGCAGATACCGGCAGTTCTCCAGAATCAGCTTGCGCGCTTCGATACCGTTCACCACGCAGTCCATCCACATGTTGCGGCCGCTCTGGCCCTCATGCATACGGGCATTAATGTCCAGCGCAGCGAACAGCGGATAAAACGGGCTGGTGGAGGCGTGCATCATAAAGGCATTATTCAGCCGCTTGTGCGGGACATAGCGCTGTTGCCCTTTGATATGGCTGTCTTTCTTATGAATTTGCGAGGTCTGCGAGAAGCCGGCCTGCTGCTTATGTACGGACTGGGTGACCAGGATCCCCGGATCGTTTTCGTTCAGCTCCAGCAGCAGCGGAGAGCAGTCGGCCATCATCGGAATAAACTGCTCGTAACCCACCCAGGCCGAGTCAAACAGGATGTAATCACACAGGTGCCCAATCTTATCCACCACCTGACGGGCGTTATAGATGGTGCCATCGTAGGTACCCAGCTGGATCACCGCCAGGCGGAACGGACGCGCATCGCGTGCACGGCCTGGCGCCACCTCTGCCACCAGCTCGCGCAGATAACTTTCTTCAAAGCAGTGGGCGTCAATGCCGCCAATAAAGCCGTACGGGTTGCGCGCGGTTTCCAGATAGACCGGCGTTGCGCCAGCCTGGAGGAGGGCACCGTGATGGTTGGATTTGTGGTTGTTACGGTCGAATAGTACCAGGTCGCCCGGGGTGAGCAGGGCGTTAAGCACCACTTTGTTGGATGACGAGGTGCCATTCAGCACGAAGTAGGTCTTATCAGCATTAAAGACTTTTGCAGCATGCTGCTGGGCGATGCACGGTGCGCCTTCGTGGATCAGCAGATCGCCCATCGCCACGTCGGCGTTACACAGGTCGGAGCGGAAAAGCGTCTCACCAAAGAAATCGACAAACTGATTACCGGCTGGATGGCGGCGGAAGAACTGACCACCCTGATGTCCCGGGCAGTCAAACGCGCTGTTGCCCTGCTTTACATAGTCGACAAGCGCGCGGAAAAACGGCGGGCGCAGCTGGGTTTCATACTTCTGGGCTGCCGCTTCCAGCTGGCGTCCATAAAAGTCGTTGCTGGTGTCTGAATACTCAAATACGCCGTGAATGCGCGATAAATAGTCTGCCGGGATGAACTCTTCTTTGTGGGTCGCGACAAAAACAGGAATGCCAAAACCGGTGGCTTCTATTTCGTCCAGGATACCGCTGGCAATATCCGTGACCGCCAGAACAATGGCGGCAACATCAATATAATCAGAGGCGCGGACATCTACCAGTTCACGCTGGGTAGTAAAGCAATCCGGACATGCACGGCTGGCTGCGATTTTTAAACTTTTCATCTTTCTCTCTTTATTTTAGGTAATAAGCGTCCCTCGATTTCTTGCAAGAAAGAAATCGATAATTTACCGGAAAAAAAGCAAAGGGTGGCCGCTGATTAAAATCAGTGAATTGCTTTTTTGATGATTGAAATTCAGTCCGCCCGGTGCGGATAAGTCTGAATTAAAATGAATGAGCGCACGAGTTCACAGGCAATGGCCTGTAAAATAAGGTGTTTCAGGATAACCTGTAAGCGAGTGCGCCAGAAGTCGAAGGACTACCGGGCATTAAAGAGATGAAAGTCAAAGCAGTTTCGGTGGGCAAACATCATGATATGTGTTGTCCGCCTTATATGGGGCATTAAGCGATTGTTGTTTTCCATGTTTCATTTTCCTTTCAGTAATTGAAAGCATGGTCATTTTATCCAGGGAAAGACGATTAACCGTGAGGTAGATCACCGTTAACCGATCAAATCAGAAATAAATATTCGTTTTGGATGAATATCGCAGATCAAAATTCTGATTTGTTGATGATGCGTTAACAGGTTGTGTTGTCAATGTTTTAAATGAGCGAAAATAGCCCGTAAAAATAATTTATGGGTTATTTGTGAAATATTGTCTGAGGGATTTCGTTTTTATTTAAAAATAAAATGAATAGTTATTCAAAGCATAAACCGATAACCGATACCGGTTTCAGTTAATAAATGGCGGGGGCGAGCGGGGTCAACTTCGAGTTTCTGACGAAGGTGTCCCATATATATGCGTAAATAATGACTATGTTCCACCGCGTTGGGCCCCCACACCTGACTTAACAGCTGGCGTTGGGTGAGTACCTTGCCGTGGTTGTTGAGCAGTACGGCGAGCAGGCGAAATTCTATTGGCGTCAGATGGATTTCTTCTTCACCGCGCACAATACGCCGCGCGGCCAGGTCAACCCGGATATCCCCAAACGTGTAGGTTGGGTCAGCTGGCGTGGTTGCGCTGTGGCGACGCAGCGCCACGCGAAGGCGAGCCTGAAGCTCGCCGATACCAAAAGGTTTAATCAGATAGTCATCTGCACCGGCATCCAGCGCCGCGATTTTATCCGTCTCTTCAGTACGCGCGGAGAGCACGAGGATCGGCATCTGGCTCCACTGACGCACTTCCCGGATAAAATCGATGCCGTCGCCGTCCGGCAAACCAAGATCGAGGATCACCAGGTCCGGCTTGCGGGTGGCGGCTTCAATTAAACCCCGTTGAAGCGTGCCCGCATCATGAACGCGCAGACCGTCCCCTTCCAGCGCAGCGCGCAGAAAACGGCTAATGGCGATCTCATCTTCAACAATCAGAACGTTGATCACAAATCCTCTGGTAATTCATTAAGTTCTGGCGGGGTTTCCAGAGGAAGTGTAACACAAAACCGCGCGCCGCCCTCGGGGCGATTCTCTGCGGAGATGGACCCGCCATGGACGTCAATGATCGCCTGGCAAATCGCCAGCCCAAGCCCCACGCCCGGAATGGCCGACTCCTTATTGCCGCGCGCGAATTTTTCGAAAATTGCCAGCTCCTGCCCGCTGGGAATGCCGGGTCCGGTATCCCAGACGTCAAGGCGAAGCGTGCCGTCGTCCACCGTCGCATCCACGCCAATTTGCGCGCTGGCGCCCGCATATTTGCCGGCATTTTCCAGCAGGTTGATCAGCACCCGTTCAAACAGCGGACCATCAACGTGAATTAAGGTCAGGGGCTCGGGCATGTTCAGCGCAATATGCCGCCCGCCCAGGCCGGGTTCGAGCATTTTCAGGGCGCTGCCCACTACCTCTTCAAGCGTGAGCCACTCTTTTTTGAGGTTAAAACCGCCTGACTGGATACGCGCCATATCGAGCAGGTTATTCACCAGACGCGTGGTATTCAGCACATGCTGGCGGATCTCGCTGGCCTGAAGGGCGTGTTTAGAGCCTTCGGCCGCCAGGTCCAGCGTCAGGATTTCTGACTGACCAAACAGGACGGTGAGCGGGGTTCGCAGATCGTGAGAGAGCGCCGCCAGCAGCGAGTTACGAATGCTTTCACGCTCGCTCGCCAGCCGGGCCTGCTCTTCGCTGGCGGTGAGGGCAAGCCGCTCCAGCGCGCTGGCAACCAGCAGCGTAAAGGTCTCCAGCAGCCGCTGCTGTTCAGGGATCATCAGCTGGCGCAGGTTTGAGGGCTCAACAATCACCAGCCCCTGATTTTTATCGGCGCTGCGCAGCGGCAGAATTTGGTAGGGCACACCGGGCAAGGTGTCGGTCCCTGCGCCCGCAGGTAACCCTTTATCAAAGCTCCAGCGCGCGATGGCTTCGTCCCAGGGCGTCATGCCTGAGGCCGACGTCAGCGGGCGCAGCTTGCCGTGTTCGTCCGGGAGCAAAATCAGGTTGCTGGCATGAAACGTCGAGCGAATGAACTGCTCGCTGGTCTGCACGATATCCAGCGGCGTGCGGCCCACCGCCAGCGATTTCGACATCTCATAGAGATGGCGCGTGCGCTGTTCGCGATAGCGGGCAATACGCGCCTGGTAGCGCACGCCCGCCGTCAGATTCCCGATTACCAGCCCGACGGTGAGCATTACCGCGAAGGTGAGGATGTACTGCACATCCGACACGGCGAGCGTCCCGCGGGGGGCAATAAAGAACAGATCGAAGCTGATGACGTTAATCACCGTCGCCAGTACCGACGGCCAGCGCCCGTAAAAGAGCGCCACCACCACTACGCCAAGCAGGTAGATCATCACCAGGTTGGCGGCATCAAATGCGATCAGCCACTGGCTGGCAATCACGGTAATCAGGGCGCAGAGCACGACGGCGACAAGACAGCCGCGCAGCTGAATGCGCCATTTATCGCTGAAGGCACGGCTGTCCGGCGCGCGGCTGGGTAACGGCGTGGGCTTATCATCCAGCGCCACGATCACCAGGTCCAGATCCGGTGCGCGGCGGGCCAGCTTGTCGGCAAACGATTCGCGGCTAAACCAGCGGCGATGCTGGCGACGGCCAATCACTATTTTTCCCAGATTGTGCTCGCGGGCGTAGCGCAGGATGGCTTTATCTTCCTGAGGGTCGGAAAGAGTGGCGGTTTCGGCACCCAGCTCCTGCGCCAGGCGAAGCGAACTCAATATCGCGCGGCGCTGGTTCTCGGGGAGCGCGTGCAGCTGCGGCGTTTCGACATACACCGCATGCCAGACGCTGCCAAATTTAGCCGCCAGGCGCGCGGCGGTGCGGACAAGCTTTTCATTGCCGCTGCCGTGCCCTACGCACAGCAGGATGGCATCTCGCGTATGCCAGACGCGCTCCTGGCCCTGCAGGTCGCGCCAGGCGCGCATCTGATCGTCGACGCGATCGGCAGTACGACGCAGGGCCAGCTCGCGCAGGGCAATCAGGTTGCCTTTACGGAAGAAATGTTCGATGGCGCGCTCGGCCTGGCCGGCGATATAGACTTTGCCTTCGTGCAGGCGCTGGCGCAAATCGTCAGGGGGCAGGTCAACCAGCACCACTTCATCGGCGGAATCAAAGAAGGGGTCGGGCACCGTCTCGCGCACCTGAATGCCGGTCACGCCGCTGACCACGTCGTTCAGGCTTTCGAGATGCTGAACGTTAACCGTCGTGAAAACGTCGATGCCGGCTTCAAGCAGCTCTTCAACATCCTGCCAGCGCTTTGGGTGGCGTGAGCCTGGCGCATTGCTGTGCGCCAGCTCGTCCATCAGGATAAGGGCGGGACGGCGGGCGAGGGCGGCATCAAGATCGAATTCGGTAACTAACCGACCGCGGTGGCTGATGCGGCGGGGCGGCTGGGTAGCCAGCCCCTTCAGCAGCGATGCCGTCTCTTTACGTCCGTGGGTTTCAACCACGCCAATCAAAATATCGAGCCCCTGCGCCCGAAGCCGCTGGGCTTCCGTCAGCATGGCGAAGGTTTTCCCGACGCCTGCGCAGGCGCCAAAGAAAATTTTCAGTTTGCCGCGATGGGCTTCAGCCGTCTGTTCAAGCAGCCTGTCCGGATCCGGGCGCATGGGCTCGTCGGTCATTTAGTTTTTCCTTAGCGCGTCCAGCGCCAGATTCAGCTCAACAATATTCACCACGGGCATGCCGATAAAGCTGACCAGCGGCTTTTGCGTGTGCTCCGCAACCAGCCGGCTAACCTGTTCGACGGTCAGCTGACGGGCCGCGGCGACGCGCGGGATTTGCCATGCCGCGGCTGCCGGCGTCAGGCTGTAGTCCAGCCCGCTGGCCGAGGCGGTCACCAGCTCTACGGGCACCTCACGGCTGGCCTGCGGATTAGCGGCACGCAGGGCTGCCACGCGCTCAGCAACGGCTTTGTCCAGCTCGGGGTTGCTGCCCGCAAGGTTACTGCCGCCGGATGCCATTGGATTATACGGGCTTTCGGCAGTGGCGGAAGGGCGTCCCTGGAAGTAACGGGCATCCGTAAAGTTCTGACCAATCAGGCGCGAACCGCGGCTTTCACCGTTTTGCATAATCAGCGAGCCGTTGGCCCGATCCTTAAACCACCACTGGCCCAGCGCGGTGGTCACCAGCGGGTACAGCCCGCCGGTAATGAGAGACAGCAGAATAAACAGAAGTATAGCGGGGCGTAACATCGTCATTTGATTCACCTTTTAAACCAGGCCGAACAGCGTCAACAGCAGGTCGATAACCTTGATACCGATGAAAGGCACCACCAGCCCGCCCAGGCCGTAAATCCACAGGTTGCGGCGCAGCATGGCGGCGGCCGTGAGCGGCTTATAGCTCACGCCTTTCAGCGCCAGCGGGATCAGGAAGACAATAATCAGGGCGTTAAAGATCACTGCGCTCAGAATGGCCGATGCCGGAGAGTGCAGGTGCATCACGTTCAACGCGTTTAATTGCGGGTAGGTCGCAGCAAACGCCGCCGGAATGATGGCGAAATATTTCGCCACGTCGTTGGCAATACTGAACGTGGTCAGCGACCCGCGCGTCATCAGCATCTGCTTGCCAATGTGCACCACTTCAATCAGCTTGGTCGGGTTTGAGTCGAGGTCGACCATGTTGCCCGCCTCTTTTGCCGCCTGGGTACCGGAGTTCATTGCCACCGCCACGTCGGCCTGCGCCAGGGCAGGGGCGTCGTTGGTGCCGTCGCCCGTCATCGCCACCAGACGGCCTTCCGCCTGATACTGACGAATCAGCGCCAGTTTTGCTTCCGGTGTGGCTTCAGAAAGAAAATCATCCACGCCCGCTTCGGCGGCAATTGCCGCGGCGGTAAGACGGTTATCCCCGGTGATCATCACCGTTTTGATCCCCATTTTACGCAGCTGGGCAAAGCGCTCCTTGATGCCGCCTTTGACGATATCCTTCAGGGCAATCACTCCCAGCACGTGTGCCCCTTCGGCCACCACCAGCGGCGTCGCCCCCTGACGGGCCACGCTTTCGACCAGGCTGTCCACTTCCGGCGGGAAGTGGCCATTGTTGGCCTCAATGTGGCGACGGATGGCGTCAACAGAGCCTTTACGGATCATGCGATCCTGAATGTTAATGCCGCTCATGCGGGTTTGCGCCGTGAAGGGCACGAAAGTAGCGTGCAGGCTCTGAACGTCGCGCTGGCGCAGGTTAAAGCGCTGCTTGGCGAGGATCACGATACTGCGGCCTTCCGGGGTTTCATCTGCAAGCGAAGAGAGCTGCGCGGCATCCGCCAGCGTTTTTTCATCCACGCCCGGGGCGGGCAGGAAATCTGACGCCTGGCGGTTACCGAGGGTAATGGTCCCGGTTTTATCCAGCAGTAAGACGTCCACGTCACCGGCGGCTTCAACCGCGCGCCCGCTGGTGGCGATGACGTTGGCACCGAGCATACGGCTCATGCCGGCTACGCCGATGGCTGACAGCAGGCCACCAATGGTGGTGGGGATCAGGCAGACCAGCAGCGCCACCAGCACCGTGATGGTGACCGCGGTGCCGCCATAGGCGGAGAACGGCCACAGGGTCGCGGTTGCCAGCAGGAAGACGATGGTCAGGGCCACCAGCAGGATGGTCAGGGCGATCTCGTTCGGTGTTTTACGGCGCTGGGCGCCTTCCACCATGGCGATCATCCGGTCGAGGAAGGTTTCCCCCGGGTTAACGCTACACTGGATCACCAGCCAGTCGGAGAGAATGCGCGTCCCGCCCGTCACGGAGGCGAAATCGCCGCCGGACTCACGGATAACCGGCGCGGACTCCCCGGTAATGGCGCTTTCATCCACCGAGGCGCCCCCTTCGATGACTTCACCGTCGCAAGGGATAATGTCACCGGCTTCCACCAGCACCACATCGCCTTTGCGCAGTTCATCCGCCGGAACGTGGTCCATCTGCGCGCCGTATTTCGGTTCACGCAGCTTGCGCGCGAAGGCGGTTTTCTTCACCCCTTTCAGGCTGTTGGCCTGGGCTTTACTCCGGCCTTCCGCCAGCGCTTCCGCAAAGTTGGCGAACAGCACGGTAAACCACAGCCACAGGCTGATGGCGCCGGTAAACATCGCATTTCCCGGCATGTGGCCCGTTCCCATGGCAATCGCCAGGGCGGTGGTCAGGACGCTTCCCGCCCAGACAATAAACATCACCGGGTTGTGCCACTGCACGCGCGGGCTCAGCTTTTTCACCGCATCCATGAGCGCCTGGCGAACTAATGACGGTTCGAACAGGGCCAGTTGTTTACGACTCATGACAATTTCTCCGCAAAATCAGCGTAAAGAGAGGTATTCCGCGACCGGGCCTAACGCGAGGGCGGGGATAAAGGTCAGGGCGCCGACCAGTAACACGGTACCCGTCAGCAGGCCGATAAACAGCGCGCCGTGGGTCGGTAATGTCCCGGTG
Organism: Enterobacter sp. R-1.6.2; assembly: GCF_035064085.1. Taxonomy (NCBI): domain Bacteria; kingdom Pseudomonadati; phylum Pseudomonadota; class Gammaproteobacteria; order Enterobacterales; family Enterobacteriaceae; genus Enterobacter; species Enterobacter sp. R-1.6.2. The sequence continues at coordinate 68,708 of NZ_JASEYI010000004.1, forward strand.
GTGGTCGGTTGGATTTTTTTATTCACCAGCGATCCGGCAATCGCCAACACCGGCACAATGATCCCAAAGCGACCCACAAACATGCAGAACGCCAGCAGGCAGTTCCAGAACGGTGAGTTGGCGCTTAAGCCCGCAAAGGCGCTGCCGTTGTTGTTGGCGGCAGAGGAGACGGCATACAGCACTTCGCTAAAACCGTGAATGCCGGGGTTAAAGATGCCGCTGCGTCCGGCCTCGGTCATCAGCGCCAGCGCGGTGCCGAGCAGCACAAGCGCCGGGGTAACCAGAATCGCCAGCGCGGTTAATTTCATCTCGCGGACGTCGATTTTTTTACCGAGGTATTCCGGAGTGCGGCCAATCATCAAACCGGCAATAAATACCGCCAGCAGCACGAACAGCAGCATGCCGTAAAGACCCGAGCCCACGCCGCCAAAGACGACTTCGCCAATCTGCATCAGCCACATCGGGATCATGCCACCCAGCGCCGTAAAGGAATCATGCATGGCGTTGACTGCCCCGCACGAGGCCGCCGTGGTGACTACCGCATACAGGCTGCTGGCAAGAATGCCAAAGCGGCTCTCTTTACCTTCCATATTGATATTGCTGTTGGCCCCAAGCTGCATGAAATGGCCGTTGCCGCTCCATTCAGCCCACATCACCAGCGCCACGCAGACCACAAAGATAAGTGACATCGTCCAGAGCAGGGTGCGGCCCTGACGTCGATCGTTAACCACGTCACCAAAGGCGAAGCAGAGCGCGGCGGGGATCAGGAAAATCGCCAGCATCTGCACAAAATTGGTTAGTGCGGTAGGGTTTTCAAACGGATGCGACGAGTTGGCGTTGAAGAAGCCACCTCCGTTCGTCCCGAGCATTTTGATGGCTTCCTGTGACGCTACTGGCCCCATCGGCAGGAGCTGTTTTGCACCTTCCAGCGAGGTATAGGGCGCGTAAGGCATCAGGTTTTGCAGGGTGCCCTGCTGGATAAAGAACAGCGCGATCAGCAGCGCAATTGGCAGCAGGATCCACAGCGTAATGCGCGTCAAATCCACCCACGCGTTACCCAGGGTATTGATTTTCTGACGCGCAAACGCACGCGTCAGCGCGAAGATCACCGCGATACCGCTGGCGGCCGAGAGGAAGTTTTGCACGGTTAACCCGACCATCTGGCTGAAATAGCTCAGCGTGGTTTCACCGGCGTAGGACTGCCAGTTGGTGTTAGTAACAAAGCTCACCGCCGTGTTCAGCGCAAGATGCCAGGACAGGCCCGGTAACTGTTGCGCATTCAGCGGCAGGATGCCCTGCAACATCAGCATGGCAAAAAGCGCAATGAGCCCAACGATATTCAGCAGCAAAATGGCGATCAGATACTGACGCCAGTTCATCTCCCGATCGTCTATTCCCAGCACGCGCCAGATCCCTTTTTCAACGCTTCCCGTGCCGGGCAGAGGAACGTTGTTGATCAATCGTGCCAGTCCCGATCCCAGTGGCCTTGCCAGAATGAACAGTACCACTAAGAAGCTGGCAATAAGCAGAAACGCCTGAGCAGCCATCAGAAGGCCTCCGCATTAATCAGGGCATAGACCAGATAACCCAATAACAGGAACACCAGCACGATGCCGGCAATAAGACCTGCACTCACAATCCACCTCCGGGTGACTTTCGTTGTTGTACTAACGGTAGGATTTCCGGCGCAAAGATTTCGCAAAAATGGGGAGGGCGGGTGTAAAAAAAGTATAAAAATGGCAAAGCCCACAATTTAACTATTGATAAGTAAACTGTTAACTTTTTTGTAACTTAATTACGGCGTGAATGTAAATATTCACTAAATGGGCAAAAATAAGTGGTCGGATGAGTAGTAAAATTACAAACAAAGCGATATTATTTTAGCCAGGTCACAGATTTTGAATTTTCCGGATGACGTTTCCGGCCAACTATAGGGGAGAAAATATGGATCTTTATAAAGAGTATCCGGCTCATATCGTGTTCTTGCGCCGCGCTTTCGCCGTAGTGGCTGGCGTGCTGGCTCTGCCGGTGATGCTGTTCTGGAAAGATCGTGCACGTTTTTACAGCTATCTGCATCGCGTCTGGGCGAAAACCAGCGAGAAGCCGGTGTGGATGGATCAGGCCGAGAAAGCGACCTGCGATTTCTACTGATACTAAGACTACACATAGCAATAAAAAAACCGCCACATTACTGTTGGCGGTTTTTTTGTCCCTCGGGATTCGCGGTCCGTTGGGTGGTCTTGCAGCCCCTACCCGGGATTTTTATCATACCCTCCTGTAAGCAGATGGCAATCCCTCGAAGCCTTTATAAATTCCTAATTTTATTCGAGTATATTACCTTCGCAGCGGATGTTAATTATGATGCTGCGTCCCTTTCCGCCATCTCGCAAATGGGCATCGGTCCTGGGAAAGGTGTACTTACAGCCGTAAAGCAGCCCGCCTACCCGGGCTTGTGTCCACCGACTTATCACCGGTGGTGAACGGTGGAGCGGTTAGCAGCAGGGACCGCATAATGAAACGCTATTTTTGCATCGCGTTCATTGTCGCCAGCGTACTCGTTGTAAAGAGCGATAAACCTAATGGGTTTGTCGCGTTAACCACGATAGCGCAGGACAAGTAGCGCTAAGGCCGCCTCGGGCGGCCTTTTTTATTTCATCCCGTCTACACTTCATGGCAAAGTAGTTCAATGCATGCTTTTTCCTTTTACGGCATGCCCTTACGGACATAATGGATAATTGCCTGGAGTTTTATGCCCACCCATCTGGTTTGGTTTCGCGCGGACCTGCGCGTACATGACAACATCGCCCTTGCGGCAGCCTGCCGCGCCAAAGACGCTAACGTACTGGCCCTGTTTATGGCCACGCCCGAGCAGTGGCGGCAGCACGATATGGCCCCCCGGCAGGCGGCCTTGCTCCGGGCGTATCTGAACGATCTGCAGCACTCGCTTGCCGGGAAAGGCATACCGCTTCTCTATAAAGAGGTGAGTGATTTTGCCGCACAGCTTCAGACGGTGCAGGAGATATGTAAGCAGCACAACGTCACGCATCTTTTTTACAACTATCAGTACGAATTCAACGAACAGCAGCGCGACCGCCAGCTGGAGAAGATGCTGGAAGGGGTGGTCTGTCAAGGGTTTGATGACAGCGTGATGCTGGCGCCGGGCAGCGTGGTGACCGGCAACCACGAGATGTATAAAGTTTTTACGCCGTTCAAAAATGCCTTTATCAAACGTCTGAAAGAGGCGCTGCCGGAGTGCGTTGCCGCGCCTGCCGTGCGAGGCGAAGCCATAAAGGATCTGCCTGAGCTGACGTTTGATTACCCTCAGCAGCCGTTTGATGAAACGCTGTTCCCCGCCGATGAGAAAGCGGCCATCGCCCAACTGCGCCAGTTCTGCAAGCAGGACGCAGCCAGTTACGACGCGCGTCGGGATTTTCCCGCCATCGAGGGTACCAGCCGCCTGTCGGCCTGTCTGGCGCTGGGCGCGATCTCACCGCGCCAGTGTTTGCATCGTCTGCTGGCGGAGCAGCCGCAGGCGCTGGAGGGGGGCGCAGGGTCTGTCTGGCTGAATGAACTTATCTGGCGCGAGTTTTATCGTCATCTGATGACCTTTCATCCAGGTTTATGTAAGCATCGGCCCTTCATTGGCTGGACCGATAACGTAAAGTGGCAATCGAATGATAAGCAGCTGAAAGCCTGGCAAGCAGGGCTGACGGGTTACCCGATAGTCGATGCCGCCATGCGTCAGCTTAATGAGACGGGGTGGATGCATAACCGCCTGCGGATGATTACCGCCAGCTTTCTGGTGAAGGATCTGCTTATCGACTGGCGTATCGGAGAGCGCTATTTTATCTCTCAGCTGATCGATGGCGATCTCGCGGCGAATAACGGCGGCTGGCAGTGGGCAGCCTCTACCGGCACCGATGCCGCGCCCTATTTCCGGATTTTCAATCCGACCACGCAGGGGCAAAAATTTGATGCGGACGGCGAGTTTATCCGCCGCTGGGTTCCTGAACTTAACGCTATACCTGCTAAAGCGATCCACGAACCGTGGGCATGGGCGGATAAACAGCGTGTAAAGCTGGATTACCCTCGTCCGATTGTCGACCATAAACAGGCGCGTGTCGCCACGCTGGCGGCGTACGAAGCTGCCCGCAAAGCATAAGAGAGTGATGATGAAAAACAGCGAACTGGAAAGCCTGATTAACGAAAAACTGAACAGTACCTCTTTCAGCGATTACGGACCGAACGGGCTCCAGGTTGAAGGTCGTGAGACGGTGCAAAAAATTATCACCGGCGTGACGGCAAGCCAGGCGCTGCTGGACGAGGCCGTTCGTCAGAACGCCGACGCGGTGATTGTTCATCACGGTTACTTCTGGAAAAACGAATCGCCGATTATTCGCGGGATGAAGCGCAATCGTCTGAAAACGCTGCTGGCAAATGACATCAACCTTTACGGTTACCATCTGCCGCTGGATGCGCACCCGGAGCTCGGCAACAACGTCCAGCTGGCGCAGCTACTGGGGATTACCGTGATGGGTGAAATTGAGCCGCTGGTGCCGTGGGGCGAGCTGGCGATGCCGGTTCCAGGGCTGGAGCTGGCATCATGGATTGAAGCGCGCCTGGGCCGTCGTCCGCTGTGGAGCGGTGATACCGGTCCGGATACGGTGAAGCGTGTCGCATGGTGTACCGGCGGCGGTCAGGGCTTTATCGACAGCGCCGCGCGTTTCGGCGTCGATGCTTTTATCACCGGCGAAGTTTCCGAGCAGACCATTCATTCGGCGCGTGAACAGGGGCTGCATTTTTACGCGGCTGGCCATCACGCCACCGAGCGCGGCGGCATTCGTGCCCTCAGCGAGTGGCTGACGGAAAATACCGATCTGGATGTGACCTTTATTGATATCCCTAACCCAGCCTGACGAGAGGTAGTTAAGTGCAGCGAGCGCGTTGTTATCTTCTGGGTGAAACCGCCGTGGTTCTGGAGCTTGAACCACCGGTGACGCTTGCCACGCAAAAGCGTATCTGGCGGCTGACCCAGCGTCTGGCCGAACTACCGGAGGTGGTTGAAGCCATTCCGGGGATGAATAACATCACCGTGGTGCTGCGTAGCCCGCATACCCTGGCGCTGGATGCCATTGAGCGTTTGCAGCGCTGGTGGGAAGAGAGCGAGGCGCTGGAGCCGGAATCGCGCGCCATTGAGATCCCGGTCGTTTATGGCGGTACGGGTGGGCCGGATCTTGGCGTGGTGGCAGATCACTGCGGATTAACAGAAAAGCAGGTTGTTGAGCTGCACAGCTCGGTTGACTACGTGGTCTGGTTCCTGGGATTTCAGCCCGGGTTCCCGTATCTGGGCGGATTATCTCCCCGGCTGCATACGCCACGCCGTGCCGAGCCGCGCCTGAGCGTGCCGGCGGGAACGGTGGCTATCGGCGGCGAGCAGACCGGCGTTTATCCGCTGACATCGCCCGGCGGCTGGCAGCTTATTGGGCATACCGCTACACCGTTATTTGAACCCGGGCTGGAGACGCCAATACTCCTGCGTCCCGGCGATACCCTTCGCTTTATCCCGCAGAAGGAGGGGGTATGTTAACGCTTATTCGCGCCGGGCTTTACACCTCCGTACAGGATGCCGGGCGCTTTGGTCTGCGCCAGTCGGGCGTGAGCTACTGCGGTGCGCTTGACCGTCCTTCGCTGGAGATTGCCAACCTGCTTGTGGGCAACCCAGGCAGCACGGCGGCGCTAGAAATTACGCTGGGTCAGTGTGTGATTGAGTTTGGTCAGGAGACCTGGTTTGCCTTAACCGGCGCAGGGTGTGATGCGACGCTGGATGGCAAAGCGGTGTGGACCGGCTGGCGGCTGCGGGCGAAAGCCGGGCAGCGCCTGACGCTAAAACGTCCGCTGCACGGCGTGCGTAGCTATCTCGCGGTGGCTGGCGGCATCGACGTGCCGGAGGTATTGGGTTCATCCAGTACCGATCAAAAAGCCGGGATCGGCGGTCACGAAGGACGTTTGTTGCGCGACGGCGATCGGCTGGCAATCAAAGACTCCGCGCGCCATTTCTCGACCACGCAGGGCGTAAAACAGCTGCTGTGGGGAAACCAGATCCGTGCCTTACCGGGGCCGGAATATCATGAGTTTGACGAGGCTTCTAAAGAGTCCTTCTGGCGCGCGCCGTGGAAGATCAGCCCGCAGAGTAACCGCATGGGCTACCGCCTGCAGGGTCAGCCGCTGACCCGCACGACGGACCGGGAACTGCTCTCCCACGGTTTATTGCCGGGGGTTATTCAGGTGCCGGGGAACGGTCAGCCCATCGTGTTAATGAACGACGCGCAAACTACCGGCGGTTACCCGCGCATTGCCTGCATCATTGAAGCGGATCGCTACCATCTGGCGCAAATTCCCCTCGGTCAGCCGATTCACTTCGTGCAGTGTTCGCTGGAGGAGGCGCTGAAAGCGCGGCAGGATCAGCAGCGTTATCTCGAACAGCTGGCGTGGAGGCTTGATGGTAAAGATTGATTTGAACGCCGATCTGGGGGAGGGAAGCAGCGCTGATGCGGAACTGATGACCCTGGTTACCTCGGTCAATATCGCCTGCGGCTTTCACGCGGGGGATGCGCAAACCATGCTGGAGAGCGTGCGTAATGCCATTAAAAACGGCGTCGCGATTGGGGCTCACCCCAGCTTTCCCGATCGGGAAAACTTTGGCCGTACGGCGATGGATCTGCCGCCGGATACGGTCTACGCGCAGGTGCTCTACCAGATCGGCGCGCTGGAGGCGATGGTGCGCGCCCAGAACGGCGTGATGCGCCACGTGAAGCCGCACGGCATGCTTTACAACCAGGCGGCGAAAGATGCGGATCTGGCGGACGCCATTGCCCGCGCGGTGTGGGACTGTAATCCGCAGCTGATTCTGGTAGGCCTTGCGGGAAGCGAGCTGATTCGCGCCGGACAACGGCTGGGGCTGACCACGCGTCAGGAAGTGTTTGCCGATCGTGGATACCTGCCGGACGGCAGCCTGGTTCCGCGGACGCAGGCCGGGGCGCTGATTACCGATGAAGGCAAATCGTTGGCGCAGACGCTGGAGATGGTGCGCGCCGGGCGGGTGACCGCCGTGGATGGAACACCGGCAAACGTTCAGGCCGATACGGTATGTTTACACGGCGATGGCGAGCATGCGCTCCAGTTCGCGCGCCGCTTGCGGGCAGCGTTCTCTGAAGAGGGCATCCTCGTCAGCGCCGAATAATGACGATAAGGACACAAAAATGCCTGAAGGTCCGGAGATCCGCCGCGCGGCGGATAGCCTGGAGGCGGCGATAAAGGGCAAACCCCTGACGGATGTCTGGTTTGCTTTTCCTCAACTGAAACCGTTTGAATCACAGCTGGTGGGCCAGACGGTGACCCATTTTGAAACGCGCGGCAAGGCCTTGCTCACGCACTTTTCCCATAACCTGACGTTATATAGCCATAACCAGCTTTACGGCGTCTGGCGCGTGGTGGAGGCGGACGAGCAGCCGCAAACCACCCGCGTGCTGCGCGTCAGGCTGCAAACGGCGGATAAGGCGATCCTGCTCTATAGCGCGTCGGAGATCGAAATGTTAACGCCGGAGCAGCTGCTGACGCACCCGTTTCTGCAGCGGGTCGGGCCGGACGTGCTGGACATGCGCCTGACGGCAAGCGACGTGAAGGCCCGGCTGTTATCACCTAAATTCCGTAACCGACAGTTTTCCGGTCTGTTCCTCGACCAGGCCTTTCTGGCCGGGCTGGGTAACTACCTGCGGGTAGAGATCCTCTGGGAAGTCGGGCTGGCGCCGCAGCATAAAGCGTCTCAGCTGAGCGATGAACAGCTGGAGGCGTTATCCCACGCGCTGCTGGATATTCCGCGGCTGTCGTACAACACGCGCGGCGTGGTGGATGAGAACACGCATCATGGGGCGCTGTTCCGGTTCAAGGTGTTTCATCGGGCGGGGAAAAAGTGCGAGCGATGCGGCGGGATTATCGACAGGATTATGCTCTCTTCCAGACCTTTTTACTGGTGTCCACACTGTCAAAAATAAAAAAGCCGGGCGGCGGCTCCGCCTTACCCGGCCTACATTTTTGCCAGCAATAAAAGTAAAACGGTAACCCATGGGTTACCGTTTTTAAGGTGTTCACCCTCTCCCTGTGGGAGAGGGCCGGGGTGAGGGCATCAGGCCGCACCCAACTTCTGTTAGCGCTTAATATCAGACTTAAAATCACGCTGCTCGTAGCCGGTGTACAGCTGACGAGGACGGGCGATTTTCATGCCTTCGCTGTGCATTTCGTTCCAGTGCGCAATCCAGCCTACGGTACGGGCCATGGCGAAGATCACGGTGAACATGGAAGACGGAATGCCCATCGCTTTCAGAATAATGCCAGAGTAGAAATCGACGTTCGGGTAGAGTTTCTTCTCGATGAAGTACGGGTCGTTCAGCGCGATGTGTTCCAGCTCCATCGCCACTTCCAGCAGGTCATCTTTGGTACCCAGCTCTTTCAGCACTTCGTGGCAGGTCTCACGCATGACGGTGGCGCGCGGGTCATAGTTTTTGTAAACACGGTGACCGAAGCCCATCAGGCGGAAGGAGTCATTCTTGTCTTTCGCACGACGCACGAACTCAGGAATGTGCTCAACGGTGCTGATCTCTTCCAGCATCTTCAGTGCCGCTTCGTTCGCGCCACCGTGCGCCGGTCCCCACAGGGAGGCGATGCCCGCAGCGATACAGGCGAACGGGTTCGCGCCTGAAGAGCCCGCGGTACGGACGGTAGAGGTAGAGGCGTTTTGTTCATGGTCAGCGTGCAGGATCAGAATACGGTCCATCGCGCGTTCCAGCACCGGGTTCACTTCGTACTCTTCGCACGGCGTGGAGAACATCATGCGCAGGAAGTTACCCGCGTAGGAGAGGTCGTTGCGCGGATACACAAACGGCTGGCCGATGGAGTATTTGTAGCACATCGCCGCCATGGTAGGCATTTTGGACAGCAGGCGGAACGCCGCGATATCGCGGTGACGTGGGTTATTCACGTCAAGTGAGTCGTGGTAGAACGCCGCCAGCGCACCGGTAATCCCGCACATCACCGCCATCGGGTGAGAGTCACGACGGAACGCATGGAACAGACGGGTAATCTGCTCATGGATCATGGTGTGACGGGTCACGGTGGTTTTGAATTCATCGTACTGTGCCTGCGTCGGTTTTTCGCCGTTCAGCAGGATGTAGCACACTTCCAGATAGTTGGATTCGGTGGCTAACTGATCGATGGGGAAGCCGCGATGGAGCAGGATACCTTCGTCACCGTCAATGTAGGTGATTTTGGATTCGCAAGATGCGGTAGAGGTAAATCCAGGGTCAAAGGTGAATACACCTTTAGAGCCCAGCGTACGGATATCAATAACATCCTGACCGAGCGTGCCTTTTAGCACATCCAGTTCAATAGCAGTGTCACCATTTAGGGTGAGCGTTGCCTTTGTATCAGCCATTTACGGTCTCCTTAGCGCCTTATGCTTAAGACTGCGCTTTACCGGATTTGCTTTCAGCTGTTAATCACCGTTACCAGATTGTTATTTGGCTTACCGCTCAGCTCACGAGGACAAACCAGGGTACAGAGCTATGGCGCCTTGCAGGTAAACGAATGAAATATCAGTGAAACAACAGCAAATCAGCGTTTTTGCAGTCCGAATTATTCAAACCTGTATATCACTAATAACTGTCCTGATAACTTCGGTCAATACCATCACACTGTTACATAACTATTTGTCAGGTGAAAGAGAGACCTCATAACTTTTGCGCATTATATGCCTTTTCTGATGACGTTTGTAACAATATTGTTTAACATTTGTCAAATCAGATGATTAAAAATTAAAAAGATGTTGTTATCGTGACCCTGATCACTGTTCCAGAGAAAACCCGACAAACTGTATGTAGGTTAATTGTAATGATTTTGTGAACGGCCTATACTGCCGCCAGGTCTCCGGAACACCCTGCAATCCCGAGCCACCCAGCGTTGTAACGTGTCGTTTAAGCATCTGGAAGCAGTGTTTTGCATGACGCGCAGTTATAGAAAAGGAACGCTGCTTGACCCGCATCGCAGTCCGGAGGAAGGAAACAATAAGAACAGCATGTGGGCGTTATTCATGATAAGAAATGTGAAAAAACAAAGACCTGTCAATCTGGATCTCAAAACGATCCGGTTCCCTGTAACAGCAATAGCGTCCATTCTGCACCGTGTTTCTGGTGTGATTACGTTTGTGGCGGTCGGTATTTTGCTGTGGTTACTGGGCACCAGCCTCTCTTCCCCTGAAGGATTCCTCCAGGCCTCCGCCATCATGAACAGCTTCTTCGTGAAATTTATCATGTGGGGCATTCTGACCGCGCTGGCGTACCACGTCGTCGTGGGTGTTCGCCATATGCTGATGGACTTTGGCTACCTGGAAGAGACTTTCGAAGCCGGGAAACGCTCCGCTAACATTTCATTTGTGATTACTGTCGTGCTTTCACTTCTCGCAGGAGTTCTCGTATGGTAAGCAACGCCTCCGCATTAGGACGCAACGGCGTACATGACTTCATTCTGGTCCGTGCTACCGCCATCGTTCTCACTCTTTACATCATCTATATGATCGGTTTCTTCGCGACCAGCGGCACGCTGACGTGGGAAATCTGGAGTGGGTTCTTCGGATCCGCCTTCACCAAAGTGTTCACCCTGCTGGCTCTGTTCTCCATCCTTATTCATGCGTGGATTGGAATGTGGCAGGTGTTGACCGATTACGTTAAACCGCTGGCGATTCGCCTCCCACTGCAGCTGGCCATTGTTGTTGCACTGGTGGTTTACGTTATTTATGGATTCGTTGTGGTGTGGGGTGTGTAATGAAACTGCCAGTCAGAGAATTTGATGCTGTTGTAATTGGTGCCGGTGGCGCAGGTATGCGTGCCGCACTGCAAATTTCCCAGAGCGGCCAGACCTGTGCGCTGCTCTCTAAAGTTTTCCCGACCCGTTCCCACACTGTGTCTGCGCAGGGCGGTATCACCGTTGCGCTGGGTAACTCCCATGAAGATAACTGGGAATGGCACATGTACGACACGGTAAAAGGTTCCGACTACATCGGCGACCAGGATGCCATCGAATATATGTGTAAAACCGGCCCGGAAGCGATTCTGGAGCTGGACCACATGGGTCTGCCGTTCTCCCGTCTGGAAAATGGCACCATCTATCAGCGTCCGTTTGGCGGCCAGTCGAAAAACTTCGGCGGCGAGCAGGCGGCACGTACCGCGGCGGCGGCTGACCGTACCGGTCACGCACTGCTGCACACCCTGTATCAGCAGAACCTGAAAAACCATACCACCATCTTCTCCGAGTGGTACGCGCTGGATCTGGTGAAAAACGCCGATGGCGCAATCGTCGGCTGTACCGCGCTGTGCATCGAAACCGGTGAAGTGGTTTACTTCAAAGCCCGCGCTACCGTGCTGGCTACCGGCGGCGCAGGCCGTATCTATCAGTCCACCACCAACGCCCACATCAATACCGGTGACGGCGTCGGTATGGCTATCCGCGCGGGCGTGCCGGTGCAGGATATGGAGATGTGGCAGTTCCACCCAACCGGTATCGCCGGTGCGGGCGTTCTGGTAACAGAAGGCTGCCGCGGTGAAGGTGGCTACCTGCTGAACAAGCACGGCGAGCGCTTCATGGAGCGTTATGCCCCGAATGCGAAAGACCTGGCGGGTCGTGACGTGGTGGCGCGTTCCATCATGATCGAAATCCGTGAAGGCCGCGGCTGTGACGGCCCGTGGGGTCCACACGCGAAGCTGAAGCTCGACCATCTGGGTAAAGAAGTTCTGGAGTCCCGTCTGCCGGGCATCCTGGAACTGTCCCGCACCTTCGCACACGTCGACCCGGTGAAAGAGCCGATTCCGGTTATCCCAACCTGCCACTACATGATGGGCGGTATTCCGACCAAAGTGACCGGTCAGGCGCTGACCGTAAACGAGCAGGGCGAAGACGTGGTCATTCCTGGCCTGTTCGCGGTAGGCGAAATTGCCTGCGTATCCGTACACGGTGCAAACCGTCTGGGCGGCAACTCCCTGCTGGACCTGGTGGTGTTTGGTCGTGCAGTCGGTCTGCATCTGCAGGAATCCATTGCCGAGCAGGGCGCGCTGCGTGACGCAACCGACGACGAAATTGATGCCTCTCTTGAGCGCCTCAACCGCTGGAACGGTAACCGTAACGGCGAAGATCCGGTGGAAATCCGTAAAGCGCTGCAGGAATGCATGCAGCACAACTTCTCGGTATTCCGCGAAGGCGACGCGATGGCCAAAGGTCTTGAGCAGCTGAAAGCGATCCGCGAGCGTCTGAAAAATGCCCGTCTGGACGACACCTCCAGCGAATTCAACACCCAGCGCGTTGAGTGCCTGGAGCTGGATAACCTGATGGAAACCGCGTTCGCGACGGCGATGTCGGCAAACTTCCGTACCGAAAGCCGTGGCGCGCATAGCCGCTTCGACTTCCCGGATCGTGATGACGAAAACTGGCTGTGCCATTCCCTGTATCTGCCAGAGTCGGAATCCATGACGCGTCGTAGCGTCAACATGGAACCGAAACTGCGTCCGGCGTTCCCGCCGAAGATTCGTACTTACTAATGCGGAGACAGGATAATGAAACTCGAATTCTCAGTTTATCGTTATAACCCGGATGTTGATGACGCTCCGCGTATGCAGGACTACACCCTGGAAGCGGAAGAAGGTCGCGACATGATGCTGCTGGATGCCTTAATCCAGCTGAAAGAAAAAGATCCTACGCTGTCGTTCCGCCGCTCCTGCCGTGAAGGGGTTTGTGGCTCTGACGGTGTGAACATGAACGGCAAAAATGGCCTGGCCTGCATCACGCCAATTTCAGCGCTGCAGCGTCCTGGTCAGAAAATTGTTATCCGTCCTCTGCCAGGCCTGCCGGTCGTGCGTGATTTGGTGGTAGACATGGGGCAATTCTATGCACAATATGAGAAGATTAAGCCTTACTTATTGAATAATGGGCAAAATCCACCCGCTCGCGAGCACTTACAGTCTCCTGAGCAGCGTGAAAAACTCGATGGGTTGTACGAGTGTATTCTCTGCGCATGCTGTTCAACGTCCTGCCCGTCGTTCTGGTGGAACCCGGACAAGTTTATCGGCCCGGCCGGTCTGCTGGCTGCCTATCGCTTCCTGATCGATAGCCGCGACACCGAAACCGATAGCCGTCTGGAAGGGCTGAGTGACGCTTTCAGCGTATTCCGCTGCCATAGCATCATGAACTGCGTCAGTGTGTGTCCGAAGGGGCTGAACCCGACGCGCGCCATCGGCCATATTAAGTCGATGCTGTTGCAGCGCAGTGCGTAAGTAGTGAGAGGGGAGCGCTGTTCCCCTCACCCTAACCCTCTCCCCAAGGGAGAGGGGACAGTTTGCAGAAACCTTTAAAAACTGCCCTGAAGTCTAGACAGTTTCTAAAGGTTCCTTCGCGGGCCACAAAGAGCTCGCAGGTGAACCCCGGCACGTACACGTGGTGTGCGTGGTAGTTTCTACGGCGAAAGTAAGCATAAAAATGCTTAAGGGATCACGATGCAGAACGGCGCAATGAAAGCCTGGCTGGACTCTTCTTTCCTTTCTGGTGCGAACCAGAGCTGGATTGAACAGCTCTATGAAGACTTCTTAACCGATCCTGACTCAGTGGACGCAAACTGGCGTTCCATGTTCCAGCAGTTGCCTGGCACAGGGGTCAAACCGGATCAATTCCATTCCAAAACACGTGATTATTTCCGTCGTCTGGCGAAGGATGCCTCACGTTACTCTTCTGCGATTTCCGACCCTGACACTAATGCGAAGCAGGTTAAAGTCCTGCAGCTTATCAACGCTTATCGCTTCCGTGGTCACCAGCATGCGAATCTCGATCCGCTGGGACTGTGGCAGCAAGACCGTGTGGCCGATCTCGATCCGGCGTATCACGATCTGACCGAGGCCGATTTCCAGGAAAGCTTTAACGTAGGTTCCTTTGCCATCGGCAAAGACACGATGAAGCTGGGCGATCTGATTGACGCGCTCAAGCAAACCTACTGCGGCTCCATCGGCGCGGAATACATGCACATTACCTCTACCGAAGAGAAACGCTGGATCCAGCAGCGCATCGAATCCGTAGCGGGCCACGCGACCTTCTCGGCTGACGAGAAAAAACGCTTCCTGAACGAACTGACCGCAGCGGAAGGGCTTGAGCGCTATCTGGGCGCGAAATTCCCGGGCGCAAAACGCTTCTCGCTGGAAGGCGGCGACGCGCTGGTGCCGATGCTCAAAGAGCTGATTCGTCACGCAGGCAAGAGCGGCACCCGTGAAGTGGTACTGGGCATGGCGCACCGTGGTCGTCTGAACGTGCTGGTCAACGTGCTGGGTAAAAAACCGCAGGACCTGTTCGACGAATTCGCGGGCAAACATAAAGAACACCTTGGCACCGGCGACGTGAAGTACCACATGGGCTTCTCGTCGGATATCGAAACCGAAGGCGGTCTGGTTCACCTGGCGCTGGCGTTTAACCCGTCACACCTGGAAATCGTTAGCCCGGTGGTTATCGGTTCCGTGCGTGCGCGTCTGGATCGTCTGGACGAGCCGAGCAGCAATAAAGTGCTGCCGATCACCATCCACGGCGATGCGGCGGTAACAGGGCAGGGCGTGGTTCAGGAAACCCTGAACATGTCGAAAGCGCGTGGTTATGAAGTGGGCGGTACCGTTCGCATCGTGATCAACAACCAGGTGGGCTTTACCACTTCTAACCCGCTTGACGCGCGTTCTACCCCGTACTGCACCGACATCGGTAAGATGGTGCAGGCGCCAATCTTCCACGTTAACGCGGATGACCCGGAAGCCGTTGCTTTCGTTACCCGTCTGGCGCTGGACTTCCGTAATACCTTTAAACGCGATGTGTTCATTGACCTCTTCTGCTACCGCCGTCACGGCCACAACGAAGCGGACGAGCCAAGTGCAACCCAGCCGTTGATGTATCAGAAAATCAAAAAACACCCGACCCCGCGCAAAATCTATGCTGACAAGCTGGAGAGCGACAAAGTGACGACGCTGGAAGATGCGACCGAAATGGTCAACCTCTACCGCGACGCGCTGGATGCGGGTGAATGCGTGGTCAAAGAGCTGCGCCCGATGAACATGCACTCCTTTACCTGGTCGCCGTACCTCAACCACGAGTGGGATGAGAGCTACCCGAACAAGGTTGAGATGAAGCGCCTGCAGGAGCTGGCTAAACGCATCAGCACCGTACCGGACGCTATCGAGATGCAGTCTCGCGTGCAGAAAATCTACGCTGACCGTCAGTCCATGGCGGCAGGCGAGAAGCTGTTCGACTGGGGCGGCGCGGAAACGCTGGCCTACGCAACGCTGGTTGACGAAGGCATTCCTGTTCGTCTGTCCGGTGAAGATGCGGGCCGTGGGACCTTCTTCCACCGTCACGCGGTTGTTCACAACCAGTCCAACGGTTCAACCTACACCCCGCTGCAGCACGTGCACAACGGTCAGGGCCAGTTCAAGGTCTGGGACTCCGTGCTGTCTGAAGAAGCGGTTCTGGCCTTCGAATACGGTTATGCCACCGCTGAACCACGCACCCTGACCATCTGGGAAGCGCAGTTCGGTGACTTCGCCAACGGCGCGCAGGTGGTTATCGACCAGTTCATCTCCTCCGGCGAGCAGAAGTGGGGCCGTATGTGTGGCCTGGTAATGTTGCTGCCGCACGGTTATGAAGGTCAGGGTCCGGAGCACTCCTCCGCGCGTCTGGAACGTTATCTGCAGCTCTGCGCCGAGCAGAACATGCAGGTCTGCGTACCGTCCACCCCGGCTCAGGTCTACCACATGCTGCGTCGTCAGGCGCTGCGCGGTATGCGCCGTCCGCTGGTGGTGATGTCGCCGAAATCCCTGCTGCGTCACCCGCTGGCGGTGTCGAGCCTGGAAGAACTGGCGAACGGAACCTTCCTGCCAGCCATCGGTGAAATTGACGAGCTGGATCCGCAGGGCGTGAAGCGCGTGGTGATGTGTTCTGGTAAGGTTTATTACGACCTGCTGGAACAGCGCCGCAAGAACGATCAGAAAGATGTCGCCATCGTGCGTATCGAACAGCTTTATCCGTTCCCGCATCAGGCGATGCAGGAAGTGCTGAAACAATATGCTCACGTACATGATTTTGTCTGGTGCCAGGAAGAGCCGCTCAACCAGGGCGCATGGTACTGCAGCCAACATCATTTCCGTGAAGTGATTCCATTTGGGTCAGCCCTGCGTTATGCAGGTCGCCCGGCCTCCGCCTCTCCGGCGGTAGGGTATATGTCCGTTCACCAGAAGCAGCAACAAGATCTGGTCAATGACGCGCTGAACGTCGATTAATTAAAGGATACAAAATGAGTAGCGTAGATATTCTTGTTCCCGACCTGCCTGAATCCGTAGCAGATGCGACCGTCGCTACCTGGCACAAAAAACCAGGCGATGCCGTTAAGCGCGATGAAGTGCTGGTAGAAATCGAAACTGACAAAGTGGTACTGGAAGTACCGGCTTCGGCGGATGGCGTTCTGGACGCGGTGCTGGAAGATGAAGGTACCACCGTAACCTCTCGTCAGATCCTGGGTCGCCTGCGTGAAGGCAACAGCGCGGGCAAAGAGTCCAGCGCGAAATCTGAAGAGAAAGCCTCTACGCCGGCTCAGCGCCAGCAGGCTTCTCTGGAAGAACAGTCTAACGACGCTCTCAGCCCGGCGATCCGTCGCCTGCTGGCTGAACACAGCCTTGACCCGGCAGCCATCAAAGGCACCGGTGTGGGCGGTCGTCTGACCCGCGAAGACATCGACAAACACCTGGCGAAAGCGCCAGCTCAGGCAGAAGCGAAAGCCCCTGCGGCAGCACCAGCAGCACAGCCTGCTCTGGGTGCCCGCAGCGAAAAACGTGTGCCAATGACTCGCCTGCGCAAGCGCGTGGCCGAGCGTCTGCTGGAAGCGAAAAACTCCACCGCGATGCTGACCACCTTCAACGAAGTGAACATGAAGCCAATCATGGATCTGCGCAAGCAGTACGGTGACGCGTTTGAAAAACGTCACGGCATCCGTCTGGGCTTTATGTCCTTCTACGTGAAAGCGGTAGTTGAAGCGCTGAAACGCTACCCGGAAGTGAACGCGTCTATCGATGGCGATGACGTGGTTTACCACAACTATTTCGACGTCAGCATGGCGGTTTCTACTCCACGCGGCCTGGTCACCCCGGTTCTGCGTGATGTGGATACCCTGGGTATGGCTGACATCGAGAAAAACATTAAAGAGCTGGCTGTAAAAGGCCGCGACGGCAAGCTGACCGTAGACGACCTGACCGGCGGTAACTTCACCATTACCAACGGCGGCGTATTCGGCTCGCTGATGTCTACCCCGATCATTAACCCGCCGCAGAGCGCGATCCTGGGTATGCATGCCATTAAAGATCGCCCGATGGCGGTAGACGGTAAAGTTGAGATCCTGCCGATGATGTACCTGGCGCTCTCGTACGATCACCGCCTGATCGACGGCCGCGAGTCCGTGGGCTTCCTGGTCGCGATTAAAGAGCTGCTGGAAGATCCAACCCGTCTGCTGCTGGACGTCTAGTTTTGCAGTCTTGCCCGGCGGCGTATGGCTGCCGGGCCAATAAAAGCACGACCTAACGATTACCTGAAGGATGGATAGAACACATGAACTTACATGAATATCAGGCCAAACAGCTGTTTGCCCGGTATGGCTTACCGGCTCCGGTGGGTTATGCCTGTACTACCCCGCGTGAAGCAGAAGAAGCCGCATCTAAAATCGGTTCCGGCCCTTGGGTAGTTAAGTGTCAGGTTCACGCTGGTGGCCGTGGTAAAGCGGGCGGTGTGAAGGTTGTTAAGAGCAAAGAAGAGATTCGTGCGTTTGCTGAACATTGGCTCGGCAAGCGTCTGGTAACCTACCAGACAGATGCGAACGGCCAGCCGGTTAACCAGATCCTGGTTGAAGCGGCGACCGACATCGCGAAAGAACTGTACCTGGGCGCGGTTGTTGACCGTAGCTCCCGTCGCGTGGTGTTCATGGCGTCTACCGAAGGCGGCGTGGAAATCGAAAAGGTGGCGGAAGAAACCCCGCACCTGATCCACAAAGTGGCAATCGATCCGCTGGCAGGCCCAATGCCTTACCAGGGTCGCGAGCTGGCGTTCAAACTGGGCCTGGAAGGCAAGCTGGTTCAGCAGTTCACCAAGATTTTCATGGGGCTGGCGAATATCTTCCTGGAGCGCGACCTGGCGCTGATCGAGATCAACCCGCTGGTGATCACCACTCAGGGCGACCTGATCTGCCTCGACGGCAAGCTGGGCGCTGACGGCAACGCGCTGTTCCGCCAGTCCGATCTGCGCGAAATGCGCGACCAGTCTCAGGAAGACCCACGTGAAGCGCAGGCTGCACAGTGGGAGCTGAACTACGTGGCGCTGGACGGCAACATCGGCTGCATGGTTAACGGTGCGGGCCTGGCAATGGGCACCATGGACATCGTTAAGCTGCACGGCGGTGAGCCAGCAAACTTCCTCGACGTAGGCGGTGGCGCAACCAAAGAGCGCGTAACCGAAGCGTTCAAAATCATCCTCTCTGACGACAACGTGAAGGCCGTTCTGGTTAACATCTTCGGCGGCATCGTTCGTTGCGACCTGATCGCCGACGGTATCATCGGTGCGGTAGAAGAAGTGGGTGTTAACGTTCCGGTGGTTGTGCGTCTGGAAGGTAACAACGCTGAACTCGGCGCGAAAAAACTGGCTGACAGCGGCCTGAATATTATTGCAGCGAAAAGTCTGACGGATGCAGCTCAGCAGGTTGTTGCCGCAGTGGAGGGGAAATAATGTCAGTTTTAATTAATAAAGATACCAAGGTTATCTGCCAGGGCTTCACCGGTAGCCAGGGGACTTTCCACTCCGAACAGGCGATTGCCTACGGCACGCAGATGGTTGGCGGCGTAACGCCAGGTAAAGGCGGCACCACGCATCTGGGCCTGCCGGTATTCAACACCGTGCGTGAAGCCGTTGAAGCGACGGGCGCAACCGCGACCGTGATCTACGTTCCGGCACCGTTCTGCAAAGACTCCATTCTGGAAGCGATCGATGCAGGCATCAAGCTGATCATCACCATCACTGAAGGCATCCCGACGCTGGATATGCTGACCGTGAAGGTGAAGCTGGATGAAGCAGGCGTGCGCATGATCGGCCCGAACTGCCCTGGCGTTATCACCCCGGGCGAATGCAAAATCGGCATCATGCCGGGCCACATTCACAAGCCGGGGAAAGTGGGCATCGTGTCCCGTTCCGGTACGCTGACCTATGAAGCTGTGAAGCAGACCACCGATTACGGCTTCGGCCAGTCCACCTGCGTTGGCATCGGCGGTGACCCGATCCCGGGCTCTAACTTCATCGACATCCTGAAGCTGTTCCAGGAAGATCCACAGACCGAAGCGATCGTGATGATCGGTGAGATCGGTGGTAGCGCGGAAGAAGAAGCCGCTGCTTACATCAAAGAACACGTGACCAAGCCAGTTGTCGGTTACATCGCGGGTGTGACCGCGCCGAAAGGCAAGCGTATGGGTCACGCAGGCGCGATCATCGCCGGTGGTAAGGGTACGGCTGATGAGAAATTCGCAGCGCTGGAAGCCGCAGGCGTGAAAACCGTTCGTAGCCTGGCGGATATCGGCGAAGCACTGAAATCCATCATTAAGTAAGTCCTCTCTGCTCCCCGAAAGGGGGGCGTTGAAGTATAAAAATGTCCGTTTCGACATGGTTGGCCGCTGTAAAGCGGCCTTTTTTATTGCCTGCCGGGCATCATGCAATAGTCACTAAATGGTGTTAATTAGAGAGGGGGATAAAAGTAAAATAATTGTTATTTATTTACCTTAAAGAGAGCGGATGGAAAAAAACGAAAAAACGCACTAAAATTTATGTCCTGAATAAATTAGGCATTCGGGCTTCTGAGTTAATAAAAATCAATTCTGTTTATATTCATCAATCGACTTGATAACCTTAATTGTATTTTATATACATATCTTTAACATGGTTTTTACTATGTTCACCGCATCAAAACACATTTAACACAAAGGATTGTTTTTGATTTAAATCAATGTTTAATCCTTGGAAAAACCCATCAAAAGGCGGTAAATTGTCCCCGATCAAAATGGCCGAAAAGTGGTAATTTTGCTATAAATTGATCGCCGTCGAAAAACGTAAATGTGATTCAATAAAAACCTGTTTATTGTAAGGGTTTTGCAGCGTATTATATTTGCGGGATCAATTTGAGTTTTTTATTAACGTATTTGTAACCTCACGTCATCGTTTTTATCCTCCTTCAGGGTAATAACGACGACAAGGATGCGAATAATTTGTATTGGGGCATGCGTGTGGATCTCTCTCTGACGGGGTTCACTCTCGGAGTCTTCATGCGATGAGCAAGGAGTCATGATGTTAGATATAGTCGAACTGTCGCGCTTACAGTTTGCCTTGACCGCGATGTACCACTTCCTGTTTGTGCCACTGACGCTCGGTATGGCGTTCCTGCTGGCCATTATGGAAACGGTATACGTTCTCTCCGGCAAACAGATTTATAAAGATATGACCAAGTTCTGGGGCAAGTTGTTTGGTATCAACTTCGCGCTGGGCGTGGCAACCGGTTTGACCATGGAGTTCCAGTTCGGGACTAACTGGTCTTACTATTCCCACTATGTAGGGGATATCTTCGGTGCGCCGCTGGCCATTGAAGGTCTGATGGCATTCTTCCTCGAATCCACCTTTGTAGGTCTGTTCTTCTTCGGCTGGGACCGTCTGGGTAAAGTCCAGCATATGGCGGTGACCTGGCTGGTGGCATTAGGTTCGAACCTGTCCGCGCTGTGGATTCTGGTGGCGAACGGCTGGATGCAGAACCCTATCGCGTCTGATTTCAACTTCGAAACCATGCGTATGGAGATGGTCAGCTTTGCCGAGCTGGTCCTGAACCCGGTTGCACAGGTTAAATTCGTTCACACCGTCGCTTCTGGCTACGTGTGCGGCGCGATGTTTGTACTGGGCATCAGCTCTTACTACATGCTGCGCGGTCGTGACTTCGCGTTTGCTAAGCGCTCCTTTGCTATCGCTGCAAGCTTCGGTATGGCTGCAATCCTCTCTGTTATCGTTCTGGGTGATGAATCCGGTTACGAAATGGGTGACGTGCAGAAAACCAAACTGGCCGCCATCGAAGCCGAATGGGAAACCCAACCGGCGCCTGCTGCCTTTACGCTGTTCGGTATTCCGGATCAGGACGCGCAGGAAAACCGCTTCGCCATTCAGATCCCTTATGCGCTGGGTATCATCGCCACCCGTTCTGTTGATAAGCAGGTGACCGGTCTGAAAGAGCTGATGGTTCAGCACGAAGAGCGTATCCGTAACGGTATGAAAGCTTACTCGCTGCTGGAACAGCTGCGTGCCGGTTCTACCGACCAGGCCGTTCGCGACCAGTTCAACAACGTGAAGAAAGATCTGGGTTACGGTTTGCTGTTGAAGCGTTATACCCCGAACGTTTCTGATGCGACAGAAGCGCAGATCCAGATGGCAACCAAAGATTCGATTCCACGCGTTGCGCCACTGTACTTCGCATTCCGTATCATGGTGGGCTGCGGCATCATCATGCTGCTGATCATTGCGGCGTCCTTCTGGTCCGTGATTCGTAACCGCATCGGCGAGAAAAAATGGCTGCTGCGCACCGCGCTGTACGGTATTCCACTGCCGTGGATCGCGATCGAATCCGGCTGGTTTGTTGCGGAGTACGGCCGTCAGCCATGGGCGATTGGTGAGGTACTGCCAACGGCGGTAGCGAACTCGTCCCTGACAGCGGGCGACCTGATCTTCTCCATGCTGCTGATTTGTGGTCTGTACACCCTGTTCCTGGTGGCTGAACTGTTCCTGATGTTCAAGTTCGCGCGCCTTGGCCCAAGCAGCCTGAAAACCGGTCGCTATCACTACGAGCAGTCCACTGCGACTACTCAGCCGGCACGCTAAGACAGGAGTCATCAAATGATCGATTATGAAGTATTGCGTTTTATCTGGTGGCTGCTGGTTGGCGTTCTGCTGATCGGTTTTGCCGTCACGGATGGTTTCGACATGGGGGTGGGGATGCTCACCCGTTTCCTCGGTCGTAATGACACCGAGCGTCGAATCATGATCAACTCCATCGCCCCTCACTGGGACGGTAACCAGGTGTGGCTGATCACCGCTGGCGGCGCGCTGTTCGCTGCCTGGCCGATGGTCTACGCGGCTGCGTTCTCCGGCTTCTACGTGGCGATGATTCTGGTGCTGGCCTCTTTATTCTTCCGTCCGGTTGGTTTCGACTACCGTTCCAAGATTGAAGACACCCGCTGGCGCAACATGTGGGACTGGGGCATCTTCATCGGTAGCTTCGTTCCACCGCTGGTGATCGGCGTGGCGTTCGGTAACCTGTTGCAGGGCGTACCGTTCCACCTGGACGAATACATGCGTCTTTACTACACCGGTAACTTCTTCCAGCTGCTGAATCCGTTTGGCCTGCTGGCCGGCGTGGTGAGCGTGGCGATGATCATCACTCAGGGCGCAACCTATCTGCAGATGCGTACGGTTGGTGAACTGCACCTGCGTTCGCGCGCGACGGCTCAGGTCGCTGCGCTGGTGACGCTGGTCTGCTTCGCACTGGCCGGTGTGTGGGTGGTGTACGGGATTGATGGTTATGTGGTGACCTCTGCAATTAACCACTCGGCACCGTCTAACCCGCTGACCAAAGAAGTGGCGCGTCAGGCTGGCGCCTGGCTGGTGAACTTCAATAACACCCCTGCGCTGTGGGCGATCCCGGCTCTGGGCGTATTGCTGCCGCTGCTGACCGTGTTGACGTCTCGTCTGGAGAAAGGCGCGCTGGCGTTCGTGTTCTCTTCGCTGACCCTGGCGTGCATCATCCTGACGGCGGGTATTGCGATGTTCCCATTCGTCATGCCATCCAGCACCATGCTGAATGCTAGCCTGACCATGTGGGACGCAACGTCCAGCCAGCTGACGCTGAACCTGATGACGTATGTTGCTTGCGTGTTCGTACCGATTATCCTGCTCTACAC
Source organism: Enterobacter sp. R-1.6.2 (assembly GCF_035064085.1). Taxonomy (NCBI): domain Bacteria; kingdom Pseudomonadati; phylum Pseudomonadota; class Gammaproteobacteria; order Enterobacterales; family Enterobacteriaceae; genus Enterobacter; species Enterobacter sp. R-1.6.2. The sequence goes on from NZ_JASEYI010000004.1 coordinate 91,840, forward strand.
CACCTGGTGTTACTGGAAAATGTTCGGTCGCATCACTAAAGAACATATCGAAAGCAACACCCACTCTATGTACTAAGTAAGGAGCTGAATATGTGGTATTTCGCATGGATTTTAGGGACGCTTCTTGCCTGTGCATTTGGTGTCATCACTGCCCTGGCGCTTGAGCACGTCGAAGCGACCAAAGCGGGTGAAGAAAAACACTGATGAATATTATCGCGACGCTTTACGCGGTAATGGATAAGCGCCCGCTACGGGCGCTTTCTTTAGTGATGGCATTACTGCTGGCAGGTTGTATCTTCTGGGACCCTTCGCGCTTTGCAGCGAAAACCAGCGAGCTTGAAATCTGGCACGGCTTTCTCATTATGTGGGCGGTGTGCGCAGGTGTGATCCACGGCGTGGGCTTTCGTCCGAAAGCCGTTCACTGGCAGGGAATTTTTTGCCCGCTGATTGCCGATCTGGTGCTTCTCGCCGGTTTGATTTTCTTCTTCTTCTGAATAAGAAATGTCCGTTAACGTTATGGGCTTACCCGAGCCCATAAAAATTTACTCTCCGTTTACTTTCTCCCATTCCCAACCCTCTTTCCCGCGCGTATAGTAGCGAAGTTTAAAAGCATTAACTTTTGTTGCATTACCGGGATGTAAAGTGAATACAACGCTGTTTCGATGGCCGGTTCGTGTCTATTACGAAGATACCGATGCCGGTGGTGTGGTTTACCACGCCAGCTACGTTGCTTTTTATGAACGGGCACGCACAGAGATGCTGCGCCATCATCACTTTAGTCAACAGGTGCTGTTGGCTGAGCGAGTTGCCTTCGTGGTACGCAAGATGACGCTTGAGTATTTTGCGCCTGCCAGACTCGACGATATGCTCGAAGTCCAAACTGAAATTACATCAATGCGCGGGACCTCACTGGTTTTCACGCAGCGGATAGTCAACGCAGAGAATACCGTACTGAACTCAGCTGAAGTGCTGATTGTTTGTGTTGATCCAACCATAATGAAGCCTCGTGCGCTTCCTAAGTCTATTGTCGCGGAGTTTAAGCAGTGACTGACATGAATATCCTTGATTTGTTCCTGAAGGCAAGCCTTCTGGTTAAACTTATCATGTTGATTTTGATTGGTTTTTCAATCGCATCCTGGGCCATCATCATCCAGAGAACGCGTATCCTCAATGCCGCTGGCCGTGAAGCTGAAGCGTTTGAAGATAAGTTCTGGTCGGGTATTGAGCTTTCTCGTCTGTATCAGGAAAGCCAGGGACGCCGTGAAAACCTTACAGGCTCCGAGCAAATTTTTTATAGCGGTTTCAAAGAGTTTGCTCGTCTGCATCGTGCAAACAATCATGCGCCGGAAGCGGTTGTAGAAGGTGCCTCGCGTGCGATGCGTATCTCTATGAACCGTGAGCTGGAAAATCTCGAAACGCATATTCCATTCCTCGGCACTGTCGGTTCCATCAGCCCGTATATCGGCCTGTTTGGTACCGTGTGGGGGATCATGCACGCCTTTATCGCGCTGGGCGCGGTGAAGCAGGCGACGTTGCAGATGGTTGCACCGGGTATCGCTGAAGCACTGATTGCGACCGCTATCGGTCTGTTTGCGGCAATTCCTGCGGTTATGGCTTACAACCGTCTGAACCAGCGCGTGAACAAACTGGAACTGAACTACGACAACTTTATGGAAGAGTTCACTGCGATTCTGCACCGTCAGGCGTTTACCAGCACCGAGAGCAACAAGGGGTAAACCATGGCCAGATCGCGTGGACGAGGTCGTCGCGAGCTCAAGTCCGAAATCAATATCGTTCCACTGCTGGACGTCCTGCTGGTACTGCTGCTGATCTTCATGGCGACAGCGCCAATCATTACTCAGAGCGTGGAGGTGGATCTGCCGGATGCGACAGAATCACAGGCGGTGAGCACCAATGACGATCCTCCGGTTATCATTGAGGTTTCCGGCGTAGGGCAATACAGCGTCGTGGTAGAGAAAGATCGTATGGATCAGCTGCCGCCTGAGCAGGTTATTGCTGAAGCGCAGCGTCGTCTGGAGTCAAATCCGAAAACGGTCTTCTTAATCGGTGGCGCGAAAGACGTACCCTACGATGAAATTATTAAAGCGCTGAACTTGCTACATAGTGCGGGTGTTAAGTCAGTTGGCTTAATGACCCAACCTATTTGATCATCCGCGTAGTTTTTGGGAACCGATAGTGTCAAAGGCAACCGAACAGAACGACAAGCTTAAGCGAGCGATAATCGTCTCCGCAGTGCTGCACGTGATTCTCTTTGCAGCGCTGATCTGGAGTTCGTTCGACGAGCATATTGATGCATCAGCCGGCGGCGGTGGAGGGTCTTCCATTGACGCCGTGATGGTGGATCCCGGTGCGGTAGTACAGAACTATAATCGCGAACAGCAGCAGAAGGCGAGTGCCAAACGGGCTGAAGAGCAGCGAGAAAAACAGTCGCAACAGCAGGCGGAAGAACTGCGTGAAAAGCAGGCCGCAGAGCAGGAGCGTCTGAAGCAGCTTGAGAAAGAGCGTTTGCAGGCGCAGGAAGCTGCGAAAGAGCAGGCGGAACAGCAGAAGCAAGCCGAAGAGGCCGCGAAGAAAGCACAGGAACAGCAAAAGCAGGCGGAAGAGGCGGCAGCAAAAGCCGCAGCGGACGCGAAAGCACAGGCTGATGCCCAGGCAAAATTAGCGGCAGAAGCGGCGAAGAAAGCCGCTGCCGATGCTCAGAAGAAAGCTGAAGCGGAAGCCGCGAAGAAAGCCGCTGCTGATGCTCAGAAGAAAGCCGAAGCGGAAGCCGCGAAAAAAGCCGCTGCCGATGCTCAGAAGAAAGCCGAAGCGGAAGCCGCGAAAAAAGCCGCTCAGGAAGCAGAGAAGAAAGCTGCTGCCGAGGCCGCGAAGAAAGCGGCTGCTGCTGAGAAAGCGGCTGCAGAAAAAGCTGCCGCCGCTGAAAAAGCCGCTGCCGATAAAAAAGCTGCAGCTGAGAAGGCTGCCGCCGATAAGAAAGCTGCAGCTGAGAAGGCCGCTGCCGATAAGAAAGCTGCTGCTGATAAAGCGGCGGCCAAAAAGGCCGCGGCTGCTGAAAAAGCTGCTGCCGCCGCAGGGGTTGACGATCTGCTGGGCGATTTGAGCTCCGGTAAGAATGCACCGAAAACGGGCGGTGGGGCGAAAGGAAACAACGCAGCGCCGACGGGAAGTGGTAACACTAAGAGTAACGGTGCGACAGGGGCTGAAATCAACGGTTATGCCGCGCAGATTAAATCCGCTATTGAAAGCCGATTCTATGATGCGTCTTCCTATACCGGTAAAACGTGTACGTTGCGTATAAAACTGGCTCCGGACGGCATGCTGCTGGATATCAAATCTGAAGGTGGCGACCCGGCTTTATGTACTGCGGCCCTGGCTGCAGCGCGTCAGGCGAAGATGCCTAAACCGCCGTCTCAGGCAGTTTACGAAGTCTTCAAAAATGCGCCGCTGGACTTCAAACCTTAAGTTACATTTTCCCCGTGCAAACGGGGAAAAATAGACCAGGTTTAGTCACAGGGTTCTGGTAGTTTTGTCTATTTGAGTTTGTTAACATTCTGCTAAATTATCGTGGGTAAGGTTACCCGGATAAGGGAGATATGATGAAGCAGGCATTACGTGTAGCATTTAGTTTTTTAATGCTGTGGGCAGCAGTACTGCACGCAGAAGTACGTATCGAGATCACCCAGGGGGTGGACTCGGCACGCCCAATCGGTGTTGTTCCGTTCCAGTGGGCCGGTCCTGGCGCTGCACCTGAAGATGCCGGTGGCATCGTGGCGGCTGACCTGCGTAACAGCGGTAAATTCAACCCGTTAGATCGTTCTCGTCTGCCTCAGCAGCCGGGCAGCGCGCAGGAAGTACAGCCTGCAGCATGGTCTGCACTGGGTATTGATGCCGTGGTTGTGGGTCAGGTTACGCCTAACCCGGACGGCTCTTACAACGTGGCCTGGCAGCTGGTGGATACCGGTGGTGCACCGGGTACCGTTCTGGCACAGAACTCTTACAAGGTCACTAAGCAGTACCTGCGCTACGCGGCACACGCTGCCAGCGATGCGGTATTTGAAAAACTGACCGGCATTAAAGGGGCGTTCCGTACTCGTATTGCTTATGTGGTGCAGACCAACGGTGGTCAGTTCCCGTATGAGCTGCGCGTATCTGACTACGACGGCTACAACCAGTTCCTGGTGAAACGTTCTTCTCAGCCGCTGATGTCTCCAGCCTGGTCTCCGGACGGTTCTAAACTGGCCTATGTAACCTTCGAAAGTGGCCGTTCAGCGCTGGTTATCCAGACGCTGGCAAACGGTGCTGTTCGTCAGGTGGCGTCTTTCCCACGTCACAACGGTGCGCCTTCCTTCTCTCCGGACGGGTCTAAACTGGCGTTTGCGCTGTCAAAAACCGGTAGCCTGAACCTGTACGTGATGGACATTGGCTCTGGCCAGATCCGTCAGGTGACCGACGGTCGCAGCAACAACACTGAACCTTCATGGTTCCCGGATAGTCAAAACCTGGCGTTTACTTCTGACCAGGCTGGCCGTCCACAAATCTATAAAGTCAACATCAACGGCGGTGCTCCGCAGCGTATTACCTGGGAAGGTTCGCAGAACCAGAACTCAGACGTGAGCAGCGACGGTAAATTTATGGTAATGGTGAGCTCCAACGGTGGGCAGCAGCACATTGCCAAACAGGATCTGGTAGCGGGTGGCGTTCAAGTTCTGTCGTCAACGTTCCTGGATGAAACGCCAAGTCTGGCACCTAACGGCACGATGGTAATCTACAGCTCTTCTCAGGGGATGGGATCTGTGCTGAATCTGGTTTCTACAGATGGGCGTTTCAAAGCGCGTATTCCGGCAACTGATGGACAGGTAAAATCACCTGCCTGGTCGCCGTATCTGTAAATAATAATTAATTGATTACTAAAGGAATCATAGAAATGCAACTGAACAAAGTGCTGAAGGGGCTGATGATCGCTCTGCCTGTAATGGCAATCGCAGCGTGTTCTTCTAACAAGAACGCCAGCAATGACCAGAGCGGCGAAGGCATGATGGGTGCCGGCACCGGTATGGACGCGAACGGCAATGGCAACATGTCTTCTGAAGAGCAGGCGCGTCTTCAGATGCAGCAGCTGCAGCAGAACAACATCGTTTACTTCGATCTGGATAAATACGACATCCGTTCTGACTTCGCTGCGATGCTGGATGCTCACGCTAACTTCCTGCGTAGCAACCCATCTTACAAAGTCACCGTAGAAGGTCACGCGGACGAACGTGGTACTCCAGAGTACAACATCTCCCTGGGTGAACGTCGTGCTAACGCTGTTAAAATGTACCTGCAGGGTAAAGGCGTTTCTGCTGACCAGATCTCCATCGTTTCTTACGGTAAAGAAAAACCTGCAGTACTGGGTCACGACGAAGCGGCTTACTCCAAAAACCGTCGTGCCGTACTGGTTTACTAAGAGAATTGCATGAGCAGTAACTTCAGACATCATCTGTTGAGTCTGTCGTTACTGGTTGGAATAGCGGCCCCCTGGGCCGCTTTTGCTCAGGCACCAATCAGTAGTGTCGGCTCAGGCTCGGTAGAAGACCGGGTCACTCAACTCGAGCGTATTTCTAACGCTCACAGCCAGCTTTTAACCCAACTCCAGCAACAACTTTCTGATAACCAAAACGATATTGACTCTCTCCGCGGCCAGATTCAGGAAAGCCAGTATCAGTTGAACCAGGTTGTGGAACGTCAGAAGCAGATTTTGCTGCAGATAGATAGCCTGAGCAGCGGTGGTGCAGCAGCACAAGCACAGCCAGCCGCGGGCGATCAGACCGGTGCGGCGACATCAGCTCCGGCTGCGGATGCTTCTGCTGCAACAGGTGCGCCTGTACAGAGCGGTGACGCGAATACGGACTACAACGCGGCCATTGCCCTGGTGCAGGATCAATCTCGTCAGGATGACGCGCTTGCTGCGTTTCAGAACTTTGTTAAGAAATACCCTGATTCCACTTATCAGCCAAATGCGAATTACTGGCTCGGTCAGCTGAATTACAACAAGGGTAAAAAGGACGATGCGGCGTTTTATTTTGCCTCAGTGGTGAAAAATTACCCGAAATCGCCAAAAGCGCCTGATGCGATGTATAAAGTGGGCGTCATCATGCAGGACAAAGGCGACACTGCGAAAGCCAAAGCGGTTTATCAGCAGGTGGTCTCTAAATTCCCGGGTACCGAAGGTGCTAAGCAGGCGCAAAAACGTCTGAATTCGATGGGATGATTATCGCATGACCAGAAATCGCGTTATTTCTGGTCGTGCAGCATGATTCGTAAGCAGTTAAGTGATCTTCATCGAAATTTTTGTTGCGCTGAATTCTTAAATCAGTAATATATGCCGCCGTTGCCACGGGATATCAAACAACGTGAAAACAGCGTAAAAGTGGGTCGTTAGCTCAGTTGGTAGAGCAGTTGACTTTTAATCAATTGGTCGCAGGTTCGAATCCTGCACGACCCACCACTTAACGCACACCAGCAGTACAGAGTGGGTGATTAGCTCAGTTGGTAGAGCATCTCCTTTACACGGAGGGGGTCGGCGGTTCGAGCCCGTCATCACCCACCACTCGGGTCGTTAGCTCAGTTGGTAGAGCAGTTGACTTTTAATCAATTGGTCGCAGGTTCGAATCCTGCACGACCCACCAATTTTATTGGTTCCGAGTGATAATTCAGGCAACACCCAAAAGGGTCGTTAGCTCAGTTGGTAGAGCAGTTGACTTTTAATCAATTGGTCGCAGGTTCGAATCCTGCACGACCCACCAGTGTAGAAAGGCGCCCTAAAGGCGCCTTTTTGCTATCTGCCGTCTGTGCAGGTCGGGCAAGGCGAAGCCGCTGACCGACAAATGCTATCCGCACCTATTTCCGGTGACTTTTCCTCTCATATTCGCTATCTTGTTTAGTATACAAAACACAATTGCCATGCGTTTTGCTATGTCATGCAAAAGAAAGGCAATATTGTTAAGCCCGTAAAACGAGAAGCCATAATGAGTGTGATGTTTGATCCTGAAGCCGCAATCTATCCGTTTCCGCCAAAGCCTGTCCCGCTGAGCCAGGACGAAAAGCAATTCTACCGTGAGAAGATCAAACGTCTTCTCAAAGAACGAGATGCGGTGATGGTGGCCCATTATTACACCGACCCGGAAATTCAGCAACTGGCGGAAGAGACCGGGGGCTGTATTTCTGACTCACTGGAGATGGCACGCTTCGGTGCAAAACATCCTGCTTCCACGCTGCTGGTTGCTGGCGTGCGTTTTATGGGCGAAACGGCAAAGATCCTGAGCCCTGAAAAAACCATTCTGATGCCGACGCTTAATGCGGAGTGTTCACTGGATCTCGGCTGCCCGATTGACGAATTCACGGCCTTCTGTGACGCCTACCCTGACCGGACCGTGGTGGTTTACGCCAACACCTCTGCGGCGGTAAAAGCGCGGGCAGACTGGGTTGTCACCTCCAGCATCGCCGTTGAGCTGATTGAACATCTGGATAGCCTTGGCGAGAAAATTATCTGGGCGCCTGACCGCCATCTTGGAAATTATGTCCAGAAGCAGACGGGGGCTGACGTTCTCTGCTGGCAGGGTGCCTGCATTGTGCACGACGAATTCAAAACCCAGGCGCTGGCGCGCATGAAGGCACTTTATCCTGACGCCGCGATTCTTGTTCACCCTGAATCACCGCAGTCGATTGTCGACATGGCGGACGCCGTGGGCTCAACCAGCCAGCTTATCAACGCGGCCAGAACGCTGCCTAACAGGCAGCTCATCGTGGCGACCGATCGCGGTATCTTCTACAAGATGCAGCAGGCCGTGCCGGAGAAAGAGCTCCTTGAAGCGCCAACGGCGGGCGAGGGCGCAACGTGTCGCAGCTGTGCGCATTGTCCGTGGATGGCGATGAATGGCCTGAAGGCCATTGCCGAAGGGCTCGAGACGGGCGGTGCAGCACATGAAATCCATGTGGATGCCGCCCTGCGTGAAGGTGCGTTAATTCCGCTTAACCGCATGCTGGATTTTGCAGCTACACTACGTACTTAATTCAAAACGCCCCGGGGAAAAGATGGATTTTTTTAGCACGCAGAACATTCTGGTTCATATACCGATTGGTGCAGGTGGCTATGACCTGTCATGGATTGAGGCCATTGGCACGCTGGCGGGATTACTCTGTATCTGGCTGGCAAGCCTGGAGAAGATCAGCAACTACGCGTTCGGGCTGATTAACGTTACGCTGTTTGCGATTATCTTCTTCCAGATCCAGCTGTACGCCAGCCTGCTTTTGCAGCTGTTCTTCTTCGCCGCCAATATTTACGGCTGGTACGCGTGGTCGCGTCAGAACAGCCAGCAGGAGGCAGAACTGCAGATCCGCTGGCTTCCATTGCCGAAAGCCATCGCCTGGTTTGTCGCCTGCGTGGTCGCCATTGGCTTAATGACCGTCTATATCAACCCGGTGTTTGCGTTCCTGACCCGCGTTGCCGTTTCGGTCATGTCCGGTTTCGGCCTGAACGTGACGATGCCCGAGCTCCAGCCGGATGCCTTCCCGTTCTGGGATTCCTGCATGATGGTGCTGTCGATTGCGGCGATGATCCTGATGACCCGTAAATACGTTGAGAACTGGCTGCTGTGGGTCATCATCAACGTGATCAGCGTGGCGATCTTTGCCCTGCAGGGCGTCTATGCGATGTCGCTGGAATATCTGCTGCTGACCTTCATCGCGCTGAACGGCAGCCGGATGTGGATTAAGAGCGCGCGTGAGCGAGGTTCTCACGCGCTTTCCAGCTAGTGGTGATGCTGATGTGAATGTCCGGACTGCGCCTCGTTAAGGTGGCAGTCCGGCCCGTTACAGAGCTGATACTCCATCTGGATGGTGGCGTGGCCAATTTCGTAGTGATGTTCAAGAAAATGCTGGATGCGTTCAAGCAGCGCATCGTGGTCGTGAGGCGGGATCACCTGGACGTGCAGCGTCATGACCGGTTTTTCCCCTACCAGCCAGACGTGCACGTGATGAACATTGCGGACTTCCGGGACTGAACGGCGCAGGTTGCGCTTCAGCTCGTCAATATCCATCGATGCCGGTGCCCCTTCAAGCAGTTCATTCACGCTCTCCTTCAGCAGCCGCCAGGCGCTGCGCAAGACCAGACACGACACCAGCACGGACAGAATCGGATCGACAGGCGTCCAGCCGGTGTAGAGGATCACCAGCGCGGCGACAATCGCCCCGACTGAGCCGAGCAAATCACCCAGAACATGCAGAGCCGCAGCGCGCACGTTGAGGTTCTTTTCCCCGCTGCCGCGGTGCAAAATCCAGAAGGCGAGGATATTCGCCAGCAGCCCCGCCACGGCAATCACCATCATTGTCGCCCCGGCGATCGGCTGCGGGTGTCTGAAGCGCTGTACGGCCTCCCAGACGATAAGAACGGTAATGACCACCAGCGCAATGGCGTTAACAAACGCGGCGAGGGTTGTTAGCCTCAGCCAGCCGAAGGTATGGCGCGCATTGGGAGGACGACGCGCAAACTGCACCGCTAGCAGGGCGAAGAGCAGCGCTGCGGCATCGGTCAGCATATGCCCGGCATCAGCCAGTAGCGCCAGAGAGCCGGAAATCAGGCCGCCAATGACCTCGATAACCATAAACGTTGCCGTGACGCCAAAGGCCAGCATCAGTCGTTTAGCGTTGTCGTTGCCGGGAGAGGGTGAGTGGGAATGGGAGTGCGCCATGTCTGCTTTCCTGATGTGTTATTGTTTTTAGTGTAGCGTTTTTAATAGGTTACTCCAAAAAGAAAGGAGAGCCAGAGCTCTCCTTTTTCTTACCGAACACCCCCGTTACTGGGTGGTGCCATCGGTTTTGGTATTCGCGTCGTTTCCTACTTTGTCATTAGGGTCAGGGCATTTGCCGTCCTTGCACATTGAGTTCTTATGAACCTCGTCCGAACTCATATTGTCATGGTTCATGGTGCCGGAACCGCTGCCGTTGGGATGCAGCATGGTGCCTCCGGTGTTAGTGTTGCCGGTATTGATCTGGCTGTTGTCGACATTATTCGGGGCGATATTCTGTTTCGCATCAGGTGCGGGCTGGCCTGCTGCTGCCGCGGCATTCGCATCACCGTTGCTGTCTGATGTGCCCGTTTCCGCGGCCAGGACGCTGCCGCTGGCCAGAGTGAGTGCGGCGGTCAGGAAGAGGGTTGCCAGTTTTGTCATTTTCATCATGGTGCTCCTGTTCTTGTCGTTACGCTGGATAACATTCTCCAACAGTGCATCTTTTTCTGAGGCGAAAGATTCCGCCTTACGGACTTACGTCAGTAGGGAATCGCGTTTAAGCGTGTAAAATTGGTTGTTACAGTTAAAAAGCTTAGGTTAGATCTCGTTTTTCGCTATTTTGTGGCGATTTTTAGGCGAATTCCAGGAATTATCTGCGTGAAGTGTAAAACCGTGTTTACACTTCCTGGTCGACAAGATAGATTGAAAGGATTGCTTTCATTACTAAAGATATGGCAGAGCTGGAAAGAAAATGAATTATCAGAACGACGATTTACGCATTAAAGAGATCAACGAGTTATTACCTCCTGTAGCGCTCCTTGAGAAATTCCCCGCCACTGAAAATGCCGCAAACACGGTTTCTCATGCTCGTAAAGCGATCCATAAGATCCTGAAAGGTAATGACGATCGTCTTCTGGTGGTGATTGGCCCGTGCTCCATTCACGATCCTGCAGCTGCGAAAGAGTACGCTGCCCGTCTGCTCACCCTCCGTGAAGAGCTGAAGGACGAGCTGGAAATCGTGATGCGCGTCTATTTTGAGAAACCGCGCACCACCGTGGGCTGGAAAGGACTGATTAACGATCCGCATATGGATAACAGCTTCCAGATCAACGACGGCCTGCGCATTGCGCGCAAGCTGCTGCTGGAGATCAACGACAGCGGCCTGCCTGCGGCCGGTGAATTCCTGGACATGATAACGCCGCAATACCTGGCAGACCTGATGAGCTGGGGCGCAATTGGTGCCCGCACAACCGAATCTCAGGTGCACCGCGAGCTGGCGTCCGGTCTCTCTTGCCCGGTGGGTTTCAAAAACGGCACTGACGGCACCATTAAGGTGGCTATTGACGCCATCAATGCAGCGGGTGCGCCGCACTGCTTCCTGTCCGTGACCAAATGGGGCCATTCCGCCATCGTTAACACCAGCGGAAACGGTGACTGCCATATCATTCTGCGCGGCGGCAAAGAGCCGAACTACAGCGCGAAACACGTGGCGGAAGTGAAGGTCGGGCTGGAAAAAGCCGGGCTGCCACCGCAGGTGATGATCGATTTCAGCCATGCCAACTCCAGCAAGCAGTTTAAAAAGCAGATGGAAGTGGGTGCAGACGTCTGCCAGCAGATTGCCGGCGGTGAGAAGGCGGTGATTGGGGTAATGATCGAAAGCCATCTGGTTGAAGGTAACCAGAACCTGGAAGGCAGCGAGCCGCTGGTGTATGGCAAAAGCGTCACCGATGCCTGCATTGGCTGGGACGATACCGATACCATCCTGCGTCAGCTGGCGAATGCGGTAAAAGCGCGCCGCGGCTGAATTCTCAGGCACAAATAAAAAAGCGCGGAAGGCTCCGCGCTTTTTTTATGCCTTGCGAAAATTACTTCGCTTTACCCTGGTTCGCGACAGCCGCTGCTTTCGCCGCGATCTCTTCTGCGTTACCCAGATAGTAGTGTTTGATTGGCTTGAAGTTTTCGTCGAACTCATACACCAGCGGTACGCCAGTTGGGATGTTCAGTTCGAGGATTTCGTCTTCACCCATGTTGTCCAGGTATTTCACCAGCGCACGCAGGGAGTTACCGTGAGCCGCGACGATCACGCGCTCGCCGCTTTTCAGGCGTGGCAGAATGGTTTCGTTCCAGTAAGGCACAACGCGGTCGATGGTCAGCGCCAGGCTTTCGGTGGTTGGCAGCTCAGCGTCGGTCAGCTTCGCGTAACGCGGGTCGTGGCCCGGGTAACGCTCGTCATCTTTGGTCAGCTCTGGTGGGGTGATTGCGAAGCCGCGACGCCACTGTTTGACCTGCTCATCGCCATATTTCTCAGCGGTTTCCGCTTTGTTCAGGCCCTGCAGCGCACCGTAGTGACGTTCGTTCAGTTTCCAGGACTTCTCAACCGGCAGCCAGGCCTGATCCAGTTCGTCCAGCACGTTCCACAGGGTGTGGATGGCACGTTTCAGCACAGAGGTGTAAGCAAAATCAAAGCTGAAGCCTTCTTCCTTCAGCAGTTTACCCGCTGCTTTTGCTTCGCTTACGCCTTTCTCAGACAGATCAACGTCGTACCAACCGGTAAAGCGGTTTTCGTTGTTCCACTGGCTTTCGCCGTGACGCACCAGGACCAGCTTAGTTATAGCCATCTCTTACTCCTCAAGCATTTTTAGAATGATAACAATTCTCATTATATTGCCGTGGCTGTGCCACCAGCAACGCTTAACCCTAACCATAGCGAAAATAGTCTCTGAGTGTAAGATGCTTGTGAATCCAGGGTTATGATTTTGTCTGCGATCGGCGCTATTTTCAGCAAGGCGCGCAGAAAAAAGCCCTCCGGAGGGAGGGCTGGATATTAATGTGGAATAAAATGATATTCCGTCACGCTCACGTACTCTTTACCCGGACGCAGCACGCAGTCCGGCTGCGGCCATTCCGGATGGTTCGGGCTGTCCGGCAGGAACTCGCTCTCCAGCGCCAGGCCTTGCCAGTCGCTGTACTCATCGTGTTCGCGCGCCGTCGTGCCGCCGAGGTAGTTGCCTGAGTAAAACTGCAGTGCAGGGGCTGTGGTATAAACCGTCATCTGCAGTTTCTCATCCGCAGACCAGACCTGCGCGGCAGGCTGTTTCACATCGCCTTTGGCCTGGAGCAGGAAAGCGTGGTCGTAGCCTTTTACCTTACGCTGATCGTCATCGCTAATGAAATCCTGGGCGATGGACTTCGCGCTGCGGAAGTCAAAGCTGGTGCCGCTCACGTCTTTGAGGCCCTGATACGGAATGCCCATCTCGTCAACCGGCAGATACGCATCCGCCAGGATCTGCAGCTTATGCTCACGCACGTCGCACTGGTTACCGTCCAGGTTGAAATACGCGTGATTGGTCAGATTGACCGGACACGGCTTATCGACCGTCGCACGGTATTCGATGGCGATACGGTTGTCGTCGGTCAGCGTAAAGCGCGCGGACGCGACAAGGTTCCCCGGGAAGCCCTGATCGCCATCAGGCGAATCCAGCGAGAACAGCACTTCGCCATCGTTTTGACGAACAATCTTCCAGCGGCGTTTATCAAACCCGTCCGGTCCGCCGTGCAGCTGGTTCTCACCCTGGCTTGGAAGCAGGGTGTACTGCACGCCGTCGAGTTCAAAACGGCTCTTCGCGATGCGGTTAGCATAGCGCCCGACGGACGCGCCCAGATAGGCGGACTGATTGACGTACTGCTCAGGCGAGGCGCAGCCGAGCAGGGTCTCGCGCACGCTGCCGTCCGGCATCGGTACGCGGGCAGAAAGAAGGGTTGCCCCCCAGTCCATCACCGTAACGACCATCCCCGCGCTGTTGCGCAGGGTTAACAGGCGATACGGCAGACCATCCGGTGCAAGGGTAGGTGTTTCGTTTAGCACTGTCCGGCTCCTTGTGATGCTTTACAAACATAGAAGGTTTCTTTGATACCCGTTTTTGCTTCGTACTGCTTCGCCACGGCATCCTGTACGGCAGGGACCAGCTCTTCTGGCACCAGCGCAACGATGCAGCCGCCAAAACCGCCGCCCGTCATGCGCACGCCGCCTTTGTCGCCAATGGTGGCTTTAACGATGTCCACCAGGGTGTCGATCTGCGGAACGGTGATTTCAAAATCATCGCGCATGGAGGCGTGAGATTCCGCCATCAGCTCACCCATGCGTTTCAGGTCACCTTTCGCCAGCGCGGACGCGGCTTCAACGGTACGGGCATTTTCCGTCAGCACGTGACGAACGCGTTTGGCGACAATCGGATCCAGCTCGTGCGCCACTTTGTTAAATTCATTGAGCGTCACGTCGCGCAGGGCAGGCTGCTGGAAGAAGCGGGCGCCGGTTTCGCACTGCTGGCGGCGGGTGTTGTATTCGCTGCCCACCAGCGTGCGCTTAAAGTTGCTGTTGACGATCACCACAGCCGCGCCTTTCGGCAGGGGAACGGCTTTGGTACCCAGCGAGCGGCAATCAATTAACAGGGCATGCTCTTTTTTGCCCAGCGCGGAGATCAGCTGGTCCATAATGCCGCAGTTGCAGCCCACGAACTGGTTTTCTGCTTCCTGACCGTTCAGGGCGATTTGCGCGCCATCCAGCGGCAGATGATAAAGCTGCTGGAACACGGTGCCCACGGCGACTTCCAGGGACGCAGAGGAGCTTAAGCCCGCACCCTGCGGCACGTTGCCGCTGATAACTAAATCCGCACCGCCAAAGTTCTTGTTGCGCTTCTGAAGGTGTTTCACCACGCCGCGCACGTAGTTAGACCACTGCTGGCTGTCGTGCGTCACAATCGGGGCATCGAGGGAAAACTCGTCCGTCTCATTACCGTAATCCGCCGCAATCACGCGAACTTTACGGTCGTCGCGCTTCGCGCAGCTGATGACGGTCTGGTAATCGATAGCGCACGGCAGCACGAAACCGTCGTTATAGTCGGTGTGTTCACCGATCAGGTTAACGCGGCCTGGCGCCTGGATAACGTGGGTGGCAGGGTAGCCAAATTTCTCAGCAAACAGGGATTGTGTTTTATCTTTCAGACTCATTTTTTTAGACTCCTGATTCGCGATAGTGGACGTCGCTAACGGCACGCAGACGTTCTGCCGCCTGTTCCGCCGTCAGGTCACGCTGGGTTTCCGCCAGCATTTCATAGCCCACCATGAATTTACGCACCGTCGCAGAGCGCAGCAGCGGCGGATAGAAATGGGCGTGCAGCTGCCAGTGTTGATTCTCTTCGTCGTTAAACGGGGCGCCGTGCCAGCCCATGGAGTACGGGAAAGAGCACTGGAAGAGGTTGTCGTAACGGCTCGTGAGCTTTTTCAGCGCCAGGGCAAGGTCGTCGCGCTGCGCGTCGCTAAGATCGGTGATGCGCTGCACGTGCGCTTTCGGCAGCAGCAGCGTTTCAAACGGCCAGGCGGCCCAGTAGGGGACGACGGCCAGCCAGTGTTCGGTTTCCACCACGGTGCGGCTGCCGTCGGCCAGCTCGCGCTGGGTGTAGTCCACCAGCATCGGCGAACCGTTTTCAGCAAAATACGCTTTCTGCAGACGGTCTTCACGCTCGGCTTCGTTAGGCAGGAAGCTGTTCGCCCAGATCTGGCCGTGCGGGTGCGGGTTAGAGCAGCCCATGGCCGCGCCTTTGTTTTCGAACACCTGCACCCACGGATAGCTCTGCCCCAGCTCTGCGGTTTGCGCCTGCCAGGTGCTGACGACCTCTTTCAGCGCGTCCACGCTCAGCTCCGGCAGCGTTTTGCTGTGATCCGGTGAGAAGCAGATCACGCGGCTGGTTCCGCGCGCGCTTTCGCAGCGCATCAGCGGATCGTGGCTTTGCGGCGCGTCCGGCGTGTCGGTCATCAGCGCGGCAAAATCGTTGGTGAACACGAAGGTGCCTTTGTAGTCCGGGTTTTTATCCCCGGTGACGCGCGTGTTGCCCGGACAGAGGAAGCAGTCCGGGTCGTGCTGTGGCAGCGTCTGTTTTGCAGGCGTCTCCTGCGCGCCCTGCCAGGGGCGCTTGGCGCGATGCGGAGAAACCAAAATCCATTGCCCGCTTAACGGGTTAAAACGACGATGCGGATGATCGACGGGGTTAAATTGCGTCATGACGGATCCTTAGTCCGGATAGCCTTGCGGGTGGCGTGACTGCCAGTGCCAGGTATCCTGTGCCATTTCATCAAGCGTGCGCGTCACACGCCAGTTAAGCTCTTTGTCGGCTTTGGTGGCATCGGCCCAGTAAGCAGGCAGGTCGCCATCACGACGCGGAGCGAAGTGATAGTTCACCGGCTTGCCGCAGGCTTTGCTGAAGGCGTTAACCACGTCCAGCACGCTGCTGCCGACCCCGGCGCCGAGGTTGTAAATATGCACGCCCGGTTTGTTGGCCAGCTGCTGCATGGCCGCAACGTGACCGTCGGCCAGATCCATCACGTGGATGTAGTCGCGCACGCCGGTACCGTCTTCGGTCGGATAGTCATTGCCAAAAATCGCCAGCGAGTCGCGGCGACCCACGGCAACCTGGGCGATATACGGCATCAGGTTGTTCGGGATGCCCAGCGGATCTTCCCCCATATCGCCTGACGGATGCGCGCCGACCGGGTTGAAGTAGCGCAGTAAGGCGATGCTCCACTCCGGCTGCGCTTTTTGCAGGTCGGTCAGGATCTGTTCCACCATCAGCTTGCTTTTGCCGTACGGGCTTTGCGGCGTACCGGTCGGGAAGCTTTCAACGTAAGGGATTTTGGGCTGATCGCCGTAGACGGTGGCGGAGGAGCTAAAGATGAAGTTTTTGACGTTCGCCGCGCGCATGGCGGAGATGAGACGCAGAGTACCGTTGACGTTGTTGTCGTAATACTCGAGCGGCTTCGCAACGGATTCACCGACCGCTTTCAGACCCGCGAAGTGGATCACCGCTTCGATGGCGTGGTCGTGAAGGATCTCGGTCATCAGCGCTTCGTTGCGGATGTCGCCTTCCACGAAAGTCGGTTGTTTACCGCCAAGGCGTTCAATCACCGGCAGCACGCTGCGCTTACTGTTGCACAGGTTGTCGAGGATGATGACGTCGTGACCGTTTTGCAGCAGTTGCACGCAGGTATGACTACCTATGTAACCGCTACCACCTGTTACCAGAACTCGCATATTTCGCTCCATTGGGCTTATGGTATGTAATAACCATAGCATAACAGAGACGCGAAAAGTGTGACATGGGATAAAATAGTGGAATCGTTTACACTCGTTTTCACACTCGCTTTTTCAATGACTGAGTGCATTCTAGATCAAAGAGATAGCCATGTATTGATGCAAGTTATCTGAAAAAGAGGAGGGCAGAGCCCTCCACGGTTAATCGACGTTGCTGAGAAGGTAGCGATAACCCTCACCGTCCGGCACAAACTCCAGACGATGCGTGATGCAGGCGGGGGCATCTTCGGCATGATGTGAAACGAACAGCAGCTGCGTTTCACCTTCGCTAATCAGCACGTCCACAAAGCGGCGGATAAGCTGGCGATTCAGCGGATCGAGTCCCTGCAGCGGTTCGTCGAGGATCAGAAGCGTAGGGTGTTTCACCAGCGCGCGAACGATCAGGGCCAGACGCTGCTGCCCCCACGACAGACTATGAAACGGCGCGTCAGCGACCCGGTTGTCCATGCCCAGAATATCCAGCCACTGCTGGGCGAGCTTGTGCTGTTTGTCAGACACCGCCTGATAAATACCGATGGAATCAAAATACCCGGAAAGGATCGCGTTGCGTACCGTGGTACTGACCCGGTAATCCAGATGCAGGCTGCTGCTGACGTAGCCGATATGTTTTTTAATATCCCAGATGGTTTCGCCGCTGCCGCGACGCCGACCAAACAGCGTCAGATCGTTGCTATAGCCCTGCGGGTGATCGCCGGTGATAAGGCTCAGCAGCGTGGATTTTCCCGCGCCGTTAGGGCCGACAATCTGCCAATGTTCGCCGGAATTGACCGTCCAGCTAAGACGGTTGAGGATCGGGCGATCGTCATAAGAGACAATCCCATCTCGCAGCACGATGCGCGGCTGGTGGGGATCGAGCGCATGGCGGGCCGAAGGGGCGTCAGGTTCCGGAAGCGTAATTCCGTCGAGTTGTTCACTGTGTGCGAGCTGGGCAATGAGCGCCTGCTTGAGCAGCGCTGTTTTTTCGCCGGTCTCGGTCAGGTTACAGTCGGCCAGTACGCCCGCGTGCTGAATAAAGTCCGGAATTTCATCGAAGCGGTTAAGCACCAAAACCAGGGTATATCCCTGCTGATTAAGCGACTCCAGCAGGGTCGCCAGCTGCGCACGGGACTGCACGTCAAGACCGTCAAACGGTTCGTCGAGGATAAGCAGTTCGGGCTCGTTCATCAGCGCCTGGCAAAGCAGCGTTTTTCGCGTCTCGCCGGTAGAAAGGTATTTGAAGCGCCGGTTGAGCAGGGCGGTGATGCCGAACCGTTCTGCCAGGCGCTGACAGCGGGCGGGATCTTTCACCTCATCCTGAATAATTTCCGCCGTCGTACGGCCGGTATCTTCTTCGCCAGGGCTGAGTAAATCAGTGTTATTGCGCTGCCACTCGTCGCTTACCAGCTTTTGCAGTTGTTCAAATGACAGGCGCGTCAGGCGCGTAAAGTCGCCCTGGCATTCGCCCTTGAGGAGGGGGAGCTCGCCGGCCAGCGCGCGGGCCAGCGCGGATTTACCGCTGCCGTTAGTGCCGACAAACGCCCAGCTTTCACCCGCGCGTATCGTCAAATCAGCAATCGTCAGCGTTCGGGTATCGCTAAGACGAAACGTGCCTTGCGAAATATGCAATGATGACATGTTTTATCCCTGTTTTTGCAGCAACAGATATCAGGGATACGCACTGTCGGCGCGATTGTCAATGCGCTCAGCACAATGTGGCGATAATCACCCGGTCTGCGTTGAACCAGGCGGTAACGACAGTACCTTCTTCTAAACCGTCCGCTTCGCTAAGCGGTATTGTCGCGCAAAGCGGTTGCCCGTCTGCGAGGGTCATCAGCACTTCGCACTGCGCCTGGCCGCGTTCGATATGGCTAATAGCGCCCTGGAGCTGGTTATCGGCCGCCTTTGCGGCGTCGGGATCGCGCGTGATATTGACCCACGGCGCTTTCAGCAGCACCAGCACCTCTTTACCTTCATCGAGCTCAAGGCGCTCTGCGCTCTGCGCCGTTATTGCGGCCTTCAGACGGGTGGTGCCATCGGCAAGCAGGATCTCAATATGCTGCTGTACCTGGAGATTGTCGCGCGCCGTCACCGTTCCAAACCACTGGTTGCGGGCGCTGGTTTGTAACGAGAAGCGGGAAATTGCGGCCAGCAAGCTGTCCAGCGGAACGTTATCGTCGTCGCTCAGCACATCAAACGCTTTTTGCTGGATCTGGGCCAGCAGATCGTAAAGCTGAATAAGGCGCTGGCCATAGCGCGTCACGATCGCACCGCCGCCGCCTTTGCCGCCCGTGGCTCTGTCCACCAGCGGGTGTTCGCTCAGGGTGTTCATTTCGTTGATGGCGTCCCAGGCACTTTTGTAGCTGATGCCCGCGTTTTTCGCCCCCTGGCTAATCGAGCCCGTTTGTTCTATTTGTTTAAGCAGGGAGATACGTCGCGGATCGGCGAAAAGCTTTTGCTGAAGTCGTAGAGTGAGAAGAATTTCGGCCTGCATAACAGTGTCCTGGCAAAAAGAGTATTGTGACCCAAATGGTGCAGGGCGCAAAGGGTACCGCACAAAAGGGGATGTTTTTCTCACTTGAAAGGGTAGAATGAGCCGTTCACAATATCTGGAGAAAACCATGTTAGAGTTGTTGAAAAGTCTGGTATTCGCCGTGATCATGGTACCAGTAGTGATGGCCATCATCCTCGGTGCCATCTACGGCCTGGGTGAAGTGTTCAACGTCTTTTCGAACATTGGTCACAAAGACCAGGCTAAAAAGCAGCATTGATTCCCCACAAAACGCCCGGCGAGTCCGGGCGTTTTGCTCTCAAGATTTTCCCGTCTACGCCGATATTATTTAACGCATCACACCGGTTTACCTCTTCAGCGGTACGATTAAACGCTGGGATCTCCCTGACGTTATCGTTATATTAAGATGTATATAACGCTACTCACAGGAGTTACAGATGGCACGTTCATGGGTACGCCTTTTCGCAGGGGCAACGCTGACGCTTTCACTTACCGGACACGCGCTGGCGGACGAGGGTAAAATCACCGTCTTTGCCGCGGCGTCGCTGACCAACGCGCTGCAGGACATCGCGGCGGCGTATAAAAAAGAGAAAAACGTCGAGGTGGTTTCCTCTTTTGCCTCTTCCTCGACGCTGGCGCGCCAGATAGAAGCGGGCGCACCGGCGGATCTGTTCATCTCGGCTGACCAGAAGTGGATGGACTACGCGACGGAGAAGAAATCGATTGATGCCACAACCCGCGAAACGCTGCTGGGGAATAGCCTGGTTGTCGTGGCGCCAAAAGCCAGCGCGCAGGCGGACTTCACCATCAACAAAGAGACCCACTGGACGAGCCTGCTGAACGGTGGCCGTCTGGCCGTGGGCGACCCGGAGCACGTTCCGGCCGGGATTTATGCCAAAGAAGCGCTGCAAAAGCTGGGTGCATGGGAGACATTGTCACCGAAGCTGGCCCCGGCGGAAGACGTGCGCGGCGCGCTGGCGCTGGTAGAACGCAACGAAGCCCCGCTGGGCATTGTGTATGGCTCTGATGCCGTTGCCAGTAAAGGTGTAAAAGTGGTCGCAACGTTCCCGGAAGACTCCCACAAGAAAGTGGAATATCCTGTTGCGATTGTTGATGGACATAAAAATGCGGCCGTGACGGCCTTCCGCGATTACCTGAAAGGGCCGGAGGCGTCCGCAATCTTTAAACGTTATGGATTTACGACTCACTGATGATATTGACCGATCCTGAATGGCAGGCTGTTCTGCTGAGCCTAAAAGTCTCTTCCCTGGCGGTTGCGCTGAGTTTGCCCTTTGGGATCTTCTTTGCCTGGCTACTGGTTCGCTGTCAGTTTCCCGGCAAAACGCTGCTCGACAGCGTGCTGCATCTTCCGCTCGTTTTGCCGCCCGTGGTGGTCGGTTACCTGCTGCTGATTTCGATGGGGCGACGCGGTTTTATCGGCGAGAAGCTCTACGACTGGTTTGGGCTGACGTTTGCATTTAGCTGGCGCGGTGCGGTGCTGGCGGCGGCGGTGATGTCATTCCCGCTGATGGTGAGGGCGATCCGCCTCGCGCTGGAAGGCGTGGACATGAAGCTCGAACAGGCGGCCCGCACGCTGGGCGCAGGGCGCTGGCGCGTCTTTTTCACCATCACGCTCCCGCTCACGCTGCCGGGCATTATTGTCGG
This sequence comes from Enterobacter sp. R-1.6.2, assembly GCF_035064085.1. Lineage (NCBI taxonomy): Bacteria > Pseudomonadati > Pseudomonadota > Gammaproteobacteria > Enterobacterales > Enterobacteriaceae > Enterobacter > Enterobacter sp. R-1.6.2. The sequence goes on from NZ_JASEYI010000004.1 coordinate 112,925, forward strand.
GACGGTGCTGGCCTTCGCCCGCTCGCTGGGCGAGTTTGGCGCGACGATCACGTTTGTGTCGAACATTCCCGGCGAGACGCGAACTATTCCGTCGGCAATGTATACCCTGATTCAAACGCCGGGCGGTGAAGGCGCGGCGGCGCGGCTGTGTATTATTTCAATTGTGCTGGCGCTGGTATCGCTGATGGTGTCTGAATGGCTGGCGCGGCTCAGCCGCGAGCGGATGGGGAAATAAGCATGCTGGAACTCCATTTCACCCAGACGCTGGGAAACCATACCCTGACGCTTAACGAGACGCTGCCGGCAAGCGGAATCACCGCCATCTTTGGCGTGTCGGGGGCGGGAAAAACGTCGCTGATTAATGCCATCAGCGGCCTGACCCGCCCGCAGTCAGGCCGTATTGTCCTGAATGACCGCGTCCTGAATGACGTGGAGAACAAAATTTACCTCTCGCCGGATAAACGCCGCATCGGCTATGTTTTCCAGGACGCGCGCCTGTTCCCGCACTACAGCGTGCGCGGCAACCTGCGTTACGGCATGGCGAAAAGCATGGCCGGGCAGTTTGACAAGCTGGTGACGCTTTTAGGCATTGAGCCTCTGCTCGACAGGCTGCCATCCTCGCTCTCCGGCGGAGAAAAACAGCGTGTGGCCATTGGTCGCGCGTTGCTGACCGCCCCCGAGCTGCTGCTGCTCGACGAACCGCTGGCCTCGCTCGATATTCCGCGTAAACGCGAGCTTCTGCCTTATCTGCAGCGCCTGACGCGCGAAATTAATATTCCGATGCTCTACGTCAGCCATTCGCTGGATGAGATCCTCCATCTGGCCGACAGGGTGCTGGTGCTGGAAGAGGGCAGCGTGAAGGCCTTCGGCAACCTGGAAGAGGTGTGGGGCAGCAGCGTAATGCACCCCTGGTTACCCCGGGAACAGCAGAGCAGCATCCTGAAAGTGAGCGTTCTGGAACATCACCCGCACTACGCGATGACCGCCCTGGCGCTGGGCGACCAGCATCTGTGGGTCAATAAGATCGACAAACCGCTACAGTCCGCGCTGCGAATTCGCATCCAGGCGTCGGACGTCTCGCTGGTGCTGCAGCCGCCGCTGCAAACCAGTATTCGAAATATTCTGCGCGCCAAAGTCGCGGAGTGTTTTGATGATAACGGGCAGGTGGAAGTGAAGCTTGAAGTCGGCAGCAGGACGCTCTGGGCGCGCATCAGCCCGTGGGCGAGGGATGAGTTAGGGATCAAACCCGGCCTGTGGCTTTACGCGCAAATTAAGAGCGTCTCGATTACCGCCTGATTACAGCAGGTGGGTATAAATGTACTGCGCGATGCTGTCGGTGGTGTTGTCGCCAATCACCACGTTGGCGCGGGCTTTTACCGCGTCGTCGGCATTGCCCATCGCCACGCCGGTACCGGCGGCTTCCAGCATGCTGATGTCGTTATAGTTGTCGCCGAAGGCGATCACGTCACGCATCGACCCGCCCTGCGATTCCACATACTGCGTCAGGCGCTTGCCTTTGCTGTTGCCTTTGCGGGCAATATCCACCTGGTCATGCCAGGACCATTCGCACTCCAGACCCAGCGTGTGTTCCACGTGTTTTGCGAAGGTATTCAGTTTGGTGGTGTCTTCATCGGTCAGGGCGAATTTCCAGATAGCCTCAACGTCCTGGGCTGCCTGACGCAGGGAGGAAACCTGGGTAAAGACCGGACGCTGCGCTTCAGGCAGGGACAACGCCCAGTTGCTTGTGCGCACCACGTGGCCTGTAGGACGCTCGTACACCATCGCGTTATCCACGTACATCAGGCCGTGAACGGCATGCTCATCCAGCAGATCGATCAGCTGCAGCGCCTGGGGAACCGGCAGCGGGTCGGATTCTAAAACCTTTTTTGCCTGATAATCATACAAATAAGTGCCATTACAACAAATTGCAGGTGTATCTAACGCCAGTGCCTGATAAAAAGGGTGAATGGCAACGTGATGTCGACCCGTTACGATAAGGAGTTGATATCCCACTTCCTGCGCGCGTTTTAGCGCCTCAAGGGAGGAGGGGAGAAGGGTTTTTTGCGGCGTCAGTAAGGTACCGTCTAAATCCAGAGCAATCACACGCGAGGTCATCTGTTTTCCCGGGTTAATATTGAATTTACGTTTTGATGGGATGGTACACCGAGAGGCGAACGCTTCAAAATTCCTGTCGACAATTCAGCATTCACCGTCAAAAGTTAACTACTTTCATGCGCAGTGAGGAGTGAATATTCATGAAACAAACCGTTTATACCGCCAGTCCTGAAAGCCAGCAGATCCACGTCTGGCGTTTAAATACCGAAGGGACACTCACGCTGGTTCAGGTTGTTGATGTGCCAGGCCAGGTGCAACCGATGGTCATCAGCCCGGATAAACGTTTCTTGTACGTGGGTGTGCGCCCGGAGTTTCGCGTGCTGGCCTATCGTATTTCTCCGGACGATGGCGCGCTGACGTACACTGCCGAAGCCCCGTTGCCGGGCAGCCCAACCCATATCTCGACCGATCGTAAAGGCAACTTTGTCTTCAGCGGCTCTTATAACGCGGGCTGCGTCAGCGTAACGCGTCTGGAAGATGGTATTCCGGTCGAAACCGTGGATGTGGTGGAAGGGCTTGAAGGCTGCCACTCGGCGAATATCTCTCCGGATAACCGCACGCTGTGGGTGCCTGCGCTGAAGCAGGATCGTATCTGCCTGTTCACCCTGAGCGACGATGGTCACCTGGTGGCGCAGAATCCTGCCGAAGTGACTACCGTTGAAGGCGCCGGTCCGCGCCATATGGTCTTCCATCCGAACCAGCAGTACGCCTACGTGGTCAATGAGCTGAACAGCTCTGTGGACGTATGGGAGCTGAAAGATCCAAACGGCCAGATTGAGTGCGTGCAGACGCTGGACATGATGCCGTCTGATTTCTCCGATACCCGCTGGGCGGCGGATATCCACATTACGCCAAATGGCCGCCATCTGTACGCCTGTGACCGTACCTCCAGCCTGATTACCGTCTTTAGCGTCTCTGAAGACGGCAGCGTGCTGGCGATTGAAGGGTTCCAGCCAACGGAAACCCAGCCGCGCGGCTTTAATATCGATCACAGCGGTAAATACCTGATTGCGGCGGGGCAGAAATCCCACCACATCGCGCTGTATGAAATTAAAGGCGAGCAGGGGCTACTGGAAGAGAAAGGGCGTTATGCCGTAGGCCAGGGGCCAATGTGGGTCGTGGTAAACGCTCACTAAGCGGCTAAAAACAAAAAACCTCGCGAATGCGAGGTTTTTTTATGCCCGGTAAACGCAGCGCCACCGGGCAAAACAGCTTACTGCTTCGGCTCAGCAACCACTTTGCTACCCAGACCGCGGTTGTTGTATTCCCACATGCGGTTGAAGTTAGCGTCGTTCAGGTTGCGCTGCACGTTCCCTTTATCATCCACCGCACCGGTATTGCCGGAGAATGGACGTTTGGAGATCGCGGCATCAGCCCACGGCTTCGCCATGTTGAAGCCTTCATTGATCACGCTGTCGCGGATCACGACCTGACCGTTGGTCGCAGAGTCCACGTCCAGGGAGCGTCCCAGCTGCGCCACGCCGTCACCGGCAGCGTTAAAGCGGCTGTTCACGGCCAGGAAGCCGTAGAAGAGGTTAGACTGGGTTGCCGGAGCAAACACGTAACCTTCCTGCTGAGTGCGGGAGTTCACCACGCGGAAATCGGTATTATCAAACACCACCGCGCCGCGACCGGACACCAGATCCACGTCACCTTCAACGTAGCTGTTGGTCACCAGAGTACGGGTCAGGCGGTTATTCTGCAGGGTGTTCTGCACGCCGCTGTTGGTCACGAAGAAGGTGTTCTGACGGCCCAGAATGTTGACGTTATTAATCTGCACCTTATCGCCATCGCTACGCAGCGCAACGGCCTGGTGGCTGCCGGCATCAACGCTGTCGCCCAGGGTATTCTGAATGGTCAGGTTCTGCAGCTGCAGACCGTTATTCTGAGACCAGAATACCGCCGAGCACATCACGCCAATGGTGGCGGAACGCTTGCTCTGGCAGTTATCAAACATATACCACGCCGGTTTGCCCGGCATATATTTACCGGCCGGATTCACCAGGTGACGCCAGGCGTTGCTGTCGATTTCGGAATCAATCGCCAGGCCAATTTTTACGTCGATCGCTTTTTCGCCCAGACCGTAAAGCGTAATGCTGCCAGGGGCCGCCGGAACATACACGGTGCCTTCATATTCACCCGGCAGGATCGCGATGTACTGGCGAGACGCGCTGTGTTTAGTGATGGCAGCATCAACCGCAGCCTGAATAGACGTATGCGTTACGCCCTGCGCACCCGCCGGGCCAACCACGAAGTCAGGCTGTTTAGGCAGGTTGATAGAAGACGGTGTCCACGGCGCAGCGTTAGGATCCATCGCCGAGAAGTAGTGCGCACGATCGAAGTTCTTCGCTTCATCAGCGGACAAAATCGGGCGGGAGGCGGTACCGGGCGCAACCTGCTCAGAAGGACGCTGATCCGGTGGTGTTGAACTGCATGCGGATAAGGTCACGCCAAAGGCGAGTGCTAACGCCAGACGGGAAATCCTGGAAATGTTCAAGGTAGAGCTCCTGGGTATGCAAGTCTTAAACGGGATAGACGAAATAGCCTGCTTTTTTATACTAAGTTGAGCGAAACGGGAAGATAAAAAGGGTAAAAGTTGCATTTTTAGCCCCGGAGCGGCAGGTAAGTGATCACAAATAAATAACATTTTCAGTCAAGGCGGTTGACAGTAGACGGTGGATGCAAATAAATGTCTATACAACCTAAGACAAGTGGAATGCCCCATGCAGCAGATTCATCCCGACGATGTAATATGGCGAAATGCGCGACTGGCTACGATGGCGCCGGACGTACCTGCGCCTTATGGACTGAAAGAGCAACACGCTCTGGTCGTGCGCGGCCACACTATTCTGGCCGCGATCCCTGAATCTGACATTCCTTCCGGACACCGACACTGTGTCGATCTTCAGGGGCGTCTGGTCACGCCTGGCCTGATTGACTGCCATACCCACCTGGTATTTGGCGGCGACCGCGCGGCGGAGTGGGAGCAGCGTCTGAACGGCGTCTCTTATCAAACCATCAGCGCCCAGGGGGGCGGGATTAACGCTACCGTGACGGCGACGCGCAGCAGCTCAGCCGAAACCTTGCTGAAACTGGCGCAGCAGCGGCTCCTGCGTCTCATGAATGAAGGCGTGACGACCGTTGAAATCAAATCGGGATACGGGCTCAACGCCGAGGCCGAAGAGAAGATGCTGCAGGTTGCCCGCCAGCTGGGCCTCAATAATCCGATTGATATCAGCCCAACGCTGCTGGCGGCCCATGCGGTTCCGCCGGAATACCGGCAGGATCCGGATGCCTACCTCACGCTGGTCTGCGAGCAGATACTGCCTACGCTGTGGCAAAAAGAGTTATATGAAGCAGTCGACGTGTTTTGTGAAAACGTCGGCTTTACCCCGTCGCAGACCGAGCGCCTCTTCAAGGCCGCCGCCGAGCTGGGTATCCCGGTGAAAGGGCATGTCGAGCAGCTGTCGAATCAGGGCGGCGCGGCGCTGGTGAGCCAGTATAAGGGCCTTTCCGCCGATCATATCGAATATCTCGACGACGCAGGCGTTCAGGCGATGGCGGAAAGCGGCACGGTTGCCGTCCTGTTGCCGGGTGCGTTCTATTTTCTGCAGGAGCGACAGCGTCCGCCGGTTGAACAGCTCAGAAAACAGGGCGTGCCGATGGCCGTCGCCACCGACTATAACCCCGGCACCAGCCCGTTTGCGAGCCTGCACCTGGCGATGAACATGGCCTGCGTCCAGTTTGGCCTGACCCCGGAAGAAGCCTGGGCTGGCGTCACGCGGCATGCCGCGCAGGCGCTGGGCCGTGGCGCAACCCACGGGCAGCTGCGGGCAGGGTTTGTCGCCGATTTTATCGTCTGGGATGCCCATCATCCGGTTGAGATGGTCTACGAGCCGGGACGCAATCCGCTGTATCAACGTATTTTCCGTGGGGAGGCAGTATGAGGTTATGGCGGCCCGTAGCCGAAACCGTCTGGCAGGGGCGCGATGACAGCGCCGAGGCCAGCAGTGCAAAGCGCATTTTCCAGACGATAAAGCAGCAGGGCCAGTTCACGCCGCTTTCATCCGGCATCGCGCTGATAGGCTTTGAATGTGATGAAGGGGTAAAACGCAATCAGGGCAGGCCCGGCGCCGTGCAGGCACCGGATATGCTGCGAAAAGCGCTGGCAAATATGGCAAGCCATCAGGGGCATGACCGGCTGGCGGATATGGGCTCGGTGTACGTTGAAGGCGGCGAGCTGGAAGCGGCACAGCAGGCGTTAAGCGATGCCGTCACGGCCTGTCAGCAGTCCGGGATGCGGACGCTGGTGTTTGGCGGCGGGCACGAAACCGCGTGGGCGCACGGTCGCGGCGTGCTGGACGCCTTTCCGAACGAGCGGGTTGTCATTATCAACCTTGATGCCCATCTCGATCTGCGCAAGGCCGACCGGGCCACATCCGGCACCCCGTTTCGCCAGCTGGCGCGCTACTGCGATGAGCGCGGGCGGGAATTTCACTACGCCTGCCTTGGCGTGAGCCGGGCGGCGAACACGCTGGCGCTGTGGGATGAGGCCGAACGCCTGAACGTCACGCTGGTGGAAGATCTCCATTTCAGGCGCGATGCGCTATCCGCCCTGGAAAGGGTGCTGGCGCAGGCCGACCGTATCTATCTGACGATCGACCTGGACGTCCTGCCCGCCAGCGAAATGCCTGCCGTGTCCGCACCGGCTGCGTTAGGCATACCGGCGCTGGATCTTCTCCCGGTTATCGAACAAATCTGCCGTAGCGGTAAGCTACAGGCCGCCGATCTGGTAGAGTTTAACCCGCAGTACGATCGGGACGGGCAGGGCGCTAAGCTCGCCGCCCGCCTGGCCTGGCAAATTGCTCACTGGTGGGCATAACACTATTCAAGGAGTCACGATGTTTTCACGCTCACCTCTGCCGCAGTCGAGCCCTCCCGCGCCTTTCTACGAAAAGGTGAAGCAGGCAATTAGCGAAAAAATCGCCACCGGCGTCTGGCGCCCGCACGATCGCATTCCTTCGGAGGCCGAGCTGGTGGCGCAGTTTGGTTTTAGCCGGATGACCGTCAACCGGGCGCTGCGCGAGCTGACCGACGAAGGGCTTCTGGTGCGCCTGCAGGGCGTGGGGACGTTTGTGGCGGAACCGAAAGGACAATCGGCGCTGTTTGAAATCCGCAGCATTGCGGACGAGATAGCCGCGCGTAATCATCAGCACCGCTGCGAGGTGCTGGTGCTCGAAGAGACCCAGGCCAGCGCCGAGCAGGCCACGGAGCTTAACGTCAAGGAGGGAAGCCGCATTTTCCACTCCGTGATGGTGCATTTCGAAAACGACATTCCGGTACAGATTGAAGATCGCTGCGTTAACGCTGAGCGGATACCGGACTATCTGAACCAGGATTACACCCAGACCACGCCGCATGCCTATCTCTCGCTCGTCGCACCGCTGACGGAAGGGGAGCACATTGTGGAGGCCGTGCGCGCCACGCCGCAGGAGTGCGAAAGGCTACGCATTAAAGAGCACGATCCGTGCCTGCTGATCCGCCGTCGAACCTGGTCCTCGTCGCACATTGTGTCGCATGCCCGGCTGCTTTTCCCGGGGAATCGCTACCGGCTGCAGGGCCACTTCATGTCATAAGTTTTATAAGCGTGATCGCTAACGCAATATAACAAAATTGTATCTTTTTTGTTAAATCTGACCTTGTGTGTGCTTGTCTATACAAGTATATCTAAATGCATCATCTGTCCCCTATGAGGAGCACACAATGTCGTCAGGTAAATACCGCCAGCAGGACGTCCGCGCCGCGCGCGGCACCACGCTTACCGCCAAAAGCTGGCTCACCGAAGCCCCGCTGCGCATGTTGATGAACAACCTCGACCCTGAGGTGGCGGAAAACCCCCACGAGCTGGTGGTCTACGGCGGCATTGGCCGCGCCGCGCGCAACTGGGAATGCTATGACGCAATTGTAAAATCCCTGACCGAACTCGAACACGACGAAACCCTGCTGGTGCAGTCCGGCAAGCCGGTTGGCGTGTTCAAAACGCACAAAAACGCGCCGCGCGTGCTGATCGCTAACTCTAACCTCGTGCCGCACTGGGCTACCTGGGAACACTTCAACGAACTGGACGCAAAAGGGCTGGCGATGTATGGCCAGATGACCGCGGGTAGCTGGATCTACATCGGCAGTCAGGGGATCGTGCAGGGCACCTATGAAACCTTCGTGGAAGCCGGTCGCCAGCACTATAACGGCTCGCTCAAAGGCCGCTGGGTATTGACCGCAGGTCTTGGCGGCATGGGCGGCGCGCAGCCGCTGGCCGCCACGCTTGCCGGCGCGTGCTCGCTCAACATTGAGTGCCAGCAGAGCCGCATTGATTTCCGTCTGCGCACCCGCTACGTCGATGAGCAGGCAACCGATCTGGACGATGCGCTGGCGCGCATCAAAAAATACACTTCCGAAGGCAAAGCGGTGTCGATTGCCCTGTGCGGCAACGCGGCGGACATTCTCCCGCAGCTCGTCGCCCGCGGCGTGCGTCCGGATCTGGTCACCGACCAGACCAGCGCCCATGACCCGCTTCACGGTTACCTGCCAAAAGGCTGGACGTGGGAAGAATATCAGCAAAAAGCGGAAACCGACCCGGAAGGCACGGTGCTTGCCGCGAAACGCGCCATGGCCGAGCACGTTTCCGCCATGCTGGCCTTCAGCCAGATGGGCATTCCGACCTTTGACTACGGCAACAACATCCGCCAGATGGCGAAAGAGATGGGCGTGAATAACGCGTTCGACTTCCCGGGCTTCGTTCCTGCCTATATTCGCCCGCTGTTCTGCCGCGGCATCGGTCCGTTCCGCTGGGTTGCCCTGTCCGGTGACCCGGAGGATATCTACAAAACTGACGCCAAAGTGAAGGAGATCGTCGCCGATGACGAACACCTGCATCGCTGGCTGGACATGGCCCGCGAGCGCATTAACTTCCAGGGCCTGCCGGCGCGTATCTGCTGGGTAGGGCTGGAGTGGCGTCAAAAACTCGGCCTCGCCTTCAACGAAATGGTGCGCAGCGGTGAAGTTTCCGCGCCGATCGTCATCGGCCGCGACCACCTGGACTCCGGCTCCGTCGCCAGCCCGAACCGCGAAACCGAAGCCATGCGCGACGGCTCGGATGCGGTCTCCGACTGGCCGCTGCTGAACGCACTGCTGAACACCGCCAGCGGCGCGACCTGGGTGTCGCTGCACCACGGCGGCGGCGTGGGGATGGGCTTCTCCCAGCATTCCGGGATGGTCATCGTCTGCGACGGAACCGATGAAGCCGCCGCGCGTATCGCTCGCGTGCTGCACAACGACCCGGCCACCGGCGTGATGCGTCACGCGGATGCGGGTTACGAAATTGCCATTGACTGTGCCAAAGAGCAGGGCCTTAACCTGCCGATGATCCCTGCCACACAAGGAAAGCATTAATGAACGCATTAACACTTACTCCCGGCTCGCTGACGCTCAAGCAGCTGCGTAACGTCTGGCGTAAACCGGTCACCCTTTCGCTGGATGCAAGTGCCCACGCCGCCATTAACGACAGCGTCGCCTGCGTCGAAGCCATCGTTGCCGAAGGGCGCACCGCCTACGGGATTAACACCGGATTTGGCCTGCTGGCGCAGACCCGCATCGCGACACACGATCTGGAAAACTTACAGCGTTCGCTGGTGCTGTCACATGCGGCGGGCGTGGGTCAGCCGCTGGATGATGAGATTGTCCGTCTGATGATGGTGCTCAAAATCAACAGCCTGGCCCGCGGCTTCTCCGGCATTCGCCTGAGCGTGATTCAGGCGCTGATGGCGCTGGTCAATGCGGAAGTCTATCCGTGGATCCCGGCAAAAGGTTCCGTTGGCGCATCCGGCGATCTTGCGCCGCTGGCGCACATGTCGCTGCTGCTGCTGGGCGAAGGCAAAGCGCGCTGGCAGGGCGAGTGGCTTCCTGCGAAAGAGGCGCTGAAAAAAGCCGGGCTAAACCCGATCACCCTGGCGGCGAAAGAGGGGCTGGCGCTGCTGAACGGCACGCAGGCATCGACCGCTTTCGCGCTGCGCGGCCTCTTTGAAGCGGAAGATCTGTTTGCCTCGGCGGTGGTGTGCGGTGCGCTGACTACCGAAGCCGTGCTGGGCTCGCGCCGCCCGTTCGATGCCCGCATCCACGAGGTGCGCGGTCAGCGCGGGCAGATTGATGCCGCCGCGATGTACCGTCACGTGCTTACCGACACCAGCGAAATTGCCGATTCACACCATAACTGCGAGAAGGTTCAGGATCCGTATTCCCTGCGCTGCCAGCCGCAGGTGATGGGCGCGTGCCTGACGCAGCTGCGTCAGGCGGTAGAAGTGCTGCTGGTGGAGGCCAACGCGGTTTCCGATAACCCGCTGGTGTTCGCCCAGGAAAACGAGGTGGTTTCCGGGGGCAACTTCCACGCCGAGCCGGTGGCAATGGCGGCGGATAATATCGCCCTGGCGATTGCCGAAGTCGGCGCGTTGTCCGAGCGCCGCATCGCGCTGATGATGGATAAACATATGTCCCAGCTACCGCCGTTCCTGGTGCGTAACGGCGGGGTCAACTCGGGCTTTATGATTGCCCAGGTGACCGCAGCGGCGCTGGCGAGCGAGAACAAAGCCCTGTCGCACCCGCACAGCGTGGACAGCCTGCCAACGTCAGCGAACCAGGAAGATCACGTTTCGATGGCGCCGGCTGCCGGGCGTCGTCTGTGGGAAATGGCTTCCAACACCCGCGGCGTGCTGGCGGTGGAATGGCTGGCGGCATGTCAGGGTGTCGATCTGCGTGAAGGGCTAAAATCCAGCCCGCTGCTGGAGCAGGCGCGCCATGCGCTGCGCGAGCACGTATCGCACTACGATGACGACCGCTTCTTTGCGCCGGATATTGATAAGGCGATGCAGCTTCTGGAAGAGGGAAGCCTTGTAGGACTGCTACCTTCAGTGCTGTGATTTTTTGCCCTGACCCTCTCCCACAGGGAGAGGGAATTGCCCGGTTTTCTCCCTCTCCCTGTGGGAGAGGGCCGGGGTGAGGGCATCAGCCCGCACTATTATGAATACATCGCCGTAATCGACGCGCTGCCCAGCGAATGGAAATGCACGTTAAACCCTACCATCGCGCCGCTCGCCCCTTCATCGACCTCAATCTTCTCCACATCCAGCGCGTGCACCGTGAAGATATAGCGGTGGGTTTCCCCTTTTGGCGGCGCCGCGCCGCCGTAGCCCGCTTTACCAAAGTCAGTGCGCGTCTGAATGGCGCCTTCAGGCAGGGCAACCAGGTCTGAACCGGAACCCTGCGGCAGGACGCGCGTGTCGGCAGGCAGGTTCGCCACAATCCAGTGCCACCAGCCGGAGCCGGTCGGCGCATCCGGGTCGTAGCAGGTCACGACAAAGCTTTTGGTTCCGGCCGGAACCTCGTCCCACGCCAGGTGCGGGGAGATGTTGTCTCCCTGATACCCCATGCCGTTGAATACGTGGCGTTCCGGCAGTTTTTCACCGTCGCGCAGATCTTTACTGATGATTTTCATACGGTTTACCCTCGTTGATCGCTCGTTCAGCAAGTGTAATGCATAGGGTTACATCGTGAAATGCGCCGGAATGTTAACGGCTGTTACAACCGCGTCGGTTAATTTACGCAGCTGCTCCGGCGTAATGCTGTACGGAGGCATCAGGTAGATAAGCTTGCCGAAGGGCCGTACCCACACGCCCTGGTTCACGAAGAAGCGCTGCAGCGCCGCCATATTCACCGGATGGGTGGTTTCAATCACGCCGATGGCGCCCAGCACGCGCACGTCTGCCACAAAATTCGCGCCCGAGGCGGCATTCAGTTCATGTTTCAGCTGCGCCTCAATCGCTGCAACCTGCGTCTGCCACTCGCCGCTCTCCAGAATGGCCAGGCTTTCGCTTGCGACGGCGCAGGCGAGAGGATTACCCATAAACGTCGGGCCGTGCATAAAGCAGCCCGCCTCGCCGTCGCTGATGGTGTCGGCCACCTGGCGGGTCGTGAGCGTGGCGGAGAGCGTCATGGTGCCGCCGGTCAGCGCTTTACCCAGACACAGAATATCCGGCGCAATGCCTGCATGCTCGCAGGCAAACAGCCTGCCGGTGCGGCCAAAGCCGGTGGCGATCTCATCGGCAATCAGCAGAATGCCCTCGCGGTCGCACATCTTGCGAATACGCCTCAGCCATTCCGGGTGGTACATCCGCATTCCGCCTGCGCCCTGCACAATCGGCTCCAGGATCACGGCGGCGATTTCTTGGCGATGCGCCGCCATCAGCCGCGCGAAACCGACCATGTCCATCTCGTTCCACTCGCCGTCGAAACGGCTCTGCGGGGCTGGGGCGAACAGGTTTTCCGGCAGATAGCCTTTCCACAGGCTGTGCATGGAGTTGTCCGGATCGCACACCGACATCGCCCCGAAGGTATCCCCGTGATAGCCGTTGCGGAAGGTGAGGAACCGCTGGCGCGTTTCGCCCTTCGCGTGCCAGTACTGCAGCGCCATTTTCATCGCCACTTCCACCGCCACGGAGCCGGAATCGGCCAGGAACACGCACTCCAGCGATTCAGGCGTCATCGCCGTCAGACGACGGCATAAATCCACCGCGGGCTGATGGGTGATCCCGCCAAACATCACGTGCGACATCTGGTCAATCTGGGCCTTCATCGCCGCATTAAGGCGCGGGTGGTTGTACCCGTGAATGGCCGCCCACCACGAAGACATCCCGTCAACGAGCCGCTCGCCGCTGGCGAGGTGCAGCTCGCAGCCGTGGGCCGAGGCCACCGGATAAACGGGAAGGGGGCGGGTGGTGGAGGTGTAAGGGTGCCAGATATGCTGCTTGTCGAAGGCGAGATCGTCCTGGGTCATAATCGACTTGTAAACCATTTTGAAAAGTTTTAGGTTTACGAGTATAAACCGAACCGAAAATTAACAAAACCCTTTGGAGAAGCCCGATGGCTCACCACGCACGCTGGACGATGTCGCAAGTCACTGAATTATTCAACAAACCTTTCCTTGAGCTGATGTTCGAAGCCCAACAGGTGCATCGTCAGCACTTCGATCCGCGCCATGTTCAGGTCAGCACGCTGCTGTCGATCAAAACCGGTGCCTGTCCTGAAGACTGCAAATATTGCCCGCAGAGCGCGCGCTACAAAACCGGCCTGGAATCCGAACGGCTGATGGAGGTGGAGCAGGTGCTCGACTCCGCTCGCAAGGCGAAAAACGCCGGTTCAACCCGCTTCTGTATGGGCGCGGCGTGGAAGAACCCGCACGACCGCGACATGCCGTATCTGGAGCAGATGGTGAAGGGCGTGAAGGAGATGGGCCTCGAAGCCTGTATGACGCTCGGCACGCTGAACGAGGAGCAGGCGCTGCGCCTCTCTGCGGCGGGGCTGGACTACTACAACCACAACCTCGACACCTCGCCGGAGTTTTACGGCAACATCATCACCACGCGGACCTATCAGGAGCGTCTGGACACGCTGGATAAAGTGCGTGACGCGGGGATCAAGGTCTGCTCGGGCGGTATCGTGGGCTTAGGCGAAACGGTGAAAGACCGCGCGGGCCTGCTGCTGCAGCTGGCAAACCTGCCGACCCCGCCGGAAAGCGTGCCGATCAACATGCTGGTGAAGGTTAAGGGGACGCCGCTGGCGGATAACGACGACGTGGATGCGTTTGATTTTATTCGCACCATCGCGGTGGCGCGCATCATGATGCCGACCTCTTTCGTGCGCCTCTCTGCCGGTCGCGAGCAGATGAACGAGCAGACCCAGGCGATGTGCTTTATGGCCGGAGCCAACTCCATCTTCTACGGCTGCAAGCTGCTGACCACGCCGAACCCGGAAGAGGACAAAGACGTTCAGCTGTTCCGCAAGCTGGGGCTTAACCCGCATCAGACCGAAGTGCTGACGGGCGATAACGAGCAACAGCAGCAGCTGGAGCAGCAGATTTTCAACGCCGACACCGACCAGTTCTACAACGCGGCAGCCGTATGACCTGGCAGGCACGAATAAATACCGCGCTGGACGAACGCCGGGCGGCAGAGGCGTTTCGCGTTCGCAGGGTGGTGGAAAACGGCGCGGGCCGTTTTCTTACCCGCGAGGGGCGGCAGTTTTGTAATTTCTCCAGCAACGACTATCTCGGGCTGAGCCAGCATCCGGCCATCATCCGCGCCTGGCAGCAGGGTGCGGAGCGGTTTGGCGTGGGCAGCGGCGGCTCGGGACACGTCAGCGGATATACCACCGCGCATCAGGCGCTGGAAGAGGCGCTTGCCGACTGGATCGGCTACCCGCGCGCGCTGCTGTTCATCTCCGGCTTTGCCGCCAACCAGGCGGTCATTACCGCCCTGCTGGGAAAAGAGGACCGTATTGTCGCTGACCGCCTGAGCCACGCCTCGCTGCTGGAGGCGGCAAGTTTAAGCCCGGCGCAGCTGCGCCGCTTTGCCCATAACGATGCGGGGCAGCTCGCCGCGCTGCTGGATAAACCCTGCGACGGACAACAGCTGGCGGTTACGGAAGGGGTGTTCAGCATGGACGGCGACAGCGCGCCGCTTGCCGCGCTGCACGAGGCAGCAAAGCGGCAAAACGCCTGGCTGCTGGTCGACGATGCCCACGGCATTGGCGTAATGGGTGACGAAGGTCGCGGCAGCGCATACCAGCAAAACGTGAAGCCCGAGCTGCTGATCGTCACCTTCGGCAAAGGCTTTGGCGTCAGCGGCGCCGCCGTGCTGTGCAGTGAGTCCGTCGCCAACTATCTGCTGCAGTTTGCCCGACACCTGATTTACAGCACCAGCATGCCCCCGGCGCAGGCCGTGGCGCTGTCTGCGTCGCTGGCGGTGATCCGCAGCGCTGAAGGCGATGAACGTCGTCAGCGGCTGGCAGAGCATATTTCACGCTTCCGCAAGGGGTTAGCGGCGCTGCCCTTCCACAGTCCCGATTCGCAAAGCGCCATCCAGCCGGTGATTGTCGGCGAAAACGGCCGCGCGCTGGCGCTGGCACAGGCGCTGCGCGAGCGCGGCATGTGGGTGACCGCCATCCGCCCGCCAACGGTCCCGCCGGGCACCGCGCGGCTGCGTTTAACCCTGACGGCGGCGCATGACGCTCGGGATATCCAGACGCTGCTGGAGGCGCTCCATGACGCCGGTGAATAAGCAGGCCGTTGCTGCGGCATTTGGCCGGGCCGCGCAGAGCTATTCGCAGCACGATGAGCTGCAGCGTCAGAGCGCGGAGGGGCTTCTGGCCGCGCTTGGCGACAACCGCTTTCCGCAGGTGCTGGACGCCGGCTGTGGTCCCGGCAGCAACAGCCGCTACTGGCGCGGGACGGGAAGCCAGGTCACGGCTATCGACCTCTCGGAGCAGATGCTCGACGAGGCGCGACAGCGGCAGGCCGCGGACCATTATCTGCTGGCCGATATCGAGGCGATCCCGCTGGCGGATGCGCAGTTCGATCTGGTCTGGAGTCATCTGGCGGTCCAGTGGTGCAGCAGCCTGCCGCAGGCCTTGCGCGAGCTTTATCGCGTGGCGCGACCGGGCGGGAAGGTGGCCTTTACTACCCTGCTGGAAAGTTCGCTGCCGGAGCTGAATCAGGCGTGGAAAGCGGTGGATGAGCAGCCGCACGCTAACCGCTTTTTATCGCATGACCAGGTGACGCAGGCGCTGGCAGGCTGGCGCTACCGCAGCACGGTGCAGACCATCACCCTCAATTTTAGCAATGCGTTCAGCGCCATGCGTTCGCTGAAGGGTATCGGCGCCACGCACCTGCACGCCGGGCGGGAGAAAAAACCGCTGACCCGGGGCCAGCTGCAGCGTCTGGAGCTGGCCTGGCCGCAGCAGCGGGGGCATTTCCCGCTCTCTTATCAACTTTTTCATGGGATTATCGAACGTGACTGAACGTTATTTTGTTACCGGCACGGATACGGAAGTGGGCAAAACGGTGGCCAGCTCGGCGCTGCTGCAGGCGGCACGACTGCTCGGAAAAAACACCGCCGGATATAAGCCCGTTGCTTCCGGCAGCGAGGTGACGGCGGAAGGATTACGCAACACCGACGCGCTGGCGCTCCAGCGTAACAGCACCCTTGAACTCGCCTATTCAGCGGTCAATCCGTACACCTTTGCCGAGCCGACCTCGCCGCACATCATCAGCGCTGACGAAGATCGTCCGATTGATTTCACCGTGCTGTCAGCCGGGTTACGGACGCTGGAAAGCCAGGCCGACTGGGTGCTGGTGGAAGGTGCGGGCGGCTGGTTTACGCCGCTTTCGGACACGCAGACGTTTGCTGACTGGGTGCAGGCCGAGCAGCTTCCGGTCATTCTGGTCGTCGGCGTCAGGCTGGGCTGCATCAATCACGCCATGTTGACCGCGCAGGCCGTACAGCAGGCCGGGCTGACGCTGGCGGGCTGGATTGCCAACGACGTGGTTGCGCCGGGGAAACGACACCAGGAGTATCTGGCGACGCTCAGGCGAGTACTTCCCGCCCCGTGCCTCGGGGAAATTCCCTGGCTTGCTGACGGCTCGGAAAATGCCGACACCGGGCATTATCTCGATCTCAGCGTCTTGCTTCCCGCGACATCCAGTGCGCGATAAGCTCGTCATCCAGCTCGTTAACGTGGCCCTGCGCCACGTTACGCCCGCGATAGAGCATGCAGAAACGGTCCGCAACCCGGCGGATAAACGACAGCTGCTGCTCCGCTAATAGCACCGTCATACCTAACTCCCGGTTTAAGCGCGCCAGCAGCTGCCCCAGCTTCTGGGCGAAGCTATGTCCTGCGCCGTGCAGGGGCTCATCAAGGATCAGCAGGTGCGGACGGTTCACCAGCGCATTAGCCAGCGCCAGCTGGTACTGGTCGTCCGGAGAGAGCGTGTTCGCACGGGCCTGTCGCAATGCGTAGAGCGCCGGAAACAGGTCGTAAACGTCACTTTTCGCTTCCGGGTTGGGTTTCCCCATCGCCCGCATGGCGATATGCAGATTCTCCTCAATCGTTAGCTGGGAGAAGATCCGCCTGTCCTGCGGGACATAGCCTATCCCCGGTCCTGAACGCTGTTCTGGCGGCAGGTTAAGCAAATCGCGCGGCGGCGCGCCCGCCTCGTGCCAGATGATGCTGCCGCTTTCAACGGGCACTCTCCCGGCGATGCAATTCATGAGGGTGGTTTTCCCCATCCCCGGCAGGCCAACGACGCCTGTACACATCCCTTGCGGAAAATCCAAATTCACGTTCCATAACGTATGTTGGCTTCCGTAAAACTGATTCACAGCACGCAGACTCAACATCTTTTTCTCCTTAAAAATGTGTGTAGGTGAGGCTCATGTTTGAATCTGCAAAACCCCTGCCAGAAACCGAAAAGTGTTCAAAAAAACGGCTTTTTTAGGAATGAATCACCAGAAAGCGGTTTATAAAAAACCGGATTGCACAGCGACGGTGCTGGAAGTGGTGAGTTGTGGTGCAGAACCCAAAATGATGAAAATGTGAGCAAGATCCCATCGACTGGTTATGAATGACGCAACTGTTAATCATCAAAAAATAGCTATAAAAATTTTTTACTGCCGTCTCGTGGGAAAAACCGGGAATTTGCCGAGCGCCAGTCTGTATGGGCTGGAAGCAGTTATCCACTATTCCTGTGGATAACCATGTGCATTAGAGTTAGAAAACACGCGATAAGCGAGAGAAGACGCGGCTTACGCCCAAATTGGCGCGAAACGCGGCTTTAGAAAATATCGTTTATTATTTAACTGCTTAGATAAAAGCAATTCCCGTCATGAAAGTGTCACCCGTTGCCACAAAACTATCATTACCTGGCTTGACAAATGTTAAAAAAGAAAAAGTTCTGGGGATAACCTGACCTGACTGGTGTTTTATATTGTCACAGTCCAAATTTTGGCCGCTATCGCGCTAATCATTCAGGCGCTATGCTAAATATCCTGACATGCCACTGGTTTTTCATCCAGTGTTTTTTACTGGCATTCCTGGCAACAACGAGTAAAATTACTCACCTGCCGCTTATAACGTCATCAGGTCGTCGCCCATGAGTAAACCGTTCAAATTGAATTCTGCTTTCCGTCCATCTGGCGATCAGCCTGAGGCGATCCGTCGTCTGGAAGAGGGGCTGGAAGACGGGCTGGCGCACCAGACGCTGCTGGGGGTAACCGGCTCGGGTAAAACGTTCACCATCGCCAACGTGATTGCGGATCTCCAGCGTCCAACGATGGTGCTGGCACCCAACAAAACCCTGGCCGCACAGCTTTACGGCGAGATGAAAGAGTTCTTCCCGGAAAATGCGGTGGAGTATTTCGTCTCCTACTACGACTACTACCAGCCTGAAGCCTACGTACCGAGCTCTGACACCTTCATCGAGAAGGATGCCTCGGTGAACGAACACATCGAGCAGATGCGTCTGTCGGCCACGAAGGCGCTTCTGGAGCGTCGCGATGTGGTCGTCGTCGCGTCAGTGTCCGCGATCTACGGTCTGGGCGATCCGGATCTCTATCTCAAGATGATGCTGCACCTGACGCAGGGGATGATTATCGACCAGCGCGCCATCGTCCGCCGTCTGGCAGAGCTGCAGTACGCCCGTAACGATCAGGCGTTCCAGCGCGGCACCTTCCGCGTACGCGGAGAGGTGATCGACATCTTCCCGGCGGAATCGGACGATATGGCGCTGCGCGTCGAGCTGTTTGACGAAGAGGTTGAACGCCTGTCGCTCTTCGACCCGCTGACCGGACACGTTGAGTCGGTGATCCAGCGCTTTACCATCTACCCGAAAACGCACTACGTGACGCCGCGCGAGCGTATCGTGCAGGCGATGGAAGAGATCAAAGTGGAGCTGGCCGAGCGCCGTAAGGTGCTGCTGGCGAACAATAAGCTGCTGGAAGAGCAGCGCCTCAGCCAGCGTACCCAGTTCGACCTTGAGATGATGAACGAGCTGGGCTACTGCTCCGGCATTGAAAACTACTCGCGCTTCCTCTCCGGACGCGGGCCGGGCGAGCCGCCGCCAACGCTGTTTGATTACCTGCCGGCAGACGGTTTGCTGGTGATCGACGAATCCCACGTCACGATCCCGCAGATCGGCGGGATGTACCGCGGTGACCGGGCGCGTAAAGAGACGCTGGTGGAGTACGGCTTCCGCCTGCCGTCAGCGCTGGATAATCGTCCGATGAAGTTTGAAGAGTTTGAGGCATTAGCGCCGCAAACCATTTACGTCTCGGCCACGCCGGGCAACTACGAGCTGGAGAAATCCGGTGAAGACGTTGTCGATCAGGTTGTGCGTCCGACCGGGTTGCTCGACCCAATTATTGAAGTTCGTCCGGTGGCTACGCAGGTGGACGATCTGCTCTCGGAAATCCGCGCCCGTTCCGCCATCAACGAGCGCGTGCTGGTGACCACGCTCACCAAGCGTATGGCGGAAGACCTCACTGAATATCTCGAAGAGCACGGCGAGAAGGTGCGCTATCTGCACTCGGATATCGACACCGTGGAGCGCATGGAGATTATTCGCGATCTGCGTCTGGGCGAGTTTGACGTGCTGGTGGGGATCAACCTGCTGCGAGAAGGTCTGGACATGCCGGAAGTCTCGCTGGTGGCGATTCTGGATGCGGACAAAGAGGGCTTCCTGCGTTCTGAACGCTCCCTGATCCAGACCATCGGCCGTGCGGCGCGTAACGTCAACGGTAAAGCGATTCTGTACGGTGACAAAATCACCCCGTCTATGGCGAAAGCGATTGGCGAAACGGAGCGCCGCCGCGAGAAACAGCAGCGTTACAACGAAGAGCACGGCATTACCCCGCATGGGCTGAACAAGAAGGTCGTGGATATTCTGGCGCTGGGTCAGAACATCGCCAAAACCAAAGCGAAAGGCCGCGGCAAGGCGCGTTCAGTGGTGGAAGAAGATACCGTCGTGCTGACGCCGAAAGCGCTGCAGCAGAAAATCCACGAGCTGGAAGGGCAGATGATGCAGCACGCGCAGAATCTGGAGTTCGAAGAGGCGGCGCAGATCCGCGACCAGCTTCATCAGCTGCGGGATCTTTTCATCGCGGCATCGTGAGTAAAGCGTTGTTTTCTCCCTCTCCCCGTGGGAGAGGGATCCCCAGTAATTTTTGAACAGAAGCAATAACGTTGTTTCAGAGCGATTGAAGGCTATCAGCGATGCTCTGGTCCGGCTGTAAATCGCTGAGGCGTTTCCTGCAGGCCGGGGCGAGGCGCAGGGATGCGCCGAGAAGGGACGTTACCTCCGCCCGTACCCGATAAGCCGGAAGGAATAAGCCGATGACAAAATTGCCGGGAGCAATTTTGGACAGCGCTTGCGCTGGCCCCGAAGGGGTGAGCCCCAGGGATGGGGCGAACAATCCGCGAAGCGGCGATTTACCGCCGGGAGCCCGGGTCGCCAGGGTAGTGGCGACTGAGCCACCCTGGCACGTTCACCGGTCATGTCGTTACAGAGTAGCAAGGAACATAAAGTGAACGGAATGACCACCAGAGTCGTATGTTCCCCCTCACCCCAGCCCTCTCCCTCAAGGGAGAGGGGGGCGTCCGTGCGGGCATTATTATGAGGGCAACAGGCCGCACAAAACGAACCTAGCCTAGCGCCTGAATTGCCTTCTCCAGCGCCTCGCGCAGCAGGTGACGGTCATGGCGATACTTGATATCGCTGGCCTCCAGCGGCTCCTGCACCACCAGACGATTGCCAATCCCTGACACATCCACTTTTGGGCCCACGACCACGCCGTCAATGATTTTCTTGCCGACGTAATGCTCCATTAATTCCAGTTTGTCAGCCAGCGACAGGCTCGCCGCCGCCGGGCTCAGCTCACGTCCCAGGTTACCGATGTAAACCATCGGGGCAGGAGTGCGGCGCAGCGCCTGCGCCAGCTCTTTCACCAGCAGAATGGGCATCAGGCTGGTATAAAAACTGCCCGGACCGATCAGGATAAGATCCGCTTCTCCGATGGCCTCCACCGCTTCTCGCGTGGCGGGCACGCTCGGATAGGTCATTAACTCCGTTGGCGGCAGGATGAGCTGGTCGATATTCACCTCGCCGTACACTTCATGCCCTTCGGCGTCGATGGCCATCAAGTCAACCGGTTGTTCAGACATGGGGATCAGGAATGCGTCCACTTTGAGCAGATTACGGATTAAATTGATGGCTTCCAGAGGCCGTACGCTCAGGTGATCGAGCGCCTTTAACATCAGATTTCCGAGGTTATGGCCCGAAAGTTCGCCATTACCGCCAAAACGGTACTCAAACATCGCCGACGCGACGCTAGGCTCGGTAATTAACTGGTTCAGGCAGTTGCGCATATCTCCCCAGGCAATGCCGCCTTCGGCACGTCGAATGCGCCCGGTTGAGCCGCCGTTGTCGGTGGTAGTTACTATCCCTGTCAGCCTTGAGCCGAGTGACGACAAAGAGGACATAACCCGGCCTAAGCCGTGTCCTCCGCCAAGAGCGACCACTCGGTCAAGATCCGCAAAAGTGCGATTGCGCATACGTATTCCTTATCACGTTCGATCGCGTAACAGTAACCTAACTACCCCTAAAAGACGATGCCTCACCCGATGCAAAATGACGTATATCAATGTGAAAATGCGGTTTTTAGGTATTCTGTAGCGAAAATGCAGGAACGATTCGCTATATAGATAATTATATAGCGTGAAGCGATAATGGCGTCGTCAGAATTTCCGCGCTACTATCGCCCTAACCACGTTTTCAAAATTGAAAACATACACTCTAGCCCTTGTGCCTGTGTCGAAAGATATGGCGCTCTGGCCGTGGCGAATTTGCCACCAGGGTACAGAAAGAAATGACTGTGCCTCCCGATCTGGAAAGGTGTACATGGCTTCACAACTTACTGATGCTTTCGCGCGTAAGTTTTATTACTTACGTCTGTCGATTACCGATGTGTGCAACTTCCGTTGCACCTACTGCCTGCCCGATGGCTACAAACCGGGCAGCGTCACCAATAACGGCTTTCTCTCCGTGGATGAAGTGCGCCGCGTCACGCGCGCTTTCTCTGAGCTCGGCACCGAAAAAGTGCGTCTGACCGGCGGAGAACCCTCTCTGCGCCGCGATTTCCCCGACATCATTGCCGCCGTGCGTGAAAACGAACGCATCCGCCAGATTGCGGTGACCACCAACGGTTACCGCATGGCGCGTGACGTGGCGAACTGGCGCGATGCGGGGCTGACGGCGATCAACGTCAGCGTCGATAGCCTGGATGCCCGTCAGTTCCACGCCATTACCGGCCAGGATAAATTTCAGCAGGTCATGGACGGCATCGACGCGGCATTTGCGGCCGGGTTCGAGAAGGTCAAAGTCAACACAGTGCTGATGCGTGATGTGAACCATCACCAGCTCGATACCTTCCTGGCGTGGATCAAATCCCGCCCTATACAGCTGCGTTTTATTGAGCTGATGGAAACCGGCGAGGGCAGCGAGCTGTTTCGTCGCCATCACATCTCCGGCATGGTGCTGCGCGACGAGCTGCTGAAACGCGGCTGGATCCATCAAATCCGCCAGCGCAGCGACGGCCCGGCGCAGGTCTTCTGCCACCCGGATTACGAAGGTGAGATTGGGCTTATCATGCCCTATGAGAAAGACTTCTGCGCCAGCTGCAACCGCCTGCGCGTCTCCTCCGTTGGCAAGCTCCATCTTTGCCTGTTCGGCGACGGCGGCGTGGATCTCCGCGATCTGCTGGAAGACGATGCGCAGCAGGCCGCGCTTGAAGCACGCATTTCTGACGCGCTGACGCATAAAAAACAGACCCACTTCCTGCATCAGGGCAATACCGGTATTACTCAGAACCTGTCCTACATCGGCGGGTAATCAGGCTTAAGAAGGAACCAGAAGATGAGTCAGGTAAGCGCAGAATTTATCCCGACACGCATTGCTATCCTTACCGTTTCCGACCGCCGTGGCGAAGAGGATGATACCTCTGGCCACTGGCTGCGCGAGGCGGCCTATGACGCGGGGCATCACATCGTCGATAAAGCGATCGTGAAGGAGAACCGCTATGCCATTCGCGCTCAGGTTTCGCAGTGGATTGCGAGTGATGAGGTGCAGGTGGTGCTGATTACCGGCGGCACCGGTTTTACCGCAGGCGATCAGGCCCCCGAAGCGCTGATCCCGCTGTTCGACCGCGAGGTGGAAGGCTTCGGCGAAGTGTTCCGCATGCTCTCCTTTGAAGAGATTGGTACCTCCACGCTCCAGTCGCGCGCCGTTGCCGGGGTGGCTAACAAAACCCTGATTTTCGCTATGCCGGGCTCGACCAAAGCCTGCCGCACCGCGTGGGAAAACATCATCGCCCCGCAGCTGGATGCCCGTACCCGTCCGTGTAATTTCCATCCCCATTTAAAGAAATAAGCTATGTCACAACTGACCCATATTAACGCCGCCGGCGAAGCGCATATGGTGGACGTCTCCGCCAAAGCGGAAACGGTGCGCGAGGCGCGCGCGGAAGCGTTCGTCACCATGCTGCCGGAAACGCTGGCGATGATTATCGACGGCAGCCATCACAAGGGCGACGTCTTTGCCACCGCCCGCATCGCCGGTATTCAGGCCGCCAAACGGACCTGGGAGCTCATTCCGCTGTGCCATCCGCTGATGCTGAGCAAGGTGGAAGTGAACCTGCAGGCGCAGCCGGAGCATAATCGCGTGCGCATTGAGTCACTCTGCCGCTTAACCGGCAAAACCGGCGTGGAGATGGAGGCGCTGACGGCGGCCTCAGTCGCCGCGCTGACTATCTACGACATGTGTAAAGCGGTGCAGAAAGATATGGTGATTGGCCCGGTTCGCCTGCTGGCAAAAAGCGGCGGCAAATCCGGTGATTTTAAGGTGGACAGCCATGATTAAGGTGCTCTTTTTTGCGCAGGTGCGCGAGCTGGTGAATACCGACAGCCTGACGCTGGATGCGTCCTTCGAAAACGTCGCCGCCCTGCGCGCGCATCTGGCGGCACAAAGCGACCGCTGGGCGCTGGCGCTCGCCGAAGGCAAGCTGCTGGTCGCCGTTAACCAGACGCTGGTGGAATTCACCCATCCGCTGAACGCAGGGGATGAAGTGGCCTTCTTCCCGCCGGTTACGGGGGGCTAAGATGGCTGAAACCCGAATTCTGGTGAGTCCCGAGCGTTTTAACGTGGGGACCGAATACAGCTGGCTGGCGGAACGTGATGAAGACGGCGCGGTCGTCACTTTCACCGGCAAGGTGCGCAACCACAACCTCGGTGACAGCGTGAAGGCGCTGACGCTGGAGCACTATCCGGGGATGACCGAGAAATCGCTGGCGAAGATTGTCGACGAGGCGCGAGGCCGCTGGCCGCTTGGCCGCGTCACGGTTATTCACCGCATCGGCGAGATGTGGCCTGGCGAGGAGATTGTCTTCGTCGGGGTGACCAGCGCGCACCGCAGCAGCGCGTTTGCGGCAGGGGAGTTCATTATGGATTACCTCAAAACCAAAGCGCCGTTCTGGAAGCGCGAAGCCACGCCGGAAGGTGACCGCTGGGTAGAATCTCGCGATAGCGATAAACAAGCTGCCAGCCGTTGGTAGTCGGTTTACGTGGATGTGTTAATCTTAACGTGTGTGTCTACTTAATCTTAATCAGGAGTGAATCATGGACCGATTTCCGCGTTCCGATTCAATAGTACAGCAGACCCGTAGCGGCCTGCAGACGTATATGGCTCAGGTGTACGGCTGGATGACGGTTGGCCTGCTGCTTACCGCGTTTATCGCGTGGTATGCGGCGAACACGCCTGAACTGATGATGTTTATCTTCTCCAGCAAAATTACCTTCTTTGGGCTGATTATCGCGCAGCTGGCGCTGGTGTTTGTGCTTTCGGGTCTGGTGCAAAAGCTGAGTGCCGGAATGGCGACCACGCTGTTTATGCTCTATTCGGCGCTAACGGGGCTGACGCTTTCCAGTATTTTCATCGTCTACACCTACTCCTCCATCGCCAGCACCTTTGTGGTCACCGGCGGGATGTTCGGTGCGATGAGCCTGTACGGATACACCACGAAGCGCGATCTGAGCGGTTTTGGCAGCATGCTGTTTATGGGGCTGATTGGGATTGTGCTGGCGTCGCTGGTAAACCTGTGGCTGAAGAGCGACGCGCTGATGTGGGCCGTGACCTACATCGGGGTGGTGATCTTCGTTGGGTTGACGGCGTATGACACCCAGAAGCTGAAAACCATCGGCGAGCAGATCGACGTACGCGACACTTCGAACCTGCGCAAATACGCGATTCTGGGCGCGCTGACGCTGTATCTGGACTTCATCAACCTGTTCCTGATGCTGCTGCGGATTTTCGGCAACCGTCGCTAAGGTTGTTTTGCCGGGTGGCGGTGCGGTCTGGTGCCCTCACCCTGACCCTCTCCCACGGGAGAGGGAACAAACACTAAAACGGCAACAAGGTTGCCGTTTTGCTTTTATTTCGCTAACGCCTTCTCGTTCTTCGCTCTCAGCTTTTTCGCCCGACTCTCCAGCACCAGATAACACACCGTTGCCAGCGCCAGTGGCAGGAAGTAATACAGCATGCGGTACGCCAGCAGGGCGGCGATAATCGTTCCCTGAGAGACATGCTCCCCGGCCAGCAACGCGATAAACACAGCCTCCAGCACGCCGATTCCCGCCGGAATATGCACAATCACGCCCGCAATACTGCTCACCAGCAGCACGCCCAGCACGAAGAAGTAGTTCACGTCCTCGCCAATCAGCAGCCAGATAATCGCCCCCATCGCCATCCAGTTGGCGCTGGAGACGGCCATCTGCAGCACCGCAAACTTCCACGAGGGCAGCACCAGCTTTTGCCCTTTAATGGTCATATGACGGCGTCTGGCAAAGGCGCAGGCCCACAGATAAACGGCGATAATCAGCAGCAGCACGATGCCCAGAATGCGCAGCGTGGCCTCATCGATATACCAGTGCGCGGGCAGCTGCACCACGCCGATGGTGAAGATCACCCCGCCGAGCAAAATATAGCCCAGCCAGTTGGTGGTGATGCTTAACGAGAAAATGCGCGTGATGGTCCCGCCCGGCAGGCCGAGCCGCGAGTAGAGGCGATAGCGCATGCCAATGCCGCCGACCCAGGTGCTCAGCGTCAGGTTGAAGGCGTAGCAGATAAACGACACCAGCATAACCTGACGTTTGGCCAGCTTGTGGCCGCAGTAAGCGCGGCCCAGCAGGTCATAGCAGCCGTACATCAGGTAGCTGACAATAACCAGCCCCACAGCGCCCAGCAGCACCATCCGGTTATAGTTGCGGATGACTTTCCATACCTCTTCCCAGTCAACTTTCTGCGCGTAGACCACCAGCAGAACCGCGACCGCAATAAAAAACAGCCAGGTCAGGATCTTTTTTGCCAGCCGCCAGCGCGGATGCGATTTCGACATCAGGGTTTGCCTCCGTCTTCCGCTTCAATACGGTCCTGGGTTTCCATTTCGGGTTGTACCGGCGGGTCCACCTGCGCAAGCTTAGGCGTATGCGCCGGCAGCCAGCCGACCATGGCCGGGAAATGGCGCAGAAAGTGGAACACCACCACGCTGATGCCCAGATTCCACCAGGTGCGTTTGGGGACCATGGATTCGTCCACGCGCACGCAGTCGTTAACGATCAGCGCCTGCAGGTTATCCCGCAGGGTCTGGTTAAACTGGCGATCGTGAATGATCAGGTTAGCCTCGAGATTGAGCGATAAGCTCAGCGGATCGAGATTGCTGGAGCCCACGGTGGCCCAGTGATCGTCCATCAGCGCCACTTTGCCGTGCAGCGGTCGGCGGCGATATTCGTAGATCTGCACGCCGCCCTTCACCAGATAGTTATACAGCAGGCGTGCGCCCACTTTGACAATCGGCATATCCGGCTCGCCCTGCACAATCAGCTTCACGCGTACCCCGCGTCGGGCCGCATTGCGCATGGCGTGCAGCAGGCGATAGCCCGGGAAAAAGTAGGCGTTAGCAATAATCACTTCGCGCTTCGCGTTGGCGAGCATCTTGAGATAATGACGTTCAATGTCGTCCCGGTGCTCGCCGTTATCCCGCCAGACGAAAAGGGCCTGCGCTTCGCCGGGCTTCCGGTTCTCTTCCGGGCGATGGCGGCGTCTCCACCAGCGGCGAACGGCCTCTTTACCCGGCAGGTTCTCCAGCTCAAACAGTAAGATGTCCTGAACCACGGGGCCTTCAATGCGAATAGCGTAGTCCTGCTTCGCCTCCGGGCCGTAGTCGGACATATGCTCAGCGGAGTAGTTAATGCCGCCGACAAACGCCACCGTCTCGTCCACCACCACTATTTTGCGATGCATCCGGCGGAAAAGATTGGTGCGCATGCCGAACAGGCGAGGGCCGGGATCGTAGTAGCGGAACACCACGCCTGCGGAGGTCAACTCATTCACAAACGTATCGCTGAGATCCGGCGAGCCATAGCCATCAAGCAATACTTCAATTTTGACGCCGCGCCGGGCGGCGCGCAGCAGCACGCCATGCAGCTGCTTGCCGACGTCGTCTTCGAACCAGATAAAGGTTTCGAGGATCACCTTCTGCTGTGCATGGTCAATCGCTTTAAACACGGCCGGATAATACTCGTCCCCATTGACCAGAAGCGTGATTCGGTTGCCTTCCTGCCAGGAACATTTCATAGGTGGATCTCCGCGCTGAGCGGGGCATGGTCGGAAAGATGTCGCCAGTTAAGGAGCGCCAGGGCGGTCGGGCTGCTGGCGTGAGCATTTTTCACGTAGATGCGGTCAAGCCGAAGCAGCGGGAAACGGACCGGGAAGGTGCGCGCAGGCCTGCCGTTGGCGCGAGTAAAAATCTCTTCCAGCCCGGCATCTACTTTCAACGGATGGTTTGCCCTCTGTCTCCAGTCGTTGAAATCGCCCGCTACCACCACAGGTTCGCCTTCGGGAAGGGCGTTGGCCCATTCGGCCAGCATTTTCAGCTGCGCCTGACGATGGGCTTCGCGAAGGCCCAGGTGAACACAGCCGACATGGACAGGTCGCTCGAGGTCTGGCGGCGTAATGCGGCAGTAAAGCAGGCCGCGTTTTTCGCTTTCCCCGACGGAAACGTCGCGGTTTTCGTAATGTTCAATGGGGTAGCGGGACAGCACCGCGTTTCCGTGATGCCCTTCCGGATAGACCGCGTTGCGGCCATAGGCGTAGTCACTCCACATGGTGTCGGCCAGAAATTCATAGTGCGGCGTGTCGGGCCAGTTCTCAAAGTGGAGCGGATGCACTTCGTGTGCGCCCATCACCTCCTGCAGGCAGACAATATCCGCGCTGACGGTGCGTACCGCGTCGCGCAGCTCCGGTAAAATGAAGCGGCGGTTAAATGCTGTGAAGCCCTTATGAATGTTTATCGTCAGCACCTTAAGCGAGAAATGCTGCATTTTTTGAGTCATAAGCTCCTTCCTGAGTGACTATCCCAATGAAAATAAAGTGTAGTCGTCGTCACAAAAAGATGCGGCGTTACGGAATTTTCCGTAAAGTGCGGTAGTCTGATTAAGCAGAGAAAAATCCTTCAGGAGAGAAGCCATGAAGTGGCAACAACGTGTTCGTGTCGCAACTGGCCTGAGTTGCTGGCAGATAATGTTGCATTTACTGGTCGTGGCCGTACTGGTGATGGGCTGGATGAGCGGCACGCTGGTGCGTGTTGGCCTGGGGCTATGCGTCCTTTATGGCGTCACCGTGCTGTCGATGCTGTTCTTACAGCGCCACCATGAAGCGCGCTGGCGCGAGGTGGGTGATGTGCTCGAAGAGCTCACCACCACCTGGTATTTTGGCGCGGCGATGATCGTGCTTTGGCTGCTGTCGCGCGTGCTGCAAAACAACCTGCTGCTGGCCCTGGCCGGTCTGGCTATCCTCGCAGGGCCTGCGGTGGTCTCGCTGCTGACCAAAGAGAAAAAGCTACGCAATGTTGCGTCTAAACATCGCGTACGCCACTGAGCCCGTCGTGGCCGCTATGACCAGTAGCGGCCACAAACTTCCCCAGACAATATCCAGACTCGCATCCTTCAGATAGATTTGCTTGGTGATGTCCGTAAAGTGCCGAATCGGGTTTACCCACGTCAGATCCTGAAGCCACACCGGCATGTTCTCGACGGGTGAAACATACCCCGAGAGCAAAATCGCGGGCATCATAAAGACGAACACCCCGATAAACGCCTGCTGCTGCGTCGAGCAGAGCGCCGAGATCAGCAGTCCAAATCCCACCAGCGACAGCCCGTAAATGACCATCGTGAAGTAAAACAGCGCCAGCGAACCGGCGAACGGGATCTGATAGGCCCAAATTCCCACCCCCAGCACGATGGTGGCCTGAAACGTCGCGACGATCAGCGCCGGGACCGCTTTGCCGATGAAAATTTGCCAGGTGGCGAGCGGGGAGACCAGCAGCTGGTCCAGCGTGCCCTGTTCGCGCTCGCGGGCGACGGAAAGGGAAGTCACGATCATCACCCCGATAGTGGTTATCATGGCGATTAGCGACGGCACCACGAACCACTTGTAGTCCAGGTTCGGGTTGTACCAGTTACGCACCACCAGCTCGCTGTTGTTGGGCTTCGGTTTGCCGTCCATCAGCTCCTGCTGGTAATCCTTCACCACCTGCTGCAGGTAGTTGGCGGCTATCTGGGCGCTGTTGGAGTTACGCCCGTCGAGGATCAGCTGCATCGGCGCGGTCTGGAAGGTATCCAGATTGCGGGAAAAATCCGCCGGGAACCGCACCAGCAGCAGCGCTTTTTGCGTGTCGATGGTGGGCTGGATCTCCTGCGGGCTTTTCAGCAGCAGGATGTGGGTAAAGGCTTTCGCACGCGCAAAGCGCTGCGTCAGCTCGACGGAATGTTTGCCGTTATCTTCGTTGTAAATGGCAATGGTGGCGTTGGTCACCTCAAGGGTGGCGGCAAACGGGAACAGTAAAACCTGGATCAGAACCGGCAAGACCAGAATGGCGCGGGTTTGCGGCTCGCGCAGCAGGGATTGCAGCTCTTTGCGTATCAACGTCCATAATCGGTGAAACATGTTTGCTCCTTAATCCAGTCGCCGTTTGGTTTTCATCCACGTCAACCCAATGAACATCGCCGCTGACGCCATTAAAAACAGCGTGTTGACGATCAGCACCACCGGAATATTCCCCGCCAGGAACAGGCTTTGCAGCGTGCTCACAAAGTAACGCGCCGGAATAACATAGGTCACGGCGCGGATCACCGCAGGCATACTGTCTATCTGGAAGATAAACCCGGACAGCATAATCGACGGTAAAAAGGCGGCGTTGAGGGCCACCTGCGCGGCGTTGAACTGGTTGCGGGTGATGGTGGAGATGAGCAGCCCCATGCCCAGCGTGCTGAGTAAAAACAGGCTGGTGATAAAAAACAGCACCACCAGCGAGCCGCGATACGGCACGCCGAGGATAAAGACTGAGACAAGCATACAGAGCAGCATCGCCAGCATGCCGAGGAAATAGTAGGGGATGAGCTTGCACAGCAGTAGCTCGACGCGCGTCACTTCGGTAGAGAGCAGCGCCTCCATGGTCCCGCGCTCCCACTCGCGGGCGATCACCAGCGAGGTCAGGATCGCGCCAATCACCGTCATGATAATCGTCACCGCGCCCGGAATAATAAAGTGCTGGCTGATGGCGGCGGGGTTAAACCAGTAGCGCGTCTGCACGTCGATCAGCGGTTTAAATTCTTCACCCCGGTCCTCCGCGCGCTGCATCTGCCACAGCTGCCAGATCCCCTCCGCGTAGCCCTGTACAAAGTTTGCGGTGTTTGGCTCGCTGCCGTCGGTAATCACCTGGATCGGCGCGTCGGTATTCGCCCGCGCCATATTGGCGGCGAAATCCACCGGAATGACGATCAGGCCGCGAATTTTCCCGGCCTGCATTTTCTGGATCAACTCCTGCCTGTTATCGCTGATAGTGGCGTCAATGTAGGGCGATCCGGTCATGGCGTGAGTAAAGTCCAGCGCATCCTCACTCTGCTGCTCCAGCAAAATCCCGACCCGCAGCTTGCTGGAGTCCAGGTTAATGCCGTAGCCAAAAATAAACAGCAGCAGCAGGGGGATGACTACCGCAATCAGCCAGCTGCTGGGGTCACGCACGATCTGCCGCGTCTCTTTAATGCACAGCGCGCGCACCCTGCGCCAGGAAATGGCATTACTGCGCATGGGCATTCTCCTTATCCCAGTCGTGGATGAGGGTGATAAACGCCTGCTCCATGGTCGGATCCGGAACCTCATCGTCGGCGGCCTGATTTTTCAGGTCGTCCGGGGTACCGTGGGCAATCAGCTTGCCGCGATACACCAGCCCGATGCGGTCGCAGTACTCCGCCTCGTCCATGAAGTGGGTGGTCACCATCACGGTCACGCCTTTTTCCACCATGCTGTTGATGTGCAGCCAGAACTCACGGCGGGTAATGGGGTCAACGCCTGATGTCGGCTCATCAAGAAACAGAATATCCGGCTCGTGCATCAGCGAGCAGGCCAGCGCCAGCCGCTGCTTAAAGCCGAGCGGCAGCTCGTCGGTGGCGTGGGAGGCAATGTTGGTTAAGGCGAAGGCGTCGCTCATGCGGCGGATTTTCTCGTTCTGTGCCCGCCCGCGCAGGCCGTACACGCCGGAGAAAAAGCGCAGATTCTGTTCGACCGTCAGGTTGCCGTACAGCGAAAACTTCTGCGCCATATACCCGAGATGCTGGCGCGCCTTGCCGGAGCTGACCTTCAGGTCCATATCCAGCACCAGCGCCTTGCCGGACGTCGGCACCAGCAGGCCGCACATCATCTTAAAGGTGGTCGATTTTCCCGCGCCGTTCGGCCCGAGCAGGCCAAAAATCTCCCCGCGTTTTACCGAAAAATTGACGTTATCGGTAGCGGCGAAATCCCCGAACTTTTTGGTGAGGGATTTGGCTTCAATCACCGTTTCGCCCGGCGTGCCTTCCACCGTATGCAAAATGGCGGCAAGCGGCGACTCTGAGGTACCCGCGCCGCCCAGCAGGTCGATAAACGCGTCCTCAAAGCGCGGCGCGGTCTCTTCCATCTCGATCTCAGGCATGCCGGGCGCCTGGCGAATATCGTCGACGGTGGCCTCTTTTTTGAGGATCACCCGTACCGAGCGGCCCTGGATCATCCCGTCGCTGACCTGCGGCAGCCTGAGCACCCGCTGCAGCAGCCTGCGGTTAGACTCCTGCGGGCTGTGCAGCAGGAAGCTGCGCCCGGCCATGCTCTGCGTCAGCGTCGTCGGCTCGCCCTGATAAAGCAGTTCGCCTTCGTTCATCAGCAGCACGTCCCGGCACTGTTCCGCTTCGTCGAGGTAGGAGGTGCTCCAGAGGATCAGCATCCCGTCGCCCGCCAGCTCGTGCACCATCTGCCACAGTTCACGGCGCGAAATCGGGTCTACGCCGACGCCGGGCTCGTCCAGCAGCAGCACTTTCGGCTCGCCGACCAGCGTGCAGGCCAGCCCCAGCTTCTGCTTCATCCCACCGGAGAGCTTGCCCGCCAGCCGGTCGGTGAACGGGCCGAGGGAGGTAAACTCCAGCAGGCGCGCGAAGGTTTTTTGCCGCGTTTCGCCGGTGACGCTGCGCAGGTCGGCGTACAGGTTCAGGTTTTCCATCACCGTCAGATCTTCATACAGGCCAAACTTTTGCGGCATATAGCCGAGCATGGCGTGAAGGGCTCCGTCATCCTCGATCGGGTCAAGGCCGAGCACGCTGGCGTTTCCTTCATCCGGCTTGAGCAACCCCGCCAGCATCCGCATCAGCGTGGTTTTCCCCGCGCCGTCCGGACCGACCAGCCCGGTCACATAGCCTTTCCGGATGGTGCAGTTCAGCGGTGCGACGGCCGGTTTGTCCATTCCCGCGAAGCGTTTAACCAGATTGTTGAGCTGAATAACCGCGTCATTCATGTCGTTCCCCGTTGTTCACTTTTACGGTGACGGGCATGCCCTGACGCAGCGCGTCGTCCGCATCGGTCACGATGATGCGCAGGCGATACACGAGGTCGGTACGCAGGTCCGGTGTTTCAACGGTTTTCGGCGTGAATTCGGCGGTAGGGGAGACAAAGCCCACTTTGCCGTGATACGGCTTGTCCGGGCGACCGTCGGTATAGAGCAGCAGTTCGCGGCCCGGCTGCATCTGGCCGAGATTGGGCTCGTCAACGTAGGCGCGTACCCAGACCGGGCGGGTCAGGGATAGCGTTAAGACGGTGCTGCCCGCGCTGAGCATGCTGCCCGGCTCCACGGCGCGGGTCATCAGCATGCCGTCAGACGGCGCGATTAAGGTGGTGTCGTGCAGATCCAGCTCTGCCTGGGCCAGCTGCGCCTGCGCCTGTTCAAGGCTGGCCTTCGCCTGGGCGATATCCTGCGGGCGGTTACCGGTGTGGTACTGGCTTAACTTATCCTGCGCGGACTTTAGCGTTGCCTGCGCCTGGTCGCGGGACGAGCGCGCATTTTCCAGATCGTTGGCGGAAATGGTGCGGCTTTTCCACAATCCCTGCTGGCGCGCGTAGAAGTTCTGCGCGTAGTCATAGGCGGCTTGCGCCTGCTTAACGGCAGCGGCGGCCTGGGCGATCTCTTCGTCGCGATAGCCCGCCAGCATCAGGTCATACTGCGCCTGGGCGACGGACACGCCCGCTTTAGCCTGCAGCAGCGCATTCTCATAGGGCGCTTTATCCAGCATCCCCAGCGTCTGCCCGCTTTTAATGGCATCGCCTTCGTCCACGCTCAGCGAGGCGAGACGTCCGCCCACGCGGAAGCTCATGTTCACCGTGCGAATATCCACGTTACCGTACAGCGTCAGGTCTTTATCCTGATGGCTCTGATACCACAGCCATCCACCGACTCCAGCGGCAAGCAAAACAACAACCACCAGAATGATGGCGACAGGTTTTTTCATGACTTCAGGCTCCTTTGCGTTAAGCCTTGCAGGATCAGATCGACGTGACAGGCGATGACCTTACTAATCTGCGCGGCTTTATCCTCATCAAATTGTGTCCAGCCGGTGCGTAACAGGATGGTTTCCCTGCCCAGACGGAAGGCAAGAATTTCACCCAGCAGGGCGTGGGTATGCAAAATTGTCTCGGTATCACTGGCGTCCCGCCCGGTATAGGCGGCGATCAGCCGGGTCAGGTGCGAGTGCATTGGCTCAATCACCCGATCGTGTACCCGCTGGTAGGCGACGGTCGGGGAGAGCTGCTCCCGGGAGATAAACTTGCTCAGGTTGAGCGTATCGTCGTGCGTGAGCAGGCGGATCATATCGTGGCAGGCATTGAGAATAAGCTGGCGAACGGCGGCGCGATCGGGCGACGGCTGGCCGAGCAGCGCGGTGGCTTCCTCAACGTGCGGGTGAAACTGCGTGCCGATAAAATCGGCGATCCACTCGGCGCAGGCGAGGTATAAATCCTCTTTTGAGCCAAAATAGTAGGTAATCGCCGCAATGTTCTGCCCGGCCAGCGCGGCAATATCGCGGGTGGTGGCATGCAGCCCGTACTCACCAAACTGCGCCAGCGCGGCGGCGATAAGCTGATTTTTAGCCTGTTCACCTTTGGTTGTTGTGGGTGTTGTATTCATGGCGGCATTAAGAATTAATCAATCGATTGATTAAGATTATGCCTGATTCACGCTAACGTCGAGGGAACGCTGAGGGATATTTTATGCGCCACGTCACAAAAGCTGCTACACTCCGCTCCTTCGCGACATTGTGGTTTTTGTCCTCCCCTATTCGTTATATCTCCCTGAAAACTACACCTGTGATGGTCGGGGCGGTTCGGAGTTTTTATGTCTTTTGATTCCCTTGGCCTGAACCCGGAAATTCTGCGCGCGATCGCAGAGCAGGGCTACGTTGAGCCAACCCCAATCCAGCAGCAGGCGATCCCCGCCGTTCTGCAGGGCCGTGACCTGATGGCGAGCGCCCAGACCGGTACCGGCAAAACCGCGGGCTTTACCCTGCCGCTGCTGGAACTGCTGGTAAAAAACCAGCCGCATGCCAAAGGCCGTCGTCCTGTCCGCGCCCTGATCCTGACCCCAACCCGCGAGCTGGCGGCGCAGATTGGTGAGAACGTGCGTGACTATAGCCGCTATCTCAACATTCGTTCGCTGGTGGTTTTCGGCGGGGTAAGCATCAACCCGCAGATGATGAAGCTGCGCAGCGGCGTCGACGTTCTGGTTGCGACTCCAGGTCGCCTGCTGGATCTGGAGCACCAGAATGCGGTGAAGCTGGACCAGGTTGAAATTCTGGTGCTGGACGAAGCCGACCGCATGCTCGACATGGGCTTTATCCACGATATTCGTCGCGTGCTGGCCAAGCTGCCCGCGCGTCGTCAGAACCTGCTCTTCTCCGCGACCTTCTCCGACGAGATCAAGGCGCTGGCGGAAAAGCTGCTGCATAACCCGCTGGAAGTGGAAGTGGCGCGCCGCAACACCGCCTCCGAGCAGGTGACGCAGCACGTTCACTTTGTGGATAAAAAGCGCAAGCGGGAACTGCTCTCCCAGATGATCGGCCAGGGCAACTGGCAGCAGGTGCTGGTCTTTACCCGCACCAAGCACGGCGCCAACCACCTGGCGGAACAGCTGAACAAAGACGGCATCCGCAGCGCCGCCATTCACGGTAACAAGAGCCAGGGCGCGCGTACCCGTGCGCTGGCGGACTTCAAATCCGGCGACATCCGCGTGCTGGTGGCGACCGACATCGCTGCCCGTGGCCTCGACATTGAAGAGCTGCCGCACGTGGTGAACTACGAGCTGCCAAACGTGCCGGAAGATTACGTTCACCGTATCGGCCGTACCGGCCGCGCGGCGGCAACCGGTGAAGCGCTCTCTCTGGTCTGCGTGGACGAGCACAAGCTGCTGCGCGACATCGAGCGCCTGCTGAAGAAAGAGATCCCGCGCATCGAAACCCCGGGTTACGAAGTGGACCCGTCGATCAAAGCCGAGCCGATTCAGAACGGTCGTCAGGGCGGCGGTGGACGCGGTCAGGGCGGCGGCGGTCGCGGTCAGCAGCCGCGTCGTGCCGAAGGCGGCGCGCCGAAATCATCCGGCAAACCGCCGCGTCGCAACAACGACAGCAAACCGGCGGGTGAAAACCCGTGGCGCAGCGGCGAAGGGAAACCGGCAGGTGAAGGGCAGCGTCGACGCCGCCCGCGCAAGCCTGCTAACCCGCAGTAATCTGGAAGCCCGGTCGTAAAGCCGGGCTTTTCTTTTTGCGGCAGCGAAGAGAAAGTGCCACAATAGTGGCTGTTTATACAGTATTTCAGGTTTTCCGATGGCTTTAACCGCTGCGCTCAAGGCGCAAATTGGCGCATGGTATAAGGCGCTACAGCAGCAGATCCCCGACTTTATCCCCCGAGCGCCGCAGCGGCAGATGATTGCTGACGTGGCAAAAACGCTCGCCGGGGACGACGGGCGACATCTGGCGATTGAAGCCCCGACCGGCGTCGGGAAAACCTTGTCGTATCTTATTCCCGGCATCGCGATTGCGCGGGAAGAGGACAAAACGCTGGTGGTCAGCACCGCCAACGTGGCCTTGCAGGACCAGATCTTCAGCAAGGATTTACCTCTGCTGCGCAAAATCATCCCCGACCTGCGGTTTACGGCAGCCTTTGGGCGCGGGCGTTACGTGTGCCCGCGTAACCTGGCGGCGCTGGCCAGCAGCGAGCCGAATCAGCAGGATCTGCTCGCGTTTCTGGATGACGAGCTGACGCCAAACAATAAGGCCGAGCAGGAGCAGTGTGCAAAACTCAAAGCCGAGCTCGACGGCTATAAGTGGGACGGCCTGCGGGATCACACCAGCCAGGCCATCAGCGACGACCTGTGGCGCAGGCTCAGCACCGACAAAGCGAGCTGCCTGAACCGCAACTGTCACTACTACCGCGAGTGCCCGTTCTTTGTCGCCCGGCGCGAGATTCAGGAGGCGGAAGTGGTTGTGGCAAACCACGCGCTGGTGATGGCGGCGCTGGAGAGCGAAGCGGTGCTGCCGGAGCCCAAAAACCTGCTGCTGGTGCTCGACGAAGGCCACCATCTGCCGGACGTGGCGCGGGATGCGCTGGAGATGAGCGCCGAAATCACCGCTCCGTGGTTCCGCCTGCAGCTGGATCTCTTCTGCAAGCTGGTAGCGACCTGCATGGAGCAGTTCCGCCCGAAAACCACGCCGCCGCTGGCGGTGCCGGAGCGGCTTAACGACCACTGTGAAGAGGTCTATAGCCTCATCTCATCCCTGAACAACATCCT
The DNA here is from genome assembly GCF_035064085.1 of Enterobacter sp. R-1.6.2. Lineage (NCBI taxonomy): Bacteria > Pseudomonadati > Pseudomonadota > Gammaproteobacteria > Enterobacterales > Enterobacteriaceae > Enterobacter > Enterobacter sp. R-1.6.2. The sequence continues at coordinate 150,218 of NZ_JASEYI010000004.1, forward strand.
GAATCTTTATCTTCCGGCAACCCAGGAAGCCGAACACCGCTTTGCGATGGGTGAGCTACCGGAAGAGGTGATGGAGATCTGCCAGCAGCTGGCGAAACATCTGGAAAAGCTGCGCGGGCTGGCGGAGATGTTCTTAAACGATCTCAGCGAGAAAACCGGCTCGCATGACGTGGTGCGTCTGCACCGCGTTCTGCTGCAGATGAACCGCGCGCTGGGGATGTTCGAAGCGCAGAGCAAGCTCTGGCGGCTGGCCTCGATGGCGCAGGCGTCCGGCGCGCCGGTCACCAAATGGGCCACCCGCGACGTGCGGGACGGGCAGGTGCACCTCTTTTTCCACTGCGTGGGCATCCGCGTGGCAGATCAGCTGGAAAAGCTGATCTGGCGCAGCGTGCCGCACGTGGTTGTCACCTCTGCCACGCTGCGTTCCCTGAACAGCTTCTCAAGGCTGCAGGAGATGAGCGGGCTAAAAGAGAAAGCGGGCGACCGTTTCGTGGCGCTGGACTCGCCGTTTAACCACTGCGAGCAGGGCAAGCTGGTCATTCCGCGCATGAAATTCGAGCCGCTCATCGACAACGAAGAGCAGCACATCGCGGAAATGGCGGCCTACTTCCGCGAGCAGGTCGAGAGTAAAAAGTACCCCGGTATGCTGGTGCTGTTTGCCAGCGGGCGGGCGATGCAGCGTTTCCTCGAACACGTCACCGATCTGCGTTTACTCCTGCTGGTGCAGGGGGATCAGCCGCGCTACCGGCTGGTGGAAACCCACCGTAAGCGCATTGATAACGGCGAGCGCAGCGTGCTGGTGGGGTTGCAGTCGTTTGCTGAAGGTCTGGATTTGAAAGGCGACTACCTGACGCAGGTGCATATCCATAAAATCGCCTTCCCGCCTATCGACAGCCCGGTGGTGATTACCGAGGGGGAGTGGCTGAAAAGCCTCAACCGCTATCCGTTTGAGGTGCAGAGTTTGCCTGCGGCGTCGTTTAACCTGATTCAGCAGGTCGGGCGCTTGATTCGTAGCCACGGCTGCTGGGGCGAGGTGGTGATTTATGACAAACGTCTGCTCACCAAAAATTACGGCCAACGGCTCCTGAACGCGCTGCCGATCTTCCCGATCGAACAGCCGGAAGTGCCCGAGGTAAAAAAACCGCCGGTCAAACTGACCGCAGGGCGCAAGAAAAGCCTCCGTGCTAAGGGGCGCGGTCCTACTGGTAAATGAAGGTCACCTGCACCACGCTGCTGAACGTTCCTGCCGTGACCGGCAATGAGGTGGTGTAATAGCGGGCGGCCAGCGGGAAATCCGCCGTGTGATTGTCCTGGTTGATCAACACGCTGAAGCTGGCGTCCGGGGCAAGCGAGATCTGATCCTGCGGGTCGGCAAGCTCCAGCGCCAGTCCTTTCGCGGTTCCGGTGCTGGCGAATTTAGTCGGATGAATGCTGTCTGGCTGACCGTGAAAGGTGGCCGTGGCCAGCACGGAAGTGGTGGGGCATTTCGACAGGGTTAAGTCGAATGAATGCCATTGTCCGGTATCGCCCACATCCTTAAAATCGCCGGTATTCGCTTTGCCCAGATTGACCGTCAGGTTCTGGCTGGCGCTGTCTACCTGGCAGGCGTTGGCGTAAATGTTTCCGCGAATATCGAGCTGAATCTCTTCCGCCAGGCTCTGGCTGGCGACTCCAAGGAGTAAAAGGGCTAATAAGGTTTTCATTTGTAGGCCACCGTAATGGTTGCGACGGCATTCGCCGTTCCGGGCGTCACCTCCGAACTGGTTTGTTCGTAAGAGACGCTGAAGGGATATTGCGAGCGGATATTGGCATAGGCGGTAAAGGTATCCATGTATTGCCCGAAAACAGGCATCTGACCGTTAAAGAGCATTCTCACCCCCACGCCGGTCGCCACGCCGTTTTCCGGCGTTAATTTGATCACGCCAGGAAAATTCGTTTCATAGCCATTGGCGCTGGTGACCATCATTTCCGGCTGTACATCCTGATCGCAGAGCATGTCGATATTGAATACCGACTGGGAGACCAGGGTTCCCGGACCGGTAAAACGGCTCACCGGAAAATCCCCCAGCGTGACGGTCAGAGATTTGGGCGATACGGTGCAGGTGACTGCTTTAACCACCACGTTACCTGAGTAGGAGAGGGTGTTTGGATAACTCAAGCTTTCTACTTGCTCAACACCAAAGCCAAATTGTGTATTACTGGATGTGAGTGTACCGGCGGTAACCACCTCGCTGGTTTTCACCAGTTCCAGCGAGACGTCGAAGCTAAACGCAAATGAACCATCGCTACCGCTCGAATCAGACACCTGACCCACGGAAGACTTAGTTGTGCAGATTTGGTCTGCTGCTCCCATCACACGCTCCCCTTTACTGTTTCGGAGCGACACGCCGATCCCGGCAACACCCGACTCATAAACACCAGGGATATTGGGAGTCTCTCTACCCAGGCCGTGGTAACAGGCAATGATCTGACGGCCTGCGTCTTCGGCTGTATAGCAGCCCCCCGCAATGTGAGCCGAACGTTCCGTTCCCGGGATGGTCTCTCCCACGGGAAGGCTGGTAGGCACTGAAATAGACGCTAACGATAGCAGCGCTGGTAAATTGGGTGAGACACAGTTGGCCTTTGCGTGCGGCATAAAGAGTGCTGCCGTCGCCAGAACTAAAAGTAAGAAAAACGATTTTGCTATCTGCATTATGATCGGTCCGGTGTTAATCAGTGACACTGCGCGGCAGCGTTAATAATGTTGGTGTCATCCTTCTCTTGCGTCAGGGCGTAATCGGCGACGCAATGCTCGCTCGCCTCCTTGCCCCAGGAAACGAAAAGGCGTCCTTGCTGCGGCAGTCCGGTGAGATACACCAGGCCGTCGTTACCGACGATAAATTCGCTGCTCTTGTCTTCCGTGGTGACCGTTGCGCCAAAGGGCAGCGGTTTGTCTTTCCAGGCCAGCGTCATTAAGACGCGGTTGCCCACGCGAGTATCGAAGCTGGCGCGAACTATCGCGCCGCGCGTTGGTGTTACCGTCTGCGAGGCGTGTGTCACGTCGGCATCGTCTGGCAGCGTCTCGGTATCCAGCGAAATTGGGTTGTGACGCCACGGAGTGACAAAGGGCACCAGCGTATAGCCGCGATAGTCCGTTTCCACGCCCGTCTGGTTGGCAACGTGCGTGCCGTGCGTTCCCGGCGCTTTAATCAGCACCACGGTTTCTCCCAGGGTCTGACCGAAGGTGACGCCGTCAGAGTGGGCGACGATGCCGCCCTGGATCCCGGCGTTCACGGTGTGCTGATGGCTGTCCTGGCTTACGCCGCCGCGCACTTCACCGTAGGTGCCTTTGTAATCCGCATTCATACTGGTGGAGATGTTGTTATTGGCGCTGTCCAGTCCCTGCTGAACGTTCCAGCTCAGCTTGTCTCCCTCCAGCGCGGTACCATTCAGGCCCAGGTTGTGGGTGGTGCCGTCTTTACCGTTGTTCAGGCTGTAGTTTGCCCAGGTGTTAGGCAGCCAGCGGTCGAGCGGAACCGACACGTTAAGGCCGATTTGTCGGTCATAGCTGATGGATTTACCGTCCTCGTCCGTGTCGTCGCTGTTTTTATTGATGCTGTAGCTCAGGCTATAGCTCACGCCGTGCCAGCTATTGTTGTAGTTAACGCTCAGGGAGGTCATATCCTGACGCTGGCTCCAGTAACTCTCTTTCACCAGGCTTAGCGTCACCGAACCCCACTTTTCGCCCAGCGTCTGGTCGACGGTGGCCTCCGCCCGTGCGCGGCGCTGCTGTGGAGCGGACCAGTCGTTTGCACTGGTCCAGGACTCCATGGTGTCCTGCAGGGTGTAAAAGCCCTTGCTGTTGTAGCGATAACCCGCCAGCGAAAAGTGAGTGCCGGTCGCGATAAAATTTTTGCTGTAGCGCAGACGAAGGGATTGCCCTTTGCTGGTTTTGCGCTTTTTCAGTAACGCTTTGGCGCGGGTAACGTCTACGGAGAACGCGCCGAGGTCACCAACGTTTTTCCCTGCGCCGAGCGCGGCGGAATGGTAATGCGAACTCTGCTGCGTACCGCCGTAAACGGTGACGCCGTGTGGCAGGCCATAGATGGCGCTGCCCTGGGCGAAAGGGGTCTTCTCAACCTCTTTATCATATGAACGGTAGCGCCCTGCAGCAATGCTGTACTTGAGGTGTTTTTCCCGCTGCAGCACCGGCACGGAGGCAAACGGCACCACGAAGTGACTCTCGCTGCCGTCGGTCTCTTTTACCGTGACGTTCAGATCGCCGCTGCTGCCGGTGGGGTAGAGATCGTTAATCTCAAACGCGCCGGGGGCAACGGTGTTTTGGTAGATAACGTAGCCATTCTGGCGAACCACCACCTGGGCGTTACTGTGCGCCGTACCGCGTACCACCGGTGCATACCCGCGTTCGCTGTCGGGCAGCATGTCGCTTTCGGTAGCCAGCTGTGCGCCAGTGTAAGAGACACTGTCGAAAACGTCGGCCTGGGTGCTGCTCTGTCCCACGGTCAGCTCGCTCTTCAGCCCCACGATATCGCGCTGGGCATAGGTATAGACCGGGGTCAGCTTGCCGTCGCCCTGACCGCCATCCGAATTGTGGTTCCAGGTGCTGTAATTTCGCACGCGCCAGGCACCGGTGTTAAAACCGGGGCGCAGGTTAATAAACTGGCTGCTGTTGTCCGCTTTTCCATGCTGGCGGGCGTGGCTTTGGCTGGCGTTAACGCTATAGTTCAGGATGCCCGCGGTGATCCCTTCGTCATACTCTTTCGGATCGATGTAGCCGCGAGGCACCTGGCCCAGCGCCGACTGGGGAATACTCAGCAGTAGTTGCTGGTTTTTGATACGGAAAGTCGCCGAGGCCGAAGGGATGGCGCTGAGATCCGCGCATTCCCCTTTTGCCGCCAGCTTTGGATAATCTTTGGTTTTGATGCCCAGATGCGTTAATTCATCCAGACTCAGGCATGGCTGCAGGGAATCATCTCCCTGCGCATCTTTTTGTAATATAAAAAGGACGTCACGAGTGTCGATTTTATTATTATTGACGAACATCGTGACCTGATATTTACCTGGCGCCTGACCGGGACCGTTTTCATAAACAGAGAGATCGGTCTTTGCCTGCTCTGGATTATCAATATCCAGCAGGGCAGGGTTAAAATAATCATCAGCGTGGGCCTGCAGCGCGCAGCATGTCACCGCTATCCCACAAAAAGTGGGCAGCATTTCACGCAGTCGACGTAATAGCGGCTTAGTTGTGCTGTACATGATTATCCAGGCGTTGAATAGAGTATTAACGAACGGATGCAGACCAGGTTTTACTGATGCTTCCGTAATCGTTAATGACCGACCAGCTTACGGTGTTACCGTTCGTATTTGCCGGAAGGGCAAAGCGGGTAGAGGTATCTGGCACAGCCCAGGTAGCTTTTGCCACTTTTTGGCCGTTCAGCGTTACGTTCTGGAAATTCATATAGAAAGGCGTGGGGTTGTTTACCACCAGATCATTGCCTTCGCGGTGCCATTCCAGTTTATCAGCCACTGCTTCAGGTTTGCCTTTAATCGATGCAGGGCGATACAGCAATTTAATACGGGTATTAATGGCTATTTGTAATGTATTAACGCCCTCTTCATGACTTGAAGAAGGAATGGCTTTAATATTTAACCAGTATAACGACTCACGATCTTCTGGCATATTTCCGCCGGTGCGCACCACGCGCAGCACGTTATCTTCTTTAGCGTTCAGACGGAACAGAGGTGGGGTAATCAGAAATGGCGCTTTACCGCCTTTTTTCAAACCGGTATCCACCCAGGACTGTACCAGATAGTTAATATCATCCGGATTGGAAATCCCAATCGAAGACTCTTTTTTCTCTCCCTGATAAACCAGTCGGGTGCCATTAATAATCACACCTGCATGGGCTGTTACTGCAGTCAGTAAAAGTGCGCTTAATAAATAACTGTGTCGCATAAATCTGTCTCAAAGAAAGAGGAGATATAACCTTCGCGTGAAGGCGAATATCTCCTTATTGAACGTGTCAGTTATAAATAACTGTAAAAGTAGACGCTGAGTTAGCCTGGCCGGCAGTGATCGATGCCTGAGTCTGTATATAACGTGCGCCAAACTCCAGATTATTTACCGTCGTGCCAGCAGCTAAAGGATACTGCTTTGAAGGCGTATATAAACTGACGGGCTGCTCGGAAGAATCAACCAGCTGAATCGCCACGCCAGTTGCCGTCGTCGCACCCGGGGTCAAGGCCAGCGTGGTGTTATTATCCGCATCTGGCGTACCGCCGAAGTTGATGGCTGCCGACGTGACCGTTTCCGGGCAGTTTTTTAACTGAATATCAAATTTCGTTAAGGTGCTGGTAGAGCCTGCGCCGGTAAACGCTGTTTTGGAGACTTTGCCCAGCGCAACATTCAGCGGACTGCTTAAGCCGTTAACCACCTGACAGGCGGAATCGATAATTTCACCTGTGAAGTTAATTTGCCCTTCACCGGTGGATGCTGCGAAAGAAGATGCAGAGCATCCCAAAGCGGCAGCAATGAATATACCTAAAGTGACTTTTTTCATATTTAAACCTGTATGTTTCTCCTTTCGACATCTGCATCCCGCATTATTCGAAGTTATGTCTCAACTACTCACCGCCGACTATTTAATCAGAAAATTCAGGCCGGGAAAGGTCCCGCGCGGCTTCCTAATAATCCAATTAATTCTTGCAAAATAATTTTTCTTACTAAAACAATTGATTATAAAAACCCGCAGGGTGGGCAAAAAAACTAACAGCGGAGTCATCATCAGGGCTATATTGTTGATAACCTGCTGTAAGGAGAAATGTCGTGGATTATCGTAAAATTATCAAAGAGGTAGGCAGAGGCAAAAACCATGCCCGCGATCTGGACCATGAAACCGCGCGTGCGCTTTATACCCGCATGCTTAACGGCGAGGTACCGGAGCTGGAGCTGGGCGGTATTCTTATTGCGCTGCGTATTAAAGGCGAAGGTGAAGCGGAGATGCGCGGCTTCTATGACGCCATGCAGGCGCAAACGCTGCGCTTAACGCCGCCGGTGGCTAAACCGATGCCGATTGTGATCCCGAGCTATAACGGCGCGCGCAAGCAGGCAAACTTAACCCCGCTGCTCGCTATCCTGTTACACAAGCTGGGGTTCCCGGTGGTGGTGCACGGCGTTAGCGAAGATCCCACCCGCGTGCTGACGGAGACCATTTTCGGGATGCTGGGCATCGAGCCAACGCGTCATGCCGGCCAGGCGCAGGCGAAGCTGGATGGTCATCAGCCTGTTTATATCCCGGTCGGCACGCTCTGCCCGCCGCTGGAAAAGCAGCTCGATATGCGCTGGTGCATGGGCGTGCGCAACAGCGCACACACGCTGGCGAAACTGGCCACGCCGTTTGGTGAAGATGCCGCCCTGCGTCTTTCCAGCGTCTCGCACCCGGAATACGTGGCGCGCGTGGGGCAGTTCTTTGAGGCAATTGGCGCAAGGGCGTTGCTGATGCACGGAACGGAAGGAGAGGTTTATGCGAACCCGCAGCGCTGCCCGCAGGTGATGCTGATTGATTCTGCAGGCACGCGCGCCATTCTTGAGCGCGGGGAAGAGAATACCGGTGTGATACTGCCTGAGGCAAAAGATCCCCATACTACAGCCCACTGGATTGAGCAGTGCCTTGCCGGAAATGTTCCTGTTCCGCATTCGATCAAGCTGCAGATGGCCTGCTGTTTGCTGGCGACCGGAGAAGTGGAATCCGTTCAGGCCGGGCTTGAACGCGTGGCGCAGGCGTTTTAGACAAAAAAAAGCCCGTCCAGTGGCGGACGGGCAAGCAAGGGTAACAACAACAGGGTCAATGAGGGTGGAGCAGCTCACCAGAGGGTATGGCGAGGGTACAGCATTCGTTCAGTCGATTATTTGTAGATAACCGCGGTACCGCTCAGCTTGTTATTGCCGTTAGCGGAGGTAATGGTGTATCCGCTTGCACCGGCAGCAGCGGCTTTCTCAGCCAGTTTGGCTTCCAGGCCGTCCAGAGTGGTTGCGCCATCAGCACTCACCACACCGACTTTGTTCATGTTCTGTGCCTGAGTAGAAGAGACAGGCTCTACGGCGAAAGCGCCGAAAGACAGAGCGGACAGGGCAACAGCAGCTACAGCATATTTGATGGTTTTCATAATTAATCTCTCGCAGGTGTTTCTGTTAAGGGGACGATGTTCCGTCGATGTGATAAGTATCACGGTTTTTTGCGAGTGATAAAATCGAAGAGAATTGACGTGGTTGCTCAAAAAAATTGAATGACAAATAACTTATTGAATATTAATAAATTCAAAGCACCCCTTTACACTTCTTGCGGATGCGCTTTACAGAAGCGATACGAAGGGCACGTTTTGCTACGCGTCTGGCTAAAAACCGTGAGCGTAAAGGAACGTGCAGGCTCGGTTAGCCTGGGTAAAGCAAAGTCAACGTAACTGGCTGTCTTTCGAACCTCTGCGATTATATCCCGAGTGTGATGCATTTTTTGAATCTTTATGCTGCTGGCAGGCAATGCAAAGCCGCACGCCGGGAATGGCTTTTCGGCGCGCCTCCGGAATAGGTTCTCCGCATTCTTCGCATTCCGTTAAGCTTTCGCCGCGCGGAATTTCACCGCGGGCACGCGCAACCGCATCTTCAATTGTACTGTTGATCTGTTCGTTAACAGCGTCGTCATTTGCCCAGCCGGAAGCCATAGCGTCCTCCTGAAATCGGTTTAGGCCATACGTTTACTATGGGGTTAAAAAATGAACAATCAAGGCGAAGGGAGAAGAGAACTGCACCCGTTGGGCAGATGCAGTCTTGTGGAAGAGACAGCTTATTTATAAATGGTCGCAGTGCCGTACATATGGTTATCTCCGCCAGCGGAGTTCACCACGAATCCTTTTGCACCTTCCTGACGGGCTTTTTCGGCGAGCTTAGCCTGCAGATCGTCAAGGTTGCTGGCACGGCTTACCGAAACGGTGCCCGCAGGGCGTAGCTGGCTGGTGTCAGTACTCTGGGTCAGCGACTGGACGGCCATGGCAGAGAAGGACGCGGTCGCGAGGGCGGCTGCGATAACAGCAAGGGTCAGGTACTTTTTCATAATCACATCCTCATGAGGAAACAACAGGTGATTCCCTTTAAGTTTAGAAGCCTGACGAGTGTGACTTAGCGCAAATATTTGATGATGATCTGCTTATTTTTTGAACGATATAAATTGACAATTCGCTGACGGATCATAGACATAAAGGTGTTTGATTTATGGCTATTTTTTGAACGCCGCAGAGAAAGATTTACCGTTGGGCCAGCAAAGGGTATCTTACGCCGCTGTTTAAAGGAGAATGCCATGACTGCCCAAAAGCCGGGATTGCACCCGCGAAATCGCCACCGCAGCCGCTACGACATGAACGCGTTATGCCTGAGCTGCCCGTCGCTGCAGGACTATCTTGTTCAGACCCCAGCGGGTGAGCCCTCGGTTAACTTTGCCGACCCGCAGGCGGTTAAAATGCTGAACAAAGCCCTGCTGGCGCATTTTTACGGTGTGGCTCACTGGGATATTCCGGAAGGCTTTCTCTGTCCACCCGTGCCGGGCCGAGCGGATTACGTTCATCACCTTGCCGACCTTCTTGCCGAAGGCAATGAGGGTGTCGTTCCACAGCAGGCCACCATTCTGGATATTGGCACCGGGGCGAATCTGATTTACCCGTTGATCGGCGCGCATGAATATCAGTGGCGCTTTACCGGAAGCGAAATCGGTGACGAGGCCTTTGCCAGCGCTCAGGCGATTATCAGCGCTAACCCGGGATTAAGCCGCGCTATTCGCCTGCGTCGTCAGAAAGACGCGGCGTCGATATTCAACGGCATTATTCACAAAAACGAAAGCTATGACGCCACGATGTGCAACCCGCCGTTCCATGATTCGGCGGCATCGGCCCGTGCGGGCAGCGAGCGCAAGCGCCGTAACCTGGGTCAGGCTGAAGATGCCGCGCTGAACTTCGGCGGACAGCAGCAGGAGCTCTGGTGTGACGGGGGCGAAGTGGCGTTTATCCTGCGCATGATTGCGGAAAGTAAACAGTTTGGCCGTCAGGTGAAGTGGTTCACGACGCTGGTTTCCCGCGGGGATAACCTGCCGCCGCTCTACCGCGCGCTGACCGAAGCGGGCGCCGTAAAAGTGGTGAAAAAAGAGATGGCGCAGGGCCAGAAACAGAGCCGGTTTATCGCCTGGACGTTTATGGACAATAACAAACGTCGCAAATAGCACCCTGTCGTAGGCCGGGTGAGGCGAAGCCGCCACCCGGCTCGGTTACAGCGTCGGCTCCTGCGGCGGGAGCGGCGATGCGGGGGGCGGCAATACCTGATACGTCTGCACGGGCATCCGCACGTTCGCCATATCGAAGTGTTTTTTCACCATGCTGTCGAGGGCAAAGCGCACCGTCCACTGCTTCAGCGGCTGGGTGGTGAACGACACGCGCAGGGTAAACGCCGTGTTCGTCAGCCCGACGATGCCGGCAAATGACGGCTCTCCGATCACCAGCCCGCGAATATCCTCCATCTGCATCAGTTCTTCTACCGCATCGCGCAGCGCCTGCTTCGCTTTGTCCGCATCCTCGTGGCGATCCACATCATAGTTCGCCACAACGGAACCAATCCCGCGCACAAAGTTGGCGAAGGTGGTGATCGAAGACCAGGGGATGATGTGGTAGGCCCCGGTGTCCTGACGCACGCCAACCGAACGGATGGACATCCTCTCCACGGTGCCGGTTAACGGTCCGATGGTCACCAGATCGCCCGTGTTCATCCCGTTCTCAAACTGAATGAAGATGCCGGTAATAATATCCTTCACCAGCGTTTGTGAGCCGAAGGAGATGGCCAGCCCCAGGGCACCGGCACCCGCCAGCAGCGGGGCAATATTCACGCCGATTTCTGACAGCACGATCATGATGGTGATGGTGCTGATAATCACCGCCAGCGCGTTGCGGAACAGGGTTAACAGCGTTCTTGCCCGCGCGCTGGGCAGGGGTCTGCCGTGAATATCCGATACCAGGCGGTTCTCAATAAGGCTCGCCAGCAGCGTCCAGCCGACGGCGGAGAAGATGAGAATCAGCGCGATGCGAATCAGGATGTCGACCGTTTTTTCACCCGCACCGTTGTGCAGCCAGTTCCAGAAATCAAACAGGCTCCACGCATTCAGAAGCAGCATAATCGCCACGCAGACGGTGAGAATGCGCGCCACTTTGAGCGATACCGACATCCAGCCGTTTACCCGCTTTTGCAGTTCCGGGTAATTACGCTGCACCTGCGGCGACAGGGTGATGGTTTTTGAAATCCAGCGCGACAGCAGCCCCGACACAAAGGCCGCGATGCCGATAATGGCCAGGCTTTTGAACGTCGCCCCCATCATAAATTTCAGGCTATTGCCCGGGTCAAACAGCGAGAAGAAGCACAGCACGATGAAGTAAGCGCTTGCCAGCCAGTGCCACACCAGAGCGAACGCGCGAATAAAGAGGCTAAAGAACGAGAGGGAGCGATCGGCCAGATTCAGCAGGCTTTGGGTAATGGTTTTTTTATTGTGGAAGATCAGATACAGCGACCAGACGGTAATGCAGATCATGATTAGGACGTTTGCCAGCGCGCCAAACTGGACGTTCACCTGATTGGAGATGATCGGCACGGCAACCAGCAGGCCGTAGCCAATCAGCCCGCTGAGCACGCTCAGACGCAGCGCCCAGTACTTCGCGCTCGCATCCCGAATGGAGAAAGGCCGCAGCTCCGGCACGTGCGGACAAAAGAGTAACCGCAGCAGCGCCTTGAAGAACTCAATCAGGGCAAAGGCATTCAGGAAAAGCGACTGCTGGAAGGCGATGGTTTTGTTGCCTGCATTCAGCCTGTCGGCCAGCATCTGGCCTAAAAACAGCGTCAACGCCAGCAGCAGTAAATCGATGATAAACGCTGAGGCTATCATCAACGGCAGGTGCAGCCAGCTGCTTTTATGCTGATTCTTCCTGCGTCCCCATTGCCCCATTTTGCGGTACAGCGGCCACGCGCACAGGCGCACCAGCCAGTAAAAAAGAAATACCGCACCCGCCAGCATCAGGAACTGCGTGGCGGCGGCGGTAAACGTTTGCGGGTTAAATGCCTTATGCGGCGAGCCAATCAGGTTGCGGTACAGCTGAGCGAAGCGTGATGAGAGCGCTTCCCCATAGTGGCGGCTCACGTCGGTGACGTTTTCCAGCACCGTTTTTTGCTCCTCAACCTGCGGAGGGGTGAGGGTTGGCACCGACTCCTGCGGCGGCGTGGCGGCGGCTTTGCGCAGCTGGCCAATGAGCTCCTGCCGGGAGGTATCGTTTTCAAGGACGTCGGCAAGCGCACCGTAGGCGGCTTTTTTCTGTTCAACATCGGGTTCCGGAGGCGGCGTATTTTGCCGGGTCGCAGGGGTTCCGGTGGTCACGCCGGGGATCGCGACGGCGAACGAAGGCGCACTAAACAGGCTAATCAACAGCAGCAGGATCCACGGCACGGCGTCCTCCGGTGAAAATGTCGAACAAAATGATAAGTATAGAAGTCGGGGCGAGGAGGGGGATTTTTGGGAACAATCTGGCGTAAAAAAGCCGGGCAAGCCCGGCTTAGCGTAAAGCGATGGATCAGGAGACGTGCTGCAGGAACTCCTGCAAACGCTGGCTCGGCGGGTTCGCAATCAAGTCCTGCGGGTTACCGTCTTCCGCGATACGGCCTTTATCAATAAAGATCAGGCGGGACGCCACTTTTTCGGCAAAGCCGATTTCGTGGGTTACGATAACCATCGTCATCCCTTCTTCCGCCAGATCCTGCATGACTTTGAGCACCTCGTGGCGCAGCTCCGGGTCGAGTGCGGACGTAGGCTCATCAAACAGCATCATTTTCGGTTTGACCGCCAGGGCGCGGGCAATCGCCACACGCTGCTGTTGACCGCCGGACAGCTCGGAAGGGAAGTGGTGCGCACGTTCTGCCAGACCGACTTTCGCCAGCAGATCTTTTGCCAGCGCTTCCGCCGCCGCTTTGCTGGCACCGCGCACGCGCAGCGGGCCAAACATCACGTTTTCCAGCGCCGTGAGGTGCGGGAACAGGTAGAACTGCTGGAACACCATGCCCGCTTCCTGACGAATCAGACGGTCGTCCACTTTCGGGTCGTTTACCTTCAGGCCGTCGACGATCAGATCGCCGCTGGTGATCTCTTCCAGCTTGTTGATGCAGCGCAGCAGGGTGGATTTACCGGAGCCGGATGGCCCAATAATCACCACCACTTCACCCTGTTTGATGTTCAGATCGATATTGTGCAGCACCTGGGTTGGGCCAAAGTGCTTGGAAACGTTTTTAAATTCAATCACAGGATTTTCATCCTTCTTTCAAGACGACGCAGAACGAAGCTCAGAACCAGAGTAATGATCAGGTAGACAACGGCTACCGCACTCCAGATTTCCAGCGCGCGGAAGTTGCCAGCAATGATCTCCTGCCCCTGGCGGGTCAGCTCTGCCACGCCGATAACAATGAACAGCGACGTATCTTTAATGCTGATGATCCACTGGTTACCGAGCGGCGGCAGCATGCGACGCAGCGCCAGCGGCAGAATAACGTGGCGGATCGTTTCGCGACGAGAAAGACCTAGCGCCAGACCGGCTTCACTGAAACCTTTATGAATCGACAGCACCGCACCGCGGGTGATTTCCGCAATGTAGGCGCCTGAGTTGATCATAATGGTGACGACGGCTGCGCTGAACGGGTCGATGCGCAGGTCGGTGAACGCCATAGGCAGGGCGAAGTAGATGAACATGACCTGCACGACAATAGGCGTGCCGCGGATCACTTCGATGAAAACCAGTGCGATATGGTTTGCGATCCAGCCGCCGTAGGTGCGGGCGAAACCGGCGACAAGACCGATAATCAACCCACCAACCAGACCCAGGACCGAAATCCACAGGGTCATTTTAGCGCCTTCAAGCAAGAGTGGAATGGCAGGCCAGATGGCGCTCCAGTCAAACTGCATGATAATTTCCTGTTACTGTTACCGTGTTTCAAAAATAGCAGGGGCGAAAGGTCGCCCCCGAGTGAACGTCATTTTTACGTCTTATTATTTAGGCTCGGTACCGAACCATTTTTTGTAGATTTCGTTATAGGTGCCGTTCTCTTTCAGCGTTTTCAGCGCGCCGTTAACTTTCGTGCGCAGGTCGTCGCTGCCTTTCGGGAACGCGATACCGTACTGCTGTGCTTCCAGAGACTCGCCAACGGCTTTGAACTTGCCGTTACCGGCTGTCTTAATGAAGTACAGGATGTTAGGCGTGTCGTGCAGAACAGCGTCAGCACGGCTGGTGCCGAGTTCCATGTACGCGTTGTCGATGTTCGGGAACTGACGCAGGTCTTTGGTTTTGATATTTGCTTTCGCGTAATCAACAGAACCGGTGCCGCTCTTCACTGCCACCACTTTGCCGTCGAGATCTTTCACGCTTTTTACGTCGTTATTATCGGCTTTGACCATGACCAGCAGGCCGCTTTTGTAGTAGCCGTCAGAGAAGTCGATCGCTTTTTTACGTTCATCGGTAATGGTGATGCCTGCCAGCGCCAGATCAACGTTTTTGGTTTGCAGTGCCGGGATGATGCCGCTGAAGTCCATAGGCTTCAGGGTGTAATCCAGCTTGAGTTCTTTTGCGACAGCGGCCCACAGATCCACATCAAAACCAACGTATTTATCACCCTGTTTGAATTCAAACGGAACGAACGCCGTGTCGGTCGCCACAACCAGTTTGTCGGCAGCCTGAGAGGACACTGCAAAAGCCAGGGTAAGTGCAGCCAGTGAAACTTTTAATACAGACTTCATAGCATTTCCTTTTATATCCACGGGGCGATCCCCTGCGAGAACAGGTGGCACAATGAAAAAATCGTGCCAACTTTACAAGCTATTGTTTTGCAAAGGGGATGATGTCATGCATTGCACAATAAATGGGGCAATGAGGCTTTATTGCACCAAAGTGGAGCACCGTTTTGGTGCGCTTCGTTTGGCTCAACTGACGGGGAGATATTTAGCGTAAATTCTGACGAAAAAACAATCTTCCGTTAACGGTTGTGTGAGGTGATTATTACATTTCGTTCACTTTTGCAGGTGTGCAGACAAAAACTGTGCACCATAGATGTGCAAAACCCTCACCGGAGGGCGAGGGTTTGATAGAAAATTCGTATGAATTATTCGATGTTAGATTCGATAAACCACAGGAACTGGTCCAGGTCGCGGGAGGCGGCAGTGAAAATGTCTGCGGTATCTTCGTCTTTGGCTTCGCCGATCGCTTTGCGCACGTCATTGGCCACAATCGCGTAGCGGTCCGCCAGCTCTTTCAGGTGATCCTGAACGGTATGGATATCCAGCGGATAACTCTTCAGTGGCGTTTTGCTGTTGATCACCTGCGTGGTACCCAGCGCCACGCCGCCTAACTGAACGGCACGTTCAGCCATCGTATCGAGGTGGGTCACCAGTGCTGTGCGGAAGCCATCCAGCATTTCATGAACGGCAATAAAATTTGCACCGCGCATATTCCAGTGGGCCTGTTTGGTGATCAGCGAAAGATCGATGAACTGGATCACCTGGCGATTCAGCAACTCAATGGTCGCCTTTTTGTCGCTATCCGATACATCGTTACGGGTATAAAGCAGATTAGACGCTTTCGTTTTCACCAGTTTAGCGGTACTCATAATCTCATATCCTCTTGATGTTTATGTCCCAGGTAATTACGGAACTAAGTATAGCACCGGATTTTTTCTCTGCGGTTTGGCTGTGCCTATCGGTTTAATAGCGAGAAGTGGCTTGTGAATTTAATTCATTGAAATAAATTGGTATTTTTAAAATTGATACAGATCAATCTTAATTGCTGGATGGGGATGTAAACGCAGAGGGATATTTCGAAAATAGAACAAAGTGTGTAAGAAATTATAACGTATGTCTTTCTGGCCTTTATTCTGCATGGCGTGGAAGCCATGCAGAATATATGGCCTTAGCTGATATCCACTTTCTCAACTTTAGGTTCCGGGCGCATGGTGAGCGTCGAGCCCATTGATGCCGCGATAATCGAGCAGAGCGCCAGCGTCTGGGTCAATGTCAGGGTTTCGCCGAGAAACACCATTCCGGAAATGGCGGCTAGCGCAGGCTCCATGCTCATCAGGGTGCCAAATATACGCGTCGGCAGACGCGTAAGGGCAATCATCTCCAGAGAGTAGGGGAGTGCGGTAGAGAGAATCGCGACCGCCAGCCCGATGGGCATGACGGACCATTGCCAGATAGATTCGGTCGCCTGCGCCATGCCGATAGGCACGAAGACGATGGCTGCGATCAGGGAACCTAACGCGACGGTCGCCGGACCGTGCTCTTCTCCTGCACGCTGGCCCGTAAGTATATAGACGGCCCAGCAGGCGCCAGCACCCAGCGCCAGGGCTGCGCCCGTCAGATCAATCTCAGCGACGCTCTGGCCCAGCGGCAGCAGGAACCATAAGCCCAGAACGGCTAACACGACCCAGATAAAATCGACCGGACGTCGCGAGGAGAAAAGCGCCACCGCCAGCGGGCCGGTAAACTCCAGCGCGACGGCGATCCCCAGCGGTATCGTCTGAATAGAGAGGTAGAACAGATAGTTCATTGCCCCGAGGGAAAGTCCATAAAACAGCAGGGGTAAACGCTGCTCCTTTTTGAAGCGCAGACGCCAGGGTTTGAAAATGACCACCAGTATCGCCGTGCCCAGCACGATACGCAGGGCAGTCACGCCTGGCGCACCTACCAGCGGGAAAAGTGATTTTGCCAGCGAAGCACCGCTTTGAATGGACAACATGGCAATAAGTATGACTGCCACCGGCAACCAGACCGACGACGTGCGGGATAACCCAGGCATCCTTTCTCCTGTCAGCTTATGTCAAATGAGGTAAAGGTTGCAGTGTAAAGGAAATAAGCGGCAACGGTTGAGGCGCTGTTGAAAAAAAACCGTGTCAAATCCGTAAAATGGTTAAGCGCTGGTGGATTTATCGCCTGATAGATTAGGAATAATCTGGATGAATGTAACGGCGCGTACGCGCAATATGCGCATTTAGTAGTGAAAATTGCATGTGATTTGAAAGAGATAGCTGATGCTGGAAACGTTCTGTTACAGGAAAGTTTTCATTAGACATCACGAATCACAAAGAGTTTCGCAAATTTTTTTGATATATTTAAAACTTACGGACTTACTTGAAGCACATTTGAGGTGGTTATGAAAAAAATTGCATGTCTTTCAGCACTGGCCGCTGTACTGGCTGTTTCCGCAGGTACCGCTGTAGCTGCTACTTCTACTGTTACTGGTGGTTACGCTCAGAGCGACTATCAGGGCGTGATGAACAAAGCTAACGGTTTCAACCTGAAGTATCGCTACGAGCAGGATAACAACCCACTGGGCGTGATCGGTTCTTTCACCTATACCGAGAAAGATCGTTCTGAAAACGGCGCATACAACAAAGGCCAGTACTACGGTATCACCGCTGGTCCAGCTTACCGTCTGAATGACTGGGCGAGCATCTACGGTGTTGTAGGTGTTGGCTACGGTAAATTCCAGCAGACTGAAAACCAGAGCGAAAGCCGCACTGCAAGCAACAGCGACTATGGCTTCTCCTATGGCGCAGGCCTGCAGTTCAACCCAATCCAGGACGTTGCTCTGGACTTCTCCTATGAGCAGAGCCGTATCCGCAACGTTGACGTTGGCACCTGGATCGCGGGCGTAGGTTACCGCTTCTAATCACTCCGGTGAGCTAATAAAAAATCCGCCCAATGTGGCGGATTTTTTTTGTCTTTTTCCCTCACCCCGTGGGCTGAGGTATTCCCGGTAATTTTTTTAACCTGAAGCGATGAATGTTGCGTCAGGAAAATGAATGGTTTACAGCGATGCTCTGGTCCGGCTGTAAATCGCCGAAGCGTTTCCGTAAGGCCGGGGCGAGGCGCACGGATGCGCCGAGAGGGCGTGGCCTGCAGGGATGCAGGCTCATGCCCGACCCGATAGCCTGAAGGAATAAGCTGAGGGCACCGCGAAGCGGCGATTTACCGCCGGGAGCCCGGGTCGCCAGGGTGGTGGCGATTGAGCCACCCTGGCACGTTCACAAGCCATGTCGTTAAAGAGTAGCAAGGAACATAAAGTGAACGGAATGACCACAAGAGCCATATGTTCCCCCTCACCCCAGCCCTCTCCCTCAAGGGAGAGGGAGCCGACTGTGCTGATATTATTTTGTGGGGATCCCTCAGCCCACAGGGTGAGGGTAATCAGACCGCTACTTACTCTTAATATCGAAAATATCCGTACCCAGATGGTTGTAGTCAACTTTCTGTAACTTGAAGTTGGTAACGTACACTGGGGGAGCTTTCTTGTTAGAGACAAACGGGTAAGCCGTTTTTATCTGCTCGGCTGTAATCCCCGTCCACTGCGAGAAGAACTGCAGGAAATCATTTGCCGAACGGCGCGCTTTAATCACGCGATGCGTTTTATCGTCGCTCGACAGCACCATAAACGGCACCTGGAAGTTCTGCTGGAACTTGTCATCGTGCGCCAGGTACTGCACCTCTTTACCACGCTCTTTAAACGCCAGCCCGTGATCCGAGAAATAGACCATGGAGAAGCTGTCGCCCGTATTGCGCAGCTGATCGTACAGCTTGCTCAGCAGCTCATCGGTTTGCGTCATGGTGTAGAGATAGCAAGAGGTCTCTTTGGACTGCACGAACTCCGCGTACTTCCCGCCGGTCCGATCGCAGGCCTGCGGGTGCGACCCCATCAGGTGCAGGACGATCAGCTGAGGCTGGGTGCGCGGGGTGGCGAAGACCTGTGCCGTCATTTTCAACAGCGCTTCGTCTTTGGTGTTTTTGTCGGCTTCAAAGTCGCCGTTCTTCAGGAACTGCACTTCGTCGGCACGTTTGGCGATACTGGCGATGGCCGTATCGTATTCGCCAATTTGCCCCTGATTGGAGAACCACCAGGTCTGATAACCCGCGCGGTTTGCCAGGGTGACAAAATTATCCTGATACTGGGGTTTGCCGTCGACGACACGGTTTAGGGTCAGGCCGAGCGATTTCTGCGTCGAGCCGCTGGCCGCGACATAATCGGTAAACAGCGTGCCTTTAACCGAACTGGCAAACGGTGTGTTATCCCAGTGTCCGCCGAAGGCTCCCATGGCATCGCGACGGGCACTTTCGCCAATCACCACCACATAGGTGTGATATTTTGGCTTAACGGCCAGCACGTTCCAGGTGTCTTTCATATTGGAAAGCTCAGCCATGCGCGCCTGCTCGTCGAGAACCTCTTTATTATTGACAACGACGTCCTTCACGAAGCGGAAAACCGGATAGCCGATATTGGTGAGCCTTAGCTTACCGTCCCAGGGAATATTCTGGATGGGGGCGACAAACGCCACGGCAACGCTGAACACCAGACAGAGTATTTCGATCTTACCCCAGGGTTTTTTCTCGCCCGGCTGACGGCGGATGGCGATAACGCCCAGCGCGAAGATAAAGATCCCGACCACGTAGCTGTACCACGGGAAGATCGTCAGGATCTCCGTTGACTCTTCCATATTGGTCGAGTGCAGCGCCAGCAGGGTATTAAAGTTTGGCGCGCCGTAAGCCTGGCCAAACGGGAAATAGAGTGCAGCGACCAGCGAGCAGATCCCGATTAACGCTTTTTGCACGCGCGGTGCGGATCGCCACAGCACATGCAAAACGCAGGTGAACGCCACCGCGTAGAGCAAACTAAAGGGATAACCCAGCGCAAAGTTAATCAGTAATGACTGCAAAAAGTAAAAACCCGTCCACGGGCTTAAGGCCCGGCTGCGGGTCACAACGGTATCTATCAGGGTTACATTCATAGGTCACTATCATGGATGAAAACGCCATGTGCTCACCCTGGCGTCAAGGGTCATAACCTGCCTGACAGTGCGTGGAGAGGGAATGAGGGTCCGCTTCAGCGAGCCGCAAATTGTGCAGGGCTGCAAGAAGATAGTGCGAGCGCTAAATAATATCAACAGTTGCTAAGCAGATGTTTTGCGAAGGGGATTGCAAATCCGTAAAAAAGCTCGGGAATAAGGCGGCTGGAAGCCAGTTTACAGCGAGATTGTGACGGGAAAATGAAGCGGCGTACCGCAACGCCGCTTAGTGGGAAGGTTTGTCGTCCTGATGCGGTTTGGTGTTAAACATATCGCACAGCATGTTCAACAGCATTAAGCGCACTTTAAAGGGAGAGTGGGTAAACACGGTCATGCACCTCTTGAATTCGTTCATAAGACCTCCTGAGTTTTAATCCCTTCGATCCGTGAAGGGTGACTGCATTACATACAGATATAGCACAGGCTATATTGTATAGCTATGGCTATTTCGTTAATTTTTTGTGCTTGCGGAGCTATGGTTTACAATGTGCGCTCTCGAATCCGGGCGCTGGAAGCGTCACCCCACTGAGGAAGTACAATGAACCGTCGCGCAGGTCATCCGACAATGAGGAAAACGACGCAACTGGTGAATGTTGAAGAACATGTCGAAGGTTTTCGCCAGGTCCGTGAAGCGCACCGGCGTGAACTGATTGATGATTATGTTGAACTCATTTCCGATCTGATTCGTGAGGTCGGTGAAGCGCGCCAGGTCGATATGGCCGCCCGGCTGGGGGTTTCACAGCCAACTGTCGCTAAAATGTTAAAACGCCTGGCTTCCGTGGGCTTAATTGAAATGATCCCCTGGCGCGGTGTTTTTCTGACGCCGGAAGGGGAGAAACTCGCGCAGGAGAGCCGCGAGCGCCATCAGCTTGTCGAGAATTTTTTACTGGTGCTGGGCGTCAGCCCGGAGATCGCCCGCCGGGATGCGGAAGGTATGGAACACCACGTCAGCGAAGAGACGCTGGTGAAGTTTCGCGAATTTACCCTTAAATATGGTCCCTCCGCTGAATGAAAATCCCCGGACTGCAGGCCCTGGCACGCGATCGTTTCTTCCATCTCTTATTAATCATTGGCGCAGGGTTAAGCCTCTTTGTGCCGTTTGCGCCACACGCCTGGCCCGCCGCAATTGACTGGCGCACCATCATTACCCTGAGCGGCTTGATGATGCTCACCAAAGGGGTCGAGCTGAGCGGCTATTTTGACGTTCTGGGCCGTAAAATGGTGCGCCGCTTCGCCACCGAGCGCAGGCTGTCCCTGTTTATGGTGTTCTCCGCCGCGGTGCTGTCGACGTTTCTGACCAACGATGTGGCGCTGTTTATCATCGTACCCCTCACGCTCACGCTGCGTAAGCTGTGCGAGATCCCCGTCAGCCGGCTGATCATCTTTGAAGCGCTGGCCGTCAATGCGGGCTCGCTTCTGACGCCAATCGGCAACCCGCAAAATATCCTTCTGTGGGGAC
Source organism: Enterobacter sp. R-1.6.2 (assembly GCF_035064085.1). Taxonomy (NCBI): domain Bacteria; kingdom Pseudomonadati; phylum Pseudomonadota; class Gammaproteobacteria; order Enterobacterales; family Enterobacteriaceae; genus Enterobacter; species Enterobacter sp. R-1.6.2. The sequence continues at coordinate 171,622 of NZ_JASEYI010000004.1, forward strand.
GGTCCGGGCTGTCGTTCGCCGCCTTTACCTGGCAGATGGCCCCTCTGGCGCTGGTGATGATGCTGTCGCTGATGGCGGTGTGCTGGTTTGCGTTTCCGGATAAAAAGCTGCAGTACCACAGCGGCACAACCGGCCCGCAGTGGCAGCCGCGCCTGGTGTGGAGCTGTCTCGGGTTATACATCGTCTTTCTGTTCGCGCTGGAGCTGAAGTATGAGCTGGCGGGCGTCCTGCTCGTTGCCGCGGGGTTTGTCGTCCTGGCGCGTCGCGTGCTGGTGAGCGTGGACTGGACGCTGCTGCTGGTCTTTATGGCGATGTTTATAGATGTGCATCTCCTTATCCAGCTTCCGGTGTTGCAGAACGTTCTGCACAGCGTCAGCACGCTGTCTCAGCCGGGACTGTGGCTGACGGCGATTGGCCTGTCGCAGTTTATCAGCAACGTACCGTCCACCATTCTGCTGCTCAACTATGTTCCGCCCGATACGCTTCTGGCCTGGGCGGTGAACATCGGCGGGTTTGGGCTGCTGCCCGGCTCGCTGGCAAACCTGATTGCGCTGCGCATGGCCAATGACCGTCGTATCTGGTGGCGTTTCCACGTCTGGTCGATTCCGATGCTGGTTTGGGCCGCGGCGATCGGTTTCGGAATATTCCTTCTCATATAGTGCGCAATTTGTCAGTTTTTCCTGGCAAACGTATAGCAACGTCCTAGCTTTAGTGAACGGCATAGTGTGATGCCGCTCACTGACAGGACCGTTGCTGAACTATGGCTGAAGATCAAAACCCGCCTGCTGACGAGCAGGACAAAAACAATAATGAGCGTAAGCGCCCGGGCAAGAAACCGTTAATTATCCTCGGCATTGTCGTGGTGGTGATGGTCGTCGTGGCGCTGGTCTGGTGGTTTTTAACCCGTAACGAAGAGACGACCGACGACGCCTTTACCGACGGCGACGTGGTGACGATTGCCCCCAAAACGGCGGGCTACGTTACCGAGCTGCGCGTGCGCGATAACCAGCGCGTGAAAAAGGGCGATCTGCTGGTGGTTATCGATCCGCGGGACACCACCGCGCAGCGCGATCAGGCTCAGGCCCAGCTTGGGCTGGCTATCGCGCAGCTGCATCAGGCGCAGGCACAGCTGGCGCTCTCGAAGGTGCAATATCCCGCCCAGCGTGACGAAGCCAAAGCGCAGGTGCTGAAAGCGCAGGCCGATCTGGCGAACGCGCAGGCAGAGTACCGTCGCCAGCGCGGCGTCGACCCGCGTGCGACCACTCAGCAAAGTATCGACTCCGCGAACGCACAGCTGCGTAGCGCACAGGCGGGGCTGGCCAGCGCTCAGGCGCAGCTGGAAGTGGCAGAGCAGGTCCAGCTGCAAATCCGCCAGCAGGAAACCAACGTTGAAGCGCGCGAGCGTCAGGTCGATCAGGCTAAAGCGCAGCTGGAAACGGCCAACCTTAACCTCTCCTATACCGAAGTCCGCGCCCCTTTCGACGGCGTTGTCACCAAACGCAACGTGCAGCCCGGCACGCTCGTGCAGGCGGGAACGGCGCTGTTCTCGCTGGTTTCCCCGAACGTGTGGGTGGTTGCTAACTTTAAAGAGTCGCAGCTCGAGCGCATGAAGCCGGGCGATAAGGTCACCGTGTCCGTCGACGCGTGGCCGGATATGGAGCTTGAAGGGCACGTAGACAGTATCCAGCAGGGCAGCGGCTCGCGCTTCTCCGCCTTCCCGGCAGAAAATGCCACCGGCAACTTCGTCAAAATTGTGCAGCGCGTGCCGGTCAAAATCGTGATTGATAAGGGCCTGGATCCAAACCAACCGCTGCCGCTGGGGCTGTCGGTTGCACCGAAGGTGACGGTGGAATGACGGATCACAGCCACGACAGCTGGAAACCCGCCAGCAATCCGTGGGCGGTGGCGATTGTCGTCACCCTGGCGGTATTCATGGAAATTCTGGACACCACCATCGTCAACGTGGCGCTGCCCCACGTGGCAGGCTCGCTCTCGTCCAGCTATGACGAATCCACCTGGGTGTTAACCAGCTATCTGGTCGCGAACGGCATCGTGCTGCCCATCTCAGCGTTTCTGAGCCGGGTGTTTGGCCGCAAGCAGTTCTTCCTGATTTGCATCGTCATGTTCACCGTCTGCTCGTTCCTGTGCGGGATTGCCACCGAGCTGTGGCAGATCATCCTGTTCCGCGTGATGCAGGGCTTTTTTGGCGGCGGGCTGCAGCCCACGCAGCAGTCGGTGCTGCTCGACTACTTCAAGCCGGAGGACAGGGGCAAGGCCTTTGGTCTGTCCTCCATTGCGATTATCGTTGCGCCGGTGCTCGGCCCGACGCTGGGCGGCTGGATCACCGACAACTATTCCTGGCGCTGGGTGTTCTTTATCAACATTCCGGTGGGGATTGTGACGGTGCTGGCGATCTACCAGCTGCTGGAAGATCCGCCGTGGGAGAGCAAATCAAAAGAGAAGCTGACTATCGACTGGACGGGGATCGGCCTGATCGCGCTGGGGCTGGGCTGTCTGCAGGTGATGCTCGACCGGGGAGAAGATGAGGACTGGTTCTACTCGAACTTTATCCGCACCTTCGGCGTGTTGACGCTTGTCGGCATTATCGGCGCCATCTACTGGCTGGTGTATGCCAGAAAGCCGGTGGTGGATCTGCACTGCATGAAGGACCGCAACTTTGCCATCTCCAGCCTGCTGATGGCGGGGATGGCGATGATCCTGTACGGCAGCTCGGTGGTGATCCCGCAGCTGGCGCAGCAGGACCTGGGCTACACCGCTACCTGGTCGGGGCTGGTGCTGTCGCCCGGGGCGGTGCTGATCGTATTAACTATCCCACTGGTGCTGAAGCTGATGCCGGTGGTGCAGACGCGCTGGATCATCGCCTTTGGCTTTACCTGTCTGGCGGTGTCGTTCTTCTGGTCGCGCACGCTGACGCCGGATATCGACTTCGAAACCCTGGTGCTGTTTCGCAGCGCCCAGTCGATAGGGCTGGGGTTCCTGTTTGTGCCGCTCACGACGATTGCGTTTATCTCGATACCGAGGCGGCTGAATGCCGATGCGGCGGCGCTGTTTACCATGTTCCGCAACGTAGCGGGCTCGATTGGCATATCCCTTTCGACGGCGGCCATCACCGAACGCGCGCAGGCGCACAGCGCGCACCTTGCGTACCACGCCTCGCCGCTTAACGAGCAGTTCCAGCAGGCGATACGCGAAAGCGCCCAGGCGATCCAGAACTTCACCACCCAGGTGGGCGACCCCACCGGCATCGCCACCGGACGCATGTACCAGACCATGATTGAGCAGTCACGCATCCTGGCCTACATCGACGTCTTCACCATTCTGAGCGCGGTGGCCTTGTTACTGATTCCGTTTTGTTTGTTGCTCTCGCCGGTTAAGAGCGAGGGGAGTGCAGGAGCACATTGATGATACACAGACGTTTACGCCCCCTGATGATAATGATGCTGCTGGCGGGCTGCGCCGTCGGGCCTGACTACCAGCAGCCTGCGCCGCCCGCCGTTACGCACTGGAACGATAAGGGCGACAGCGCGGTGAAATCGCAAACCACTTCCGCCGCGACCAATCCGCGCTGGTGGAAGACCTTCGGCTCGACGCAGCTCGACAGCCTGGTTGAGCGCGCCATTGCCGGAAACCTGACGCTGCAGCAGACGGTGCTGCGCATCGCCGGGGCGCGAGAGCAGATTAATCAGGCGGGCGGGGCGTTTTATCCGTCGGTCAACGGCAATCTGCAGGCGACGCGCCAGCAGCTTGGCCTGGAAGGAGAGCTGAAATCCCACGGTGTGTATGACCAGGTGGATAGTATCGATCCCAACCTGAAGGGCGCGCTGGGGCCGCTGACGCAGCCGATTAATCTCTACCAGGGCAGCTTCGACGCCCAGTGGGAAATCGACCTGTGGGGCAAGGTGCGTCGTCAGGTGGAAGCCGCCGAAGCGCAGCAGAAAGCGGCTATTGAGCAGCGTAACGACGCGCTGGTATCGCTGGAGGCCGAAGTGGCGCGCGCGTGGCTCCAGCTGCGCGGGGCGCAGAGCATTATCGCCACGCTGAACACCCAGATTAAAAGCGCGCAGCAGACGCTGGATCTGACCGAAAGCCGCCAGCGGGGCGGGCTGTCGCCGCAGATGGACGTGGAAAACGCCCGGGCGCAGTTAGGCAATCTTGAGGCCCAGCTTCCGCAATATCAGGCGCAGGAGCAGCAGGCGATGAACGGCCTGGCGATCCTGCTCGGCAAGCCGCCGGGGGCGCTGGATGCGGAATTGCAAAGCGTGCAGCCGATGCCGGCCCTGCCGGATATTGTGCAGACCGGCATTCCGTCCACGCTGGCGCGACGCCGTCCGGACGTGCGCGAAGCGGAGGCGAACCTCCACGCCGCCACGGCGCAAATCGGCGTCTCGGTGGCGGAGCTGTTCCCGAGCTTTACGCTCTCCGGGCAGTTTGGCCTGCGCAACAGCGAAACCAACTGGCTGACCGACTGGAGCAGCCACTTCTACAGTTTCGGCCCGCAGGTCTCCATTCCCATCTTCCAGGGCGGTCGACTGGTCTCCAGCGTCAAGGTGGCGCGCGCGCAGCAGGGGGCGGCGGTGCTGGACTATCGCCAGACGGTGCTGACCGCGCTCGGCGATGTCGAAAACGCGCTGGTGAGCTATCGCACCGACCAGCAGCGTGAAGCGGGTCTCGCAAAAACGATCGACGCCCTGCAAAACGCCTTTGATTTAGCGAGCGACAGCTACCGGCAGGGGATCGCCAGCTTTATCGACGTGCTGGACGCCCAGCGTCAGCTGGCGCAGGCCCAGCAGCAGCGCGCACAGGCGCAGGTGCAGAGCGCGCTCGATCTGGTGGCGCTCTACAAGGCCCTCGGCGGCGGCTGGGAGCCGTATCAGCAGGTGCAGTTACCGGACTACAGCGTCTTTGGCGACGCCCCGCGCGGATAAATTCAGAGGATTGGGCAAGAAACGGACAGGAACACCACATTCGCGATGGCTGAGGGGCGGGTATAACTATCGGGTACCCAATCGACATGCGAGGAATAAGTTATGCGTTATCAAAAACTGGGCAACACCGGTCTGTTTGTTTCTGAACTGTGCCTCGGCACCATGACCTTCGGCGGTGAGGGCGGCATGTGGGGCAAGATTGGCCAGCTCCAGCAAAGTGAAGCCGAGCAGCTGGTGGGCCGCGCGCTGGATGCCGGGATCAACTTTATCGACACCGCGGACGTTTACTCGGAAGGACGCTCGGAGGAGATCACCGGTCAGGCGCTGAAAAACCTGAAGATCCCTCGCGAGAACGTGGTGGTCGCCACGAAAGTGTTCGGCGAAACGGGAACGGCAGGCGTGAACTCGCGCGGCAGCTCGCGCTATCACATCATCAGCAGCGTGAAGGAGAGCCTGCGCCGCCTGCAGCTCGATCATATCGATCTCTACCAGCTTCACGGCTTCGACCCCGCAACGCCGATTGAAGAAATGCTCTACGCGCTGAATAACCTGGTGCAGCACGGCCACGTGCGCTACATCGGCGTCTCGAACTGGGCGGCGTGGCAGATTGCCAAAGCGCTCGGTATTTCCGAGCGCCTTGGGCTGGCGCGTTTCGCGTCGTTGCAGGCGTATTACACCATTGCCGGGCGCGATCTGGAGCGCGAGCTTGTACCAATGATGCAGAGCGAAGGCGTCGGGCTGATGGTCTGGAGCCCGCTGGCGGGCGGCCTGCTGAGCGGAAAATATGGCCGCGACGGGCAGAGCGAAGCCGGTGGTCGCCGTCTGGAATTCGACTTCCCGCCGGTGAACAAAGATCGCGCCTTCGACTGCGTAGACGTGATGCGCACTATCGCCGAAAGCAAGGGCGTCTCCGTCGCGCAAATCGCGCTGGCCTGGCTGCTGCATCAGAAAGCGGTGACCAGCGTCATCATTGGCGCGAAACGCGTCGAACAGCTGGACGACAATATCGCCGCGACCGGGATCCGACTGAGCGAAGACGAGCTTAAGCAGCTTGATGCGGTGAGCGCGCTGCCGCGCGAATACCCGGGCTGGATGCTGGAGCGGCAGGGGGAATATCGCCGCAATCAGCTCGCGCAACAATAACCTTCCTTGCCCCGGTAGTGCATCGCTAACCGGGGCTTTTTTTCCCGCATTGCTCACAAAAAACGATCCTCCTCTTTGATCCCCATTTCATCTTCGCCTATATGACTAGTCATGAAATTTTAAATGACTAGTCATATAGGGAGAGAGCATGAACAATTCGCTGCCGGCCAATTTTTTATGGGGCAACTCGGTGTCCAGCATGCAGACGGAAGGGGCCTGGAACGAGGGCGGGAAAGGGATGTCGGTGTACGACATTCGCGAAGCCGGGGAGAACGTCTCCGACTGGAAAGTCGCGACCGACTCCTACCACCGCTACCGGGAAGATTTCGACCTGATGCAGGATCTGGGCATGAACTGCTACCGCTTTCAGATCTCATGGAGCCGCGTCTGCCCGCAGGGCGACGGCGCGTTCAACGACGAAGGCATCGCGTTTTACGACCGTTTTATCGACGATCTGATCGCCCGCGGCATCGAGCCGATGGTTTGTCTTTACCATTTCGATATGCCGCTGGCGCTGGCGCAGGAGTACAACGGCTTCAACGACCGCCGCGTGATGGAGGCCTTTATCCGCTACGGCAAAAAGATGATCGACTGCTATGGCGACCGCGTGAAGTACTGGCTGACCTTCAACGAGCAGAACATCTTCCATATGCCGGAAGCGTTCCGCATTTCCGGCTATATGCACGGCGACAAAACCCTGCGCGAGCTGTACGAGCTGCAGCACCATACGATGGTGGCGCACATGGCGCTGACCGAATATCTGCATCAGACCAGACCCGGCCAGCTGATGGGCGGCATGCTGGCGCACCAGCTGATCTATCCAGCCACCTGCAAACCGCGCGATATCTTCTGCGCCCAGCAGTACGACGAATTCCTCAACCAGAACCTGCTGCGCGTCTTCGCAGGGCAGGGCTACAGCCCGGCGGTGATGGCGGTGGTGGAGCAGGAGGGCTTTGGCGATATCTACCGCGCCGAGGATTTAGCGCTGCTGGCGCGAACTAAAAACGACTATATGGCCTTCAGCTACTACGCCAGCAAAACGCTGGACAGCGATGCGATCCCGGAAGGCACGCCGGTGAACTATTACCTGCTGCACGGCGAGAAAAACAATCCGTACCTGAAGGCCACCGAGTGGAACTGGCAGATCGATCCGCTGGGCTTTCGCACCATCATCACCCGCTACGCCAACGACTGGCGGATGCCGGTCTTCCCGATCGAAAACGGCATCGGAGTGATTGAGTCCTGGGACGGCGTGAACCCGATTGAGGACACCTACCGCATCGACTACCACCGGGCGCATATCAATGCCATGAAGGAGGCGATGTTCGAGGACGGGGCGGAGGTGATCGGCTACCTCGGCTGGGGGTTAATCGACATTCTCAGCTCCCAGGGGGACATGCGTAAGCGCTACGGCGTGGTCTATGTCAACCGTGAAAACCACGACCTGAAAGACCTGAAGCGCGTGCCGAAGAAGAGCTACGCGTGGTTAAAACAGGTTATCCATACCAACGGACGCGAGATGTAAGCCGTACGCTGCCGGGCCGTTTTTGTGACTGATTGATGGGAACTATCCGCTATGTCTGAAACAAAAATAACACCGCACATGCAGTCTTTTGTCGATAAGTTTGTTGAGTTCTCGGCGCGCCTGGCAAACCAGGTGCACCTTCGCTCCCTGCGCGACGCTTTCGCCACGGTGATGCCCATTTTCATCCTTGCCGGTCTGGCGGTGCTGGTGAACAACGTGGTGTTTCCGTGGATTTTTCACGGCGACACGCTCGCGCAGTTTAAGGTGTGGGGCGAGGCGATTATCAACGGCACGCTGAACATCGCCGCGCTGCTGCTGGCCCCGATGATTGCCTGGTCGCTGGCGCGCAACAAAGATTTCGACAATCCGGTCTCGGCAGTGGTTATCGCCGTCAGCAGCTTCATCATCATGATGCCGATGCGCCTGCAGATTACGCCCGTCGGCAGCGATGCCGCGGTGAACGTCACCCAGGTGCTGACGTTCACCAATATTGGCTCAACCGGGATTTTCGCCGGGGTGCTGATCGGGCTGCTCTCAACGGAAGTGTTTATCGCCATTTCGCGCCTGAAGGCGCTGCACATTTCCCTCGGGGAAAACGTGCCTCCGGCGGTGAGCAAATCCTTTACCGCGCTGATCCCGACCATCCTCACGCTCTCCCTGTTCGCGGTGCTGGCGGCGATACTGGCAAACGTGCTGCACACGGACCTGATCCATCTTATTACCACCTTTATCCAGCAGCCGCTGCGGCTGATCAACACCAGCCTGCCGGGGACGATTTTTATCTACAGCTTCGGTAACTTCCTGTTCACGCTCGGTATTCATCAGTCAGTCGTTAACAGCGTGGTGCTGGAGCCGTTCCTGCTGATCAACACCAACGAGAACATGCTGGCTTTCGCCAACGGCCAGCCCATCCCGCATATCATCAACAACATCTTCGTGCCGACGTTTGGCATGGTGGGCGGCACGGGCAGCACGATATCGCTGCTGATCGCCATCTTTATCTTCTCCCGACAAAAATCGGCGAAGCAGGTGGCGCGTCTGTCGCTGGCGCCCGGTCTGTTCAACATCAACGAGCCGGTGATTTTCGGCCTGCCGATCGTGTTTAACCTGCCGCTGATGATCCCGTTTGTGCTGCTGCCCGCCATCGGCATTTACTTCGCCTGGCTCTGTACCACGCTGGGGTTAATGTCGCGCTGCGTGGTGATGATCCCGTGGACCACGCCGCCCATTCTCAGCGCCTGGCTGGCCACGGCGGGGGACTGGCGGGCGGTGGTGGTGCAGTTGGCAATCATCGTATTTGGTGTATTCTTCTACCTGCCTTTCCTCAAGATTGCCGAGAGAGTGGCGTTGAAAAACAGCGGGATAGAAAACTAACTGAAAGGAAGGACGATGGCGGCGAAGTACATCACCATAGCGCGGGAAATTAAGAAACGCATTATCAGCCAGCAGTACGCCGCCAACGAACCCCTGCCGGACCAGTTTGCGCTGGCGGCGGAGTTCAACTCCAGCCGGATGACCATTCAGCAGGCGATGCGCCAGCTGATCGTCGAAGGTCTGGTCTATACCCGCCAGGGCCAGGGCACGTTCATCCGCAAAAACTTCCTTCAGCTCTCGCAGTGGGACCTCTCCGGCAGCGACTATTTTGGTGCGACCAAAACCTGGGCGCATCTGGGCACGGTGACCAGCCGGGTAGTGCATTTCGAGCTGCGCTTCCCGAACGAAAAAGAGCAGGCGTCGCTGATGATTAACGCCGATGCGCCGATCTATGACTTCATTCGACTCCGTTTGCTGAACGGCGAACCGATGTCGCTGGATTCCACAGTGATGCCGATGAATCTGGTGCCGGGCCTGACGAAAAACCATCTTGAAGGTTCAGTGTTCCAGTACGTGCAGGAGACGCTGGGGCTGAAAATTATGGGGTCGTATCGGGTGGTGCGGGCGCTTAAGCCCAACGCTCTGGACAGGGAGCATCTGGTCTGCGAGCAGACCGATCCCGTCCTGGAAGTGGAGCAGGTGATTTATCTGGAGGACGGCACGCCGCTGGAGTATGCCCACTGCCACTATCGGTACGACCACGGCGGGATCGTGATCGTGAATAACGGATAAAAAAAAGCGGGCAACGAGGCCCGCTTTTTTAATGCTTCGCTATCAGTTCAAACGCACCGGCATACCGGAGCGGTTCTGCACGGCCTGGTCAACAATCGCCGTTTCTACGTCTGGCTGAGAAGTCACCGCCTGCACCGCGCTGTTCAGCGTAACAGGGACGATTTCGTTGTTGTTGATCTGGTCTTCGCTGGTGGACAGCGGGTTGTGCACTTCGATGTAACGGCTGCCGTCTGGCTCAGAGGTCGCCTTCACCGGTTCGTTGATGAACTGCACGCGCGTACCGACCGGCACGTTTTCGAACAGGAATTTGATGTCATCGTTACGCAGGCGCACGCAACCGTGGCTTACGCGCAGGCCGATACCGAAGTTGGCGTTGGTACCGTGGATAGCGTACAGGCGGCCAATGTACAGCGCGTACAGACCCATTGGGTTATCCGGGCCTGCCGGTACAACGGCTGGCAGCGGTTCACCCGCAGCGATGTATTCCGCGTGCATTTTGGCAGTCGGCGTCCAGGTTGGGCCCGCTTTCTTACGCTCAACCTTGGTGGTCCAGTTCATTGGGGTGTCTTTACCCAGCTGGCCGATACCGATTGGCAGCACGATAACGGTGTTGGTGCCTTTCGGGTAGTAATACAGACGCATTTCGGCGCTGTTAATCACGATACCTTCATGAACGGTATCCGGCAGGATCAGCTGCTGAGGAATATTCAGCACGGTGCCCGCTTTCGGCAAATACGGGTCAACGCCCGGGTTCGCTTCCAGCATGTTAGACAGGCCCAGCTGGTACTGCGCAGCGAAATACTCCAGTGGCTGAGAGTTACCTTCTGGTACCGTCACAACCTGGTTCTGGCCTACCAGACGGCTACCGTCGGTTGGCAGGGGATACGTCACCGCAGACGCGGTCTTACAAAAACCTACTACGGCTAACGCCGCCGCAAAAAGCGTTGTTAATTTCATGTTCATGTTGTGCGAGGTATCTAAGCCATTCTGGCGATGAGTTGATAAGTCTGAATCTGTGATGGGAGCGCATTATATGTGCATTCCCGCTAACAGGGAATTCAGATGTGTACGAAATCACATTTTTTTCGATTTTGTTAAAGTTTAGTGGATTGCCGCAACACGGGATCTCAATTCGGAATTGTGGCATAATGCCGTGTTTATCACACTTTTCGCAGGAATCTCCCCGTGTTAGTTACCAGCAACGTCACTATGCAGTTTGGCAGTAAGCCGCTGTTCGAAAACATTTCCGTCAAATTTGGCGGCGGCAACCGTTACGGCCTGATTGGTGCCAACGGTAGCGGAAAATCCACCTTTATGAAGATCCTCGGCGGCGATCTGGAGCCGACGCTCGGCAACGTATCGCTCGACCCTAACGAGCGTATCGGTAAGCTGCGTCAGGATCAGTTTGCCTTCGAAGAGTTCACCGTGCTCGACACCGTGATCATGGGGCATGGGGAACTGTGGGAAGTGAAGCAGGAGCGCGATCGCATTTACGCGCTGGCCGAAATGAGCGAAGAAGACGGCTATAAAGTGGCCGATCTGGAAACGCAGTACGGCGAGATGGACGGTTACTCTGCGGAAGCGCGTGCGGGCGAGCTGCTGCTGGGCGTGGGTATTCCGGTTGAACAGCATTACGGCCCGATGAGCGAAGTTGCGCCAGGCTGGAAGCTGCGCGTGCTGCTGGCACAGGCGCTGTTCTCTAACCCGGACATTCTGCTGCTCGACGAACCGACGAACAACCTGGACATCGACACCATCCGCTGGCTGGAGCAGACGCTGAACGATCGCGACAGCACCATGATCATCATCTCGCACGACCGTCACTTCCTGAACATGGTCTGTACGCACATGGCGGATCTGGACTACGGCGAGCTGCGCGTTTATCCGGGCAACTACGACGAATACATGACGGCGGCTACCCAGGCGCGTGAACGTCTGCTGGCGGATAACGCCAAGAAGAAAGCGCAGATTGCTGACCTGCAGTCCTTCGTCAGCCGCTTTAGCGCCAACGCCTCTAAGTCGCGTCAGGCGACCTCGCGTGCCCGTCAGATCGACAAAATCAAGCTGGACGAAGTCAAAGCCTCCAGCCGTCAGAACCCGTTCATCCGCTTCGAGCAGGACAAGAAACTGTTCCGTAACGCGCTGGAAGTGGAAGCCCTTGAAAAAGGCTTTGAGAACGGTCCGCTGTTTAAAAAATTCAACCTGCTGCTGGAAGTGGGCGAGAAGATTGCCATCCTCGGCGCCAACGGCGTGGGTAAATCCACCATGCTGAAAACCCTGGTCGGCGAACTGCAGCCGGACAACGGCACCGTGAAGTGGTCTGAAAACGCGCAGATTGGCTACTACGCGCAGGACCATGAGTACGAGTTCGAAAACGACCTGACCGTCTTTGACTGGATGAGCCAGTGGAAGCAGGAAGGCGACGACGAGCAGGCGGTGCGCAGCATTCTGGGTCGTCTGCTGTTCAGCCAGGACGACATCAAAAAGCCGGCTAAGGTGCTCTCCGGTGGTGAGAAGGGCCGCATGCTGTTCGGCAAGCTGATGATGGAAAAACCAAACATCCTGGTGATGGACGAACCGACTAACCACCTGGACATGGAATCTATCGAATCCCTGAACATGGCGCTGGAGATGTATCAGGGTACCCTGATCTTCGTCTCTCACGACCGTGAGTTCGTCAGCTCGCTGGCGACCCGCGTGATCGAAATTACGCCAGAGCGCGTGGTGGACTTCACCGGTAATTACGAAGATTACCTGCGCAGTAAAGGTATCGAGAACTAAAAAAAAGCCGGGTGGCGGCTTCGCCTTACCCGGCCTACGTTCTGTTCCCTCTCCCTGTGGGAGAGGGTTAGGGTGAGGGCATCAGGCCGCACTAGACCACCCACTCGCCCCCTTCAACTCCGTTCACCAGCAGCGTACGTTTTTCCCCTGCAGGCAGCGACACCTTAAGCGATTTCCACGCCGGACGATAATCCCCGCGCGCGTTGACCTTCAGGTTGATGGTTGCGCCGTCGCACACCATTTCCCACTCCACCCACAGCGCGTTGCCGTTCTGGTAGCCCCAGCTTTCGCCGTCGTCTTCAAACAGCATTCCGGTGGTCGTGCCGACGCCCTTCACCGGGAACAGCTTCAGCTCGCGGGTCGTATCTTTTTCGGCATTCACATGCGTAATGCGTTCGCTCAGCGGCAGAGCGGCACCGGCGCGCACCAGCAGCGGCAGTTTTTCCAGCGGCGCGTCGAGGACGATCGACTGGCCGCCCGCATACCACGCGTGGGTGTAAAAATCATACCAGCCGGTGGCGTTATCCGGCAGCCAGACGCGGCGCTCGCGCTGCCCGGCTTCGACGACGCTGGCCACCAGCAGGTCGCGGCCCAGCAGGAAGTCATCGCACTCCTCAAACGTCTGCGCATCGTGTTCGTGGTCGAGGAAGGTCGGGCGCAGCATCGGCTCGTCGTCGGCGTGCGCCTGCCAGAGCAGGGTATAGAGGTACGGCAGCAGGCGGTAGCGCAGCTCAACCGCGCCGCGAATGGCTGGCGTGACGCCCGGGTACATCCACGGCTCGTTCACGGTGTGGTCATCGTTCCACGAGTGAATGGTAAAGCGCGGGTGCATCACGCCGTTCTGCACCCAGCGCACGAACAGCTCGGCGTCCGGCTTGTCGCCGGAGAAACCGCCGACGTCGTGACCGACGTTGAACAGACCGGACAGGCTCATGCCCAGACCCATGCGGATGTTATAGCGCAGGGTGTCCCAGCTGGTGCGGTTGTCGCCGCTCCAGGTCTGAACGTAGCGCTGCATCCCGGCGCAGCCGGAGCGGGAGATCAGGTACGGACGTTTTTCCGGCGCGAAACGCTGCTGCGCTTCCAGCGAGGCGCGCATCATCAGCAGCGGCATCACCGGGCGAATGTGCTTGATGGCGATCTCCTTGCCGAAGCCAAAGCAGCGCGCTTCCCCGTCCCACACTTCGTACTCGTTGTTGTCGTTCCAGGTGGAGTCGATGCCCATCTCCAGCAGCTGCGTGGTCACGCCGTTCTGCCACCACTGCACCGTCTGCGGGTTGGTAAAGTCGAGGTGCGAGCCTTCGTCATCCCAGAAGCTGGAACGTTCCGGTGCATCGGTTTCTGAATCGCGAATGAACAGGCCGCTCTCCGCCACTTCGTTATAGCGCGGATGGTCCTGCAGCAGGCACGGCTTGATGTTTGCCGCCAGCTTCAGCCCAGCGTCGTGGAAGGCCTGGCTCATCACCTTCGGCTGCGGCACCTTGTCATAGTTCCAGTTAAATACGTAGCGCTTGCCGTTGATTGAGGTATAGCCGGAGGAGAGCTGGAACGAGTCGCACGGAATGGCGTGCTCTTCGCACAGGCGGATGAAGTTCATCAGCTGGTTTTGCGCGTCCGGCGCGTCGGTGTAGTGCATGGTAGAGCCGCTGTAGCCCAGGCTCCATTTCGGTCCGAACAGCGTTTTCCCGGTCAGGCGCACGAAGGCTTTGGTGACGTCCAGCACGCGCGTGCCGGTAAAGATGTAGTAATCGATGTCGCCCGCTTCCGCCTGCCAGCGACGATAGGCGGTGTGGTAGTTGTCGATTTCGTTACCCAGATCCAGCCAGCAGCTGCTCAGGTTGTCGTAGAACAGGCCGTAGCTGACGTCGTCGCGGCGGGCGATAGTGAACGGAATATGCTTGTAGAGCGGGTCGGTGCTGGCCGCGTTGTACCCCATTGCGTCGAGGTTGCGCATCTCATAGCGCTTGCCGTTGCGCTGCAGATCGCCCGCTTTTTCGCCCAGGCCGTAGAAACGCTCGTCCTTGCGGCGGCTGAGGTAGTGCGCCACGCCGTCGCCGTGGGCGTTCAGCAGGTAGGCGCTGGTTGGACGGTCGTTGACCAGCGGCTGCCACTCGCCCGCCTCATTGCGGTAGTGCCACTCCAGCCACAGCGGCTGGTGGACCGTCACGCGCAGCTGTTCGGTTGCCACGGTGAGCGTCTCTTCCTGCTGCGTCAGGGTCCAGGCCGGGCAGGAGAAACCGCTTATATCCTCACGACGGCGGCCTTCCCACGGCACGTCTTTTTCCGGCGCGATGCTCCAGGTGCGGTCCAGCGCCAGCTCGCCTTTGCGTTTGATCAGCACGCGGAACAGGTTCTCTTCCAGCACATACAGGCACAGGCGGTGCTGGTTATCGACCAGCAGTTCCAGATGGTTTGCCGACTGCGTATCAAGGGTCCAGTTTTTCAGGGTTTTCATATGCAATACATCCACTATCAGGCGCGCTTGGCGCGACGTTCAGCAATAAATGCTACCAGGAAGACAGCGCCAATTAGGTCAAAGAAGCCCATGGCAATAAAGAGCGGGTTAAAGCCGATTTTGTCGGCGGTCACGCCGATTAACAGCGAGAACAGGAAGCTGGCGATCCACGCCGCCGAGCCGCGCATGCCGTTGACGGTCGCCATCTGGCCTTTGTCGAACGACTCAACGACCAGGGCGCTCAGCATGCAGGAGATAATCTGGTGCCCGAAACCGCCGATGGAGATCAGCACGATGGTGATGTACGGGTCGCGGGTAATGGCCACGATGCCCAGCGAGATCATCAGAAACGCGCCCGTCACGGAGCTGGCAACGACCGAGTTAACGCGCGAGCAGCCGAACAGACGGGTGTACAGACGCGTCAGGTAGCCGCTCGCCACGCTGCCGAGGTCGGCGGCGAGGAACGGAAGCCAGGCAAACATCGCAATCTGCTTCAGATCCATGCCGTGCTCTTTGGCGAGGTACAGCGGCACCCAGAAGCTCAGCACTGCCCAGGCCGGTTCCGCCATAAAGGCCGGGATGGCGATACCGTAAAAGCGTTTGTTTTTCGAGACGGTTTTCAGCGCGGTCAGGAAAGGCAGTTTCACCGCAGGCGGTTCGTTATCCTGCTTGATCAATGCCAGTTCGTCCTTGCTCAGGTTCGGGTGCTGCTCCGGGTTGTGGTAGAACGCCCACCAGAGGATCACCCACAGCAGCGCCAGCACGCCGGTAAACATAAACGCACCCTGCCAGCCGAACGACGCGTGAGCAAAGTAGATGATAGGCGGGGCCAGCATCGCGCCGATGGAGAATCCCACGCCAGCCCAGCCAGCGGCAACGGGTCGCTCTGATTTCGGGAACCATTCGCCGATGGTTTTGGCGTTCGCCGGGGTAGCGGCGGCCTCAGAGGCACCCATAAAGAAGCGCAGAATAGCGAGGTGCAGCCAGCTACCGGCGCCCGCATGGAAGATACACATCAGCGCCCAGATCCCGGCGCAGACCATAAAGCCGATCTTCAGGCCGATGACGTCAATCAGCCAGCCGCACAGGGGCTGGAAAATGGTATAGGCGATCTGGAACGCGCCGACGATCCAGGAGTATTGCTCGGTGGTGATCCCAAGGCTCTCTTTCAGTTCCGGGGCGAGGAT
Source organism: Enterobacter sp. R-1.6.2 (assembly GCF_035064085.1). Classification (NCBI taxonomy): domain Bacteria; kingdom Pseudomonadati; phylum Pseudomonadota; class Gammaproteobacteria; order Enterobacterales; family Enterobacteriaceae; genus Enterobacter; species Enterobacter sp. R-1.6.2. The sequence goes on from NZ_JASEYI010000004.1 coordinate 187,765, forward strand.
CCCGAGTGAGTTTCGGGTGATGTAGTTAACGGTGACGCCAAGTAAGAACAGCACCAGCACGTACCAGCGCAGGTTCTTGATGACGCGACGGGTTTTGCTTGTCGCTACGGTGTTATTGATGTCCTGACTCATTTTACTCTCCACAAGACGGACGGTAAGGGGACGGAGGTTCAGGTGTCACACGGATTTTTATTCCTTTGATTTATATCCGTTTAAAATGCTTAAGTTGGTATACAACTAGTATGGAAGTTGTGTGACAAGTTCACCTTAAGGAAGAAAATGAGTGGGCAAAAGTGGATTTTGTGCAAAATTTCTCATAACTGACGTATACCCTCTGGCATGATGGCCTTTATGTCAGCTATTGTCTGACCAATACGCTATGAAAATTTTTTCATTTCGCAAATGGAGCCAGATCACAAAATGGACAAAAGGCTAAAAATCACCGAAATCGCGGCCCGGACGCAGCTCTCGATCAGCACCGTGTCGCGAGTGCTGGCGGGAAAAGCGAATACCAGTGAAAAAGCGCGCGCAAAGGTGCTGGCGTGCGCGCGGGAGCTGGGGGTGATGGACGGCATGGCGGCAGGGCGTCTGCTGCTTAACAGCCTGGTGGTTTTTGCCCCGCAGCGGGCGTTTGACGAGCGGTCCGACATCTTTTACTACCGCGTGATCCAGAGCGTGAGTAAAGGCCTGGCGTCCCACGATGTGCGTCTTCGCTACTGCGCGCTGGAGGAGAACGACAGCGACGCCCAGCTGTTTCTGGCACGCATGAACGAAGCGGACACTCAGGCGGCAATCCTTCTTGGCATCGACGATCCCCATATCCACGATCTGGCGGTGGACGTGGGTAAACCCTGCATGCTGATTAACTGCCGCGACCGGCACATGCGTCTGCCTGCCGTCGCGCCGGATCATCGCGCTATCGGCGAGCGGGCGGCGGAATATCTGTTCGAGATGGGACACCGTGAGGTGATGAACGTGCTGTGCCTGCGCCGCTACACCATGGAGCTGCGCCTGGCGGGGATCCGCGACGCGTGGCAGTCTCACAACCTGAAATTCATCGATAAACGCGATCTGCTGGTGGTGCCCAGCTTCAGCGCGCGTGAAACGGAACAGATGGTCAGCAGCTGGCTCAGTGAAGTGCAGGGGAAGGATTTACCGACCGCGTTCCTGGTCGGCGGCGACTTTATGGCGGCGGGCACCATTAGCGCATTACAAAACCACGGCCTGCGCGTGCCGCAGGACGTGTCGGTGATGAGCATTGACGGCTTTAACCTGGCGGCGATTCAGGATGTTCCATTAACGGCGGTGCACGTTCCGCGCGATGAGCTGGGAACCGAAGCGGTATATATGCTCCAGCAGCGGCTGATGCGCCCGGACGCGCCGGTCGGGACGTTACTGCTTAACGGCACGCTGGCCGTGCGGGAATCGGTACGGCGGATACGTCAGGGGAAACGACGCACCGCCGTAGAGCGGGAAGGGCTGTACGACAGTTAAACCATGCCCAGCGCGCGCTTGCCGTGGATGTTGAGATCGTTCACGGTAAAGCGGCCCTGCCAGCTTTTTTCATAATCCTCGCGCGGGAAGTCTCCCGGCGACGCGCCGGTTTCAAGCGCTTCCTTGACCTTTTTCGCGTAGGCGAGGTTTTTCTCGCACATCGGCGCGGCAGGGATGTACATCACGTTGCCCCAGCCCTGCTGATTTTCCACCGGCGCGACGGAATGGATCACATCGCAGTGCCACCACACGGAATCGCCCGCCTCGAGTGCCGGAATGCTGGTCAGCGCCTCGATCAGCAGCGGGTGCCACTTCTCGGAAACCGGCAGGACGCGCCCCGGCGCCACGCCGCACAGCTCGTCTTCCGGCACGTCGTCCAGCAGCGGCCGCAGCAGAATGTAGGCCATCGCTTCCGGGATTGGCACCACGTGCAGCAGCCCCTGACCTGGGATCATATCCGACAGCGCCGTCCAGCCCTGGAAGGTGCGGAACACCGAGCATTTGGTGGTGTTATCGACGGTGTACTCTTCCACTTCGGTACGGTGCGCGGCGTTCCACGGATCGTATTTCTCGACGTTGCCGTCAAACACGCGGGCGAACACCTGTTGATAAGCCGGAAGCAGCCAGCGCTCCAGCGCGCCGGAGTCGGTATGCGCGCCCAGCCCTTTCGAGGTCGTTCCCGGCGGGCGGCGGCGGATACGGTCCGGGTAAATCACGCTCACGTCCGGGTCGAACCACTGCTTGCCGTTGCTCTCGAATGTCCACAAACGGTTCAGGAACGACTGCACCTGCGCCATCTCTTCGCTCTGGCGCGCCTGCATCTGCGCCTGAGACCAGTAAATCGGGTAAATCTCCGGACGAGAGGCCGTCAGGGTGCCGAAGAAGTTATCGCCCGGGCCTTTGTAGACCTCGTCAAACTTGTTCAGATCGAGGTAGTCGAGCATCGACCGATCCCACGCCAGCGCCTGCTCGCGCGGGAAGTGACCTTTAATCACCGCGCAGCCGCGGCGTTTAACGGCCTCGCGCTGTGCGTCGGTAATGGTGCCGTTTTTCACATCCGCAAACGGGATCACCGGCCAGACGGATTCGCCTTTGTTCTTAAGCGCGTTGATTTCCGCCACGCGGGTGGCAATTTTGTCGCTGAGCTTATTAAATACCGCCTGCACGTCGCCGATCTGCGCGCGCAGCTCACGTTTTAACTGACGGATTGCCGCTTTGTGATCCGCTGGCAAAGTTTCACTGGTAAAGGTCATAACTGCCTCGCATCTTTCATTCGAAAGTAAAAATGTCTACAAGTGATACTTTAAGTTAAAAATAAGTTAATGCAAGTTTAAAAACTTGACGCAAGCCACAGGTCGGAAAAAGAGTGAGAGGCCGGAGCGACGCTCCGGCGAGGAGAGGATCAGACGTCGAACGGGGAATGGTTGTCGAGCACGGCCTGGATGACGTTCAGCGCGCCCTGATGGTTGTTGTCATCGGTGCCGTAGCGGCTGATTTCTTTGATGCTCTCTGCCGCGTTGCCCATCGCAAAGGAATATTTCACCAGCTTCAGCATCTCGGCATCGTTGCCGCTGTCGCCAATGGCCACGCACTCCTGCGGGGAGATTTTCCAGCGTTTCAGCAGACGGCTAATGCCGTTGGCCTTGTGCAGGCCGGGGATAATCAAATCGACAAAACCAAAGCCGCTGGTGACCGGCTTCATGATGCCGTCCAGGGAGACGTGCAGTTTATCCACCAGATTAGGGATATCGCTGTCCGGCAGGTTCAGAGAGAACTTAAACAGCACGTCGTCAATTTCGCGGTAATCGCTGATGCGCTTTAAGCGGTGATAGTGCTTTGACATCAGCGCCACGAATTCTTCAGGAGCCTGGTCGCTGACCCAGGCGCTCTCCAGCCCGCAGGCCACGAAGTTCAGTCCTTTATCCTTCAGCAGTTCGCCAATCACGATCTGCGATTCATGACGCGTCAGCTCGCCGTGGAAAATCTGTTCGCCGCGATCGAACACCAGCGCGCCGTTTTCCGCCACGAAGGAGATCCGGTCTTTCAGCTCCGGAAAGAAGGAGATGAGCTGGTAATACTGGTTGCCGCTGGCGACAACGAATTCAATGTCGCGGGCTTTAAGCTGTTCAAACTGTGCCTGGAAGCGGTCACGATCGTACTGCTTGGCATCATCAAGGAAAGTTCCGTCCATATCGGTGACGATAACTTTAACGGTCATACTGTGCTCCTGGATCACTGCGTTTTGAAACATTCTAATAACAAGGTGACGGGGAGCACAAATTTAATTTCGAATGAAAGTCAGAAAGCCGGGTGGCGGCTTCGCCTTACCCGGCCTACGGGGAGACAATGTAGGCCCGGTAAGCGAAGCGCCACCGGGCGGTTTTTTACAGCGTGTGCTCAGTACGGGCGATAATATCGTCCTGCGCATCCGGCGACAGGGCGGTGAAGAACGCCGAGTAGCCCGCGACGCGCACCACCAGGTCACGATACTGGTCAGGATGTTTCTTCGCTTCCAGCAGCGTTTCGCGCGAGACGATGTTGTACTGGATATGCCAGCCTTTATGCACCTCGAAGAAGGTGCGCAGCAGCACCATCAGCTTCTGGCGATCGCTGTCGTTTTCCAGCGTCGACGGGTTCAGCTTCTGGTTCAGCAGCACGCCGCCGAGAATCGCTTCCGTCGGCAGTTTACCCACCGAGCCAATTACCGCCGTCGGGCCGAGGTGGTCCGTACCGGAGGCCGGGCTTGCTCCTTCCGCCAGCGGGGTGTGCGCCTTACGTCCGTCCGGGGTGGCCATCGTTGCCGCGCCAAACGGCACGTTTGCGGAGATGGAAGAGGTGCCCGCGTAGTAGTTACCTCCAATCGGGCCGCGGCCGTGGCGAGGGTTGTGGTACTGCTTCAGCTCTTCAATGTAGGTCTGGTAGGCGCGCGTCAGCAGCATGTCCACGCTGTCGTCGTCGTTGCCGTACTTCGGCGCGCCGTTGATCAGACGCTGGCGCAGCTGCTCGTGGGTCAGCCCGTCGAAGTCATCCGCCAGCGCCGCCGCCAGCTGCTGCTGACCAATAGTGCCCTGTTCGAACACCAGCTTCTTCACCGCAGCCAGGCTGTTGCCGAGGTTGGCGATGCCCACCTGCAGGCCGGAGACCCAGTCATACTTCGCGCCGCCCTGCTTGATGCTTTTCGCACGTTCGATGCAGTCATCCACCAGCGCCGAGCAGAGAATATCGTGGACGTTCTCTTCCAGCATGGTGTCCACCACGTACTCAATCTCGATGGATTTGCGGGTGTAGTAGCGGATCTGGCTGTCCCACGCCGCCATCACTTCGTCGAAGTTTTCGAAGTTACCGGCGGAGAGCGCTTTCTCCTGCGGCAGGAACACCTTGCCGCTGGTGGCGTCGCGCCCGCCTTCCAGCGCGGCCAGCATCACGCGGGCGAAGTTGATAAAGCTCATGCCGGTGCAGCGGTAGCCCCACTTGCCGCCCACCGCGGTTTCGATACAGCCGATGGCCGCGTAGTCGTAGGCGTCGTCTCGTTCAACGCCGAGCTTGATGAATTCCGGAATGACGATTTCATCGTTGTTGAACGCGGGCATCCCGAAGCCGCAGCGGATCACCTGCACGCAGGCGTCGAGGAAGTCATTGCTCATGCCCGCGTGGTAGCGCACGCTCAGGTTTGGCTGGGTGGAGCGCAGGCGACCGCAGGACTCCAGAATCGCGTAGGAGAGCGGGTTCACCGCGTCCATCGGCTCACCGTTGACCAGCTTCTGGCCGCCGATGGTGACGTTCTGGTACAGCGGGCTACCGGCGGAAGCCTTGGAGTGCGAACCGGAGCGGATTTTGTTCACTTCCAGCAGCTTCAGCCAGCAGCTGTGCAGCAGCTCGATAGCGTGTTCGCGGTCGAGGCTCTGGTTCAGCTCGACGTCGCGGCGGTAGTACGGATAGAGATACTGGTCCATACGCGCGAAGGAGACGGAATGGCCGTTTGACTCAATCTGCAGGATCAGCTGAATGAAGTAGCACAGCTGCAGCGCCTGCCAGAAGGTTTTTGGCGGCTCGTGGGCAATGATGTCGCAGTTTTCCGCCATCGCCAGCAGCTCGTCGCGGCGGCTTTCGCGGGTTTCTGTGGACGCCATTTCACGCGCCAGATTGGCAAAGCGTTTGATATGCAGGCTTACGGCTTCCAGCACGATATCGATCGCCTTCAGGAACTGGTCGCCGTGCAGATCTTCCAGCACCGTCAGGTTGATGCGCGTGCGGCGCTCGGCCACCTTAGCGCGCAGGCCGTCGAGGCCTTTCTCCAGCACCAGCGGGAAGTTAACGGCCAGGTGCGCGTCGCCGGAGGTCATGTTGCCTTCGGCTTTGATAATGCCGGTTTCCAGCAGGCCTTTCTGCTCGTCGGTGAACATGCCGTAGCAGCGGTCCTGCACCGTCTGGCCGCGCCACCACGGGCAGATGTCGTGCAGCACGCGCTTGTTCTCTTCGCTCACCGCAAAGCCCGCGCCCGGGCGGTCCGCCAGATCGTCGATCTCTTTCTCAATCCATGAGACGGTGTATTCCGGGAAAATCGGCGCGGCGCGCACTTCGCTTGCCTGGTTACCGATAATCAGCTCGTCGTGTTTGATCCAGATGGTACGCTCGGCCAGGTGATGCGCCAGCGCCAGCGCGCGACGCACCGGGATCGGCTTGTCCATGTGCTGCTTGTACATTTCGGTGTAATGCTGGGCGCGCTCGGTACAGACCGGCGGCTTAACAATATGCACCAGCGCCGTTTTGTGCGCTTTAATGCGCTCGCTGAGGGTGTTGAGATTCAGGGTTGTCATAGGTTTATCCTCGTAAGGTCGCGGTTAACCCTTTCTGGCAGGCGTACTGCTGCGCGAAGTCCAGCAGGGCAGGGTTAACCAGCGGTTTGTCAGGGGCAGAGTAGGGTTGGCCGAGCAGGGTGTATTTGTTCATGCCCAGCGTGTGATACGGCAGAAAATGAATATCGTCGACGCCGAGCTCGTCGGCGGCGAAGTTGGTAATGGCGGTGATGGACGCTTCGTCAGCGTTAAAGCCCTGGATCAGCGGCACGCGAATGGTGATTTTTTTCCCGGCGGCGGCAAGGCGCTTCAGGTTATCCAGGATCCGCTTGGCCGAACCGTCCGTCCACTGTTTGAACACCTCACCGTCGACATGCTTCAGGTCGGCGAGGAACAGATCGACGTACGGTAATGACGGCTCGATATAGTGCCACGGCACGTGAAGGCAGGTTTCCACGGCTGTGTGGATCCCCTGTTCGTGGCTGGCTTTAAACAGGGCGTGCGCCAGCTCAGGGTTCATAAACGGCTCGCCGCCGGAGAGGGTGATCCCGCCGCCGCTGCGGTCGTAAAAGGGTTTATCGCGCAGTACGGTCGCCATGATCTCCTCGACCTGCTGCTCTTCACCGCAGACGGTCAGCGCCTGCGTCGGGCAGCAGTCACTAAGGGCGTTGAGCGTCGCTTCATCAAGCTTCTCGCGGTGGATAACCAGGCCATTCAGCGCGCGTTCGATGCAGCCCGGTGCCGCCTGCTGGCACAGGTCGCAGCCGTCAAGGCACAGGCGCGCGTCAAACAGCACGTCCCGGCTGCGGGAGCGGCTTTCCGGGTTCTGGCACCAGCGACAGCCCAGCGAGCAGCCTTTCAGGAACACCACGGTTCTAATACCGGGGCCATCGTGGGTAGAGTAACGCTGAATATTGAAGATCATGATTTCGCCTCTCATCTTGCATATGAAGATTAAATGACTTTCGAATGAAAGTTATCTTGATGCAGGTCAACTACTGAGCAGGTTTTGTCGTGATAGGGTAAGTGCAGGCTAAATTTGAGGGTGACATCATGGAACTTTATCTCGACACATCTGACGTTGCGGCAGTCAAAAAGCTGGCGCGCATTTTCCCGCTGGCGGGCGTAACCACCAACCCAAGCATTGTGGCGGCAGGTAAAACGCCGCTGGACGTTTTGCTGCCAGCGCTGCACGACGCGCTGGGCGGCAAAGGCCGTCTTTTCGCGCAGGTGATGGCGACCACCGCCGAAGGGATGGTGGAGGACGCGCGTAAGCTGCGCGCCATTATTAACGACCTGGTGGTGAAAGTGCCGGTGACCGCAGAAGGGCTGGCGGCAATCAAGATGCTGAAAGCCGAAGGGATCCCGACGCTGGGCACGGCGGTGTACGGCGCCGCGCAGGGGATGCTGTCCGCGCTGGCGGGGGCGGAGTATGTGGCCCCTTATGTTAACCGCGTAGACGCGCAGGGCGGGGACGGGATCCAGACCGTGGTTGAACTGCAGCAGCTGCTGACGCTGCACGCCCCGCAGTCAAAGGTGCTGGCCGCGAGCTTTAAAACGCCGCGTCAGGCGCTGGACTGCCTGCTGGCAGGGTGCGAGTCCATCACGCTGCCGCTGGACGTGGCGCAGCAGTTTATTACCTCTCCGGCTGTGGATGCGGCGATTGTGAAGTTTGAGCAGGACTGGCAGGGCGCGTTTGGACGGGCGTCGATCTGACGGGTGCGGCCTGATGCCCTCACCCCAACCCTCTCCCACAGGGAGAGGGAGCAAACACTAAAACGGCAACCTGAAGGTTGCCGTTTGCTTTAATCTCCGCAAACCTCACACCCCGGGTTACGCATCAGCTTCATCTCGCGGAACTGGCAGGTCATCGCGTCATACATCACGATTTTTCCCGCGGCAGGCGTGCCGTAGTGCGCCAGGACTTTGATCGCTTCCATCGCCTGCAGTGAGCCAATCACGCCGACCAACGGCGCCATCACGCCCGCCTCAACGCAGGTCAGCGCGTTCTCGCCGAACAGGCGGCTCAGGCAGCGGTAGCAGGGTTCACCCTCAGCGTAGGTAAAGATAGTGATTTGCCCCTCCATGCGGATCGCCGCGCCGGAGACCAGCGGGATTTTGTGGGCAAAACAACCTGCGTTCAGCTGGTTACGGACGGTGACGTTATCGGTGCAGTCCAGCACCAGGTTGTGCTGTGCAATCTGCGCGGACAGCGCGTCGTCATCCAGCATTGCGTCAATCAGGGTGAACTGAACGTTGGTGTTGATGCGCGCCAGCGCCGTGCGGGCAGAGTCCACTTTCGGCTGGCCAACCGTCGCGTCGCTGTGCAGCGTCTGGCGCTGCAGGTTGGACACCGATACGGTATCGAAATCCAGCAGCGTCATCCTGCCCACGCCCGCCGCCGCAAGGTACTGCGCGGCGGCGCAGCCCAGACCGCCGAGCCCGACAACCAGCACGCTTGCTGCCTTAAGCGCTTCCTGGCCCTCGAAGTCAAACCCGCGCAGCACAATCTGGCGGTTGTAGCGCATCATCTCCGGGTCGCTCAGCTCCACCGTCATGTCAGCCTCCAAACAGGTGGTTAAAACGTTCTACCTCAACCCACTCGCCGGCTTCCACATTGCCGCGCTCGCGCTCCAGCACGATAAAGCAGTTGCCCTGGCTGAAGGAGCTGAAAATGTGCGAGCCCTGATGGCCGGTGGTGCTCACTTCGAGCTCACCGTCCGCGTTGCGCGCCAGAATGCCGCGCTGAAAATCGAGACGGCCCGGTGATTTTTTCAGGCGCGTGGCGGCGCGCACGCGCTGGCGTTCCGGCAGCGGTCTGGCGCTGTTGCCGGAAAGCTTCGCCAGCAGCGGGATCGCCAGCTGGTAGAAGGTGAGTGCCGCCGAGACCGGATTACCCGGCAGGCCACAGAACCAGCTGTGTTGCAGCTTGCCAAACGCGAACGGTTTGCCCGGCTTGATTGCCAGCTTCCAGAAGGCGATTTCGCCCAGCTCTTCAAGGATGGTTTTGGTGTAATCCGCTTCGCCCACGGAGACGCCGCCGGAGCTGATGACCACGTCGGCAGCGTTATCCGCCTCGATAAACGCGGCGCGCAGTTTTTCCGGATCGTCAGGAATGATGCCGAGGTTAATCACCTCGCAGCCCAGCTGCTCCAGCATCAGGTGGACCGCCAGGCGGTTGGTATCGTAAATCTGGCCCTCCTGCAGCGGCTGGCCAGGAAGCTGCAGCTCGTCGCCGGTGGAGAAGACCGCCACGCGCACCTTGCGGACAACGTCAACTTCGGCGATGCCGAGCGATGCCAGCACCGGCAGTTCACCTACCGTCAGCTTCTGTCCGGCGGCAAAGACCGTTGCGCCAAGGGTGATATCTTCGCCCGTGCGGCGGATGTTCTGGCCCGCTTTAACGTTCGCGGTAAAACGCACGCCGTCGTCGGTCTGTTCGGTCTCTTCCTGCATTACCACGGCGTCGCAGCCAGCCGGAACCGGCGCGCCGGTCATGATGCGCACGCAGGTGCCCGCAGGCCATTCACCGCTAAACGGCTGGCCCGCAAAGGCTTTACCCGCCACAGGCAGGGCATTACCCGTCTGGAGATCCGCCAGGCGTACCGCGTAACCGTCCATCGCGGAATTATCAAACCCCGGCACGTTAAGCGGAGAGACGATATCGCGCGCGGCAATACGGCCAAAACAGCGCACGAGGGGCAGCGTCTCAACGTCATTCAGCGGGGAAACTCGGTCAAGCATCTGCGTGAGTGCCGTCTCAAGCGGCATCAGTCCGGCGGTAAAATCCATGGTGGGCTCCTGCGGAGTAACAACGAAAGCGGCCATTATGGCAGAAAAGTGCGGCTAACTGTATGACCCGATGGGTGTACGCTTTACATCACAGTTACGTCTTTCTATATTCAAAAATCATCTGAAGTTTCATCGACGATAATGATATTTATAGAAAAAGCCGCAAATCAGGCTAACGGGTGATGCGAATGGTTAATGCGGTAATCGCAATTCATGGTGGCGCCGGGGCAATCACCCGAGCACAGCTCAGTCCCGAGCAGGAAAAGCGCTATATCGACGCGCTGTACGCCATTGTGGAAACGGGCCAGAAAATGCTGGAAGCGGGCGAAAGCGCGCTGGACGTGGTCACCGAGGCGGTGCGCCTGCTGGAAGAGTGCCCGTTATTTAATGCGGGGATCGGTTCGGTCTTTACCCGGGATGAAACGCACGAGCTGGATGCCTGCGTGATGGACGGCGTCACCCTGAAAGCGGGCGCCGTGGCGGGCGTGAGTCATCTGCGCAATCCGGTGCTGGCGGCGCGTCTGGTGATGGAGGCGAGTCCGCACGTGCTGCTCACAGGGGCCGGAGCGGAGGCGTTTGCCTTCGGGCACGGGATGGAACCGGTATCGCCGGATCTGTTTTCCACCGAGGAGCGCTATCAGCAGCTGCTGGAAGCCCGTTCGGCGGGCATGACGCAGCTTGACCATACAGCGCCGCTTGATGAAACCACCAAAATGGGCACGGTCGGCGCGGTGGCGCTGGATAAGGCCGGAAACCTCGCGGCGGCAACCTCAACGGGCGGGATGACCAACAAGCTGCCCGGGCGCGTCGGCGATAGCCCGCTGCCGGGCGCCGGCTGCTACGCCAATAACGCGACGGCGGCGGTGTCGTGTACCGGCACCGGGGAAGTGTTTATCCGCGCCCTCGCGGCCTACGACATCACCGCGCTGATGGATTACGGCGGTTTAAGCCTCAGCGAAGCCTGCGAGCGCGTGGTGATGGAGAAACTGCCTGCCCTGGGCGGCGTTGGCGGGCTCATTGCGGTGGATCGTGAGGGCAACGTGGCTCTGCCATTCAACAGCGAAGGTATGTACCGCGCCTGGGGTTATGCCGGTGATGAGCCGAGCACGGGCATCTATCGTGAATAAGGGGGCAGCGCGTGCCGCACAGTGAAGAACTGGACAACCGCGAAGTGCTGGCTGTCCATCAGCTCAATATTGCGTTTCAGGAAGAGCGGCAGTTCATCCCCGCAGTAGAGAATTTATCGTTCACGCTCAGGCGCGGCGAGACGCTGGCGATAGTTGGCGAATCTGGTTCCGGTAAATCGGTCACCGCGCTGGCGCTGATGCGCCTGCTGGAACAGACGGGCGGGCAAATCAGCAGCGAGAAAATGCTCCTGCGCCGCCGTAACCGTCAGGTCATTGATTTAAATGAGCTAAGCGGTTCGCAGATGCAGGGCGTGCGCGGGGCGGATATTGCGATGATCTTCCAGGAGCCGATGACCTCCCTGAACCCGGTTTTCCCGGTCGGGGAACAAATCGCCGAGTCCATCCGCCTGCATCAGGGGCTGAACGGCGATGAAGCGCTCAAAGAGGCCCGACGGATGCTGGAGCTGGTGCGCATCCCGGAGGCGCAGGCCATTCTGGGTCGCTACCCCCATCAGCTTTCCGGCGGCATGCGCCAGCGGGTGATGATTGCCATGGCGCTCTCCTGCCGTCCGGCGGTGCTGATTGCCGATGAACCGACGACGGCGCTGGACGTGACGATTCAGGCGCAGATCCTGCAGCTCATCAAAGTGCTGCAGCAGGAGATGGAGATGGGGGTGATATTCATCACCCACGATATGGGCGTAGTCGCCGATATCGCCGATCGGGTGCTGGTGATGCACAAGGGCAGCGCGGTGGAAACCGGCCCGGTTGAGCAGATTTTTCACGCGCCCGTGCATCCTTACACCAAAGCGCTGCTGGCGGCGGTTCCGCGCCTGGGGGCGATGAACGGCAGCGATTTGCCGCGCCGCTTCCCGCTGATTTCTCTTGAGGCGTCTGAGCTACAGGAGGAGGAGCGCGAGCAGGACACCGTGGTGCCGGGTAAGCCCATTCTGGAAGTGCGCGATCTGGTCACCCGTTTTCCGCTGCGCAGCGGCGTACTGAACCGCGTTAAGCGCGAAGTGCACGCGGTGGAAAACGTCAGTTTCGATCTTTGGCCGGGCGAAACGCTGGCGCTGGTGGGGGAGTCCGGCTGCGGTAAATCCACCACCGGGCGCGCGTTGCTCCGTCTGGTGGAATCACAGGAAGGCAGCATTACCTTTAACGGCGAGCGCATTGATACCCTTCCGGACAGCAGGCTGCAGGCGGTGCGGCGGGATATTCAGTTTATTTTCCAGGATCCGTATGCCTCCCTCGATCCGCGCCATACGGTGGGGTATTCGATCATGGAGCCGCTGCGGGTACATAACCTGCTCGACGGCGAAGCGGCCCAGCGTCGCGTGGCCTGGCTGCTGGAGCGCGTCGGCCTGAAGCCGGAACACGCCTGGCGTTACCCGCACGAGTTTTCCGGCGGACAGCGGCAGCGTATCTGCATCGCCCGCGCGCTGGCGCTGAACCCGAAAGTGGTGATTGCCGATGAGTCCGTCTCGGCGCTGGATGTCTCTATCCGGGCGCAAATCATCAACCTGCTGCTGGATTTACAGCGGGATATGGGCATTGCCTTCCTGTTTATCTCGCACGATATGGCGGTGGTCGAGCGCATCAGCCATCGCGTGGCGGTGATGTTTATGGGGCAGATCGTGGAGATTGGGCCGCGAAGGGCGGTGTTTGAAAACCCGCAGCACCCGTACACCCGCAAGCTTATTGCGGCGGTCCCGGTTGCCGATCCGGCGCATCGTCACGGCCAGCGCGTGCTGCTGCAGGATGAAATGCCGAGCAATATTCATAAACGCGGCGAGGCCGTGGAGCGCGTGACGCTGCGCGAGGTCGGGCCGGGTCATTTCGTCGCTCCCCCGCGTCAGGACAACGCTTTTTCGCGGTTATAACTTACAACAGGCAGGAGAACACAATGGTTACATTTGTAGCGCGTAGATGGTTGTTAGCCGCGAGCGTGACGGCAGCCCTGGCCGCTGCCCCCGCGTTCGCTGCCAAAGACGTGGTGGTCGCCGTCGGCTCCAATTTCACCACGCTCGATCCGTATGACGCCAACGACACGCTCTCTCAGGCGGTGGCGAAATCGTTCTATCAGGGCCTGTTTGGCCTCGATAAAGAGATGAAGCTCAAAAACGTGCTGGCGGAGGGGTATACCGTGTCCGACGACGGGCTGGTGTATACCATCAAGCTCAGGACCGGCGTGAAGTTCCAGGACGGGACAGACTTCAATGCGGAGGCGGTGAAGGTTAACCTGGACCGCGCCAGCAATCCGGAAAATAGCCTCAAGCGCTATAACCTGTATAAAAATATCGCCAGCGCCGAGGTGGTCGACCCGGCGACGGTCAAAATCACCCTGAAAGAGCCGTTCTCCGCGTTTATCAATATCCTGGCGCATCCGGCAACGGCGATGATTTCCCCTGCCGCGCTGAAAAAATACGGCAAGGAGATTGGTTTCCATCCTGTTGGCACCGGCCCTTACGAACTGCTCACCTGGAACCAGACCGATTTTGTGAAGGTGAAGAAATTCGCGGGATACTGGCAGCAGGGGCTGCCTAAGCTCGACACCATCACCTGGCGCCCGGTGGTGGACAACAACACCCGCGCGGCGATGCTGCAAACCGGCGAGGCGCAGTTTGCCTTCCCGATCCCCTATGAGCAGGCCGCCATTTTGCAGAAAAACAGCAAGCTGGAGCTGGTCGCCAGCCCGTCAATCATGCAGCGCTACATCAGCATGAACGTCACGCAAAAGCCGTTCGATAACCCGAAGGTGCGTGAAGCCATCAACTACGCCATTAACCGTCAGGCGCTGGTGAAGGTCGCCTTTGCCGGCTATGCCACTCCGGCCACCGGCGTGCTGCCGCCGGCGATCGCCTATGCGCAAAGCTATCAGCCGTGGCCATACGATCCGGCTAAAGCGCGCGAGCTGCTGAAAGAGGCGGGCTTCCCGAACGGTTTCAGCACCACGCTGTGGTCCTCGCATAATCACAGTACCGCCCAGAAGGTGCTGCAGTTTACCCAGCAGCAGCTGGCGCAGGTGGGTATCAAGGTACAGGTCACCGCAATGGATGCCGGACAGCGTGCGGCAGAAGTGGAGGGGAAAGGGCAGAAAGAGAGCGGCGTGCGGATGTTCTACACCGGCTGGACGGCGTCGACCGGTGAGGCCGACTGGGCGCTGTCGCCGCTGTTTGCCTCGCAGAACTGGCCGCCAACCCTGTTCAACACCGCGTTTTACAGCAACCCGCAGGTGGACAAAGACCTGGCCGATGCCCTGAAAACCACCAAACCGGAAGAGAAGGCGCGTCTCTATAAAGACGCGCAGGATATTATCTGGAAAGAGTCACCGTGGGTGCCGCTGGTGGTGGAGAAACTGGTGTCAGCCCATAACAAAGCGTTGACCGGGTTCTACATCATGCCGGACACGGGCTTTAGCTTTGACGATGCGGATTTAAAATAAACCTCATGCTGAATTATGTTTGTAAACGCCTGCTGGGGCTTATTCCGACGCTGCTGATTGTGGCGGTCCTGGTGTTTTTGTTTGTCCATATGCTGCCGGGCGATCCGGCGCGTCTGGTCGCCGGGCCTGAGGCGGATGCCACCGTTATTGACCTGGTGCGTAAGCAGCTTGGCCTCGACCAGCCGCTGTATATGCAGTTCATCCATTACATTTGCAACGTTCTGCAGGGCGATTTTGGTATCTCGATGGTGTCGCGCCGTCCGGTGTCGGAGGAGATTGCCAGCCGCTTTATGCCGACGTTCTGGTTAACGATAGCCAGCATGAGCTGGGCGGTCGTGTTTGGGCTTGGCGCCGGGATTATCGCGGCCGTCTGGCGCAACCGCTGGCCGGACAAGCTCGGCATGGCGCTGGCGGTGACCGGCATCTCCTTCCCGGCGTTCGCGCTGGGGATGCTGCTGATGCAGATCTTCTCCGTCGAACTGGGCTGGCTGCCGACCGTCGGGGCTGATACCTGGAAGCACTACATCCTGCCTTCCATGACGCTGGGGGCTGCCGTTTCGGCGGTAATGGCCCGCTTTACCCGCGCCTCGTTCGTTGACGTGCTGAGCGAAGATTATATTCGCACCGCGCGGGCGAAAGGGGTCAGCGAGAAGTGGGTCATTCTCAAGCACGGATTCCGCAATGCGATGATCCCGGTAGTGACGATGATGGGGCTGCAGTTTGGCTTTCTGCTCGGCGGCTCGATCGTCGTGGAAAAGGTCTTCAACTGGCCGGGGCTGGGACGCCTGCTGGTCGACTCCGTCGAGATGCGCGACTACCCGGTGATTCAGGCGGAAGTCCTGCTTTTCTCGCTGGAGTTTATTCTTATCAACTTAGTGGTGGACGTGCTCTACGCCGCCATTAACCCGGCCATCAGGTACAAGTAAGATGCGATTGTTGAACTGGCGACGTCAGGCCGTTTTAAACGCGATGCCGGGGCTAAAACCGGACCACGTCCGCACCCCGTGGTCTGAATTCTGGCGGCGTTTTCGCCGTCAGCCGGTCGCGATGACCGCGGGGCTGTTTGTGCTGCTGCTGATTGCGGTGGCGGTGATTGCGCCGTGGGTGGCGCCGTTTGATGCGGAAAACTATTTTGACTACGACCGTCTGAACGACGGACCGTCGATGCTTCACTGGTTCGGCGTGGACTCACTCGGGCGCGATATCTTTAGCCGCGTGCTGGTCGGGGCGCAAATCTCGCTCGCCGCCGGGGTGTTCGCGGTGCTGATCGGCGCGGCCATCGGTACCGTGCTGGGCCTCGTTGCCGGGTATTACGAAGGCTGGTGGGACCGCATCATCATGCGCATCTGCGACGTGCTGTTTGCTTTTCCCGGCATTCTGCTGGCGATTGCCGTGGTGGCGATCATGGGCAGCGGCATGGCGAACGTCATCATTGCGGTCGCGGTCTTTTCGATTCCGGCGTTCGCGCGGCTGGTGCGCGGCAATACGCTGGTGCTGAAACAGCAGACGTTTATCGAATCCGCGCGCAGCATGGGGGCCAGCGATGCCACCATCCTGTTCAGCCATATTTTGCCGGGTACGGTATCGTCCATCGTGGTCTATTTCACCATGCGTATTGGCGTGTCGATTATCTCGGCGGCCAGCCTGTCGTTTCTGGGGTTAGGCGCGCAGCCACCGACGCCGGAGTGGGGCGCGATGCTGAACGAGGCGAGGGCGGATATGGTGATTGCGCCGCACGTGGCGATCTTCCCGAGTCTGGCGATTTTCCTCACCGTGCTGGCGTTTAATCTGCTGGGGGACGGGCTGCGCGACGCGCTGGATCCGAGGATTAAGGGGTAGGCTTTTGCTTGCCCCTCACCCCGGCCCTCTCCCCAAAGGGGCGAGGGTGAAAAACCGCACCGAGCAGTCCCCTCTCCCCAGTGGGGAGAGGGTTAGGGTGAGGGGGAAGGAGATTAAACCCGGCTACCCCACAGGTCATACTCGTCCGCGTTTTCAACCTTCACGCGAATAATATCACCCGGCTTAACGCTGGTTTCGCCGTTCAGGTACACCGCGCCGTCGATTTCCGGGGCGTCCGCCATGCTGCGGCCAATCGCGCCTTCTTCGTCCACTTCGTCAACGATGACCATGATCTCGCGGCCCACTTTTTCCTGCAGACGCTCGGCAGAGATCTGCTGCTGCAGCTGCATGAAGCGGTTCCAGCGCTCTTCTTTCACCTCTTCCGGCACCTGGTCCGCCAGCTCGTTGGCGGTAGCGCCTTCAACCGGGCTGTACTTGAAGCAGCCTACGCGGTCCAGACGGGCTTCTTTCAGGAAGTCGAGCAGCATCTGGAAGTCTTCTTCGGTTTCACCCGGGAAGCCGACGATGAAGGTGGAGCGCAGGGTCAGATCCGGGCAGATTTCACGCCACTGCTTGATGCGCGCCAGCTGGCGATCAACGGAGCCAGGACGCTTCATCAGCTTCAGGATACGCGGGCTGGCGTGCTGCAGCGGGATATCCAGGTACGGCAGAATTTTGCCTTCCGCCATCAGCGGGATCACATCGTCAACGTGCGGGTACGGATAGACGTAGTGCAGACGCGTCCAGATACCGAGCTTCGACAACTGTTCGCACAGGCCGACCATGCTGGTTTTCACCGGCTCGCCGTTGTGGAAACCGGAGCGGTGTTTAACGTCCACGCCGTAAGCCGAGGTGTCCTGGGAGATGACCAGCAGCTCCTTCACGCCCGCGTCGGCCAGACGTTTAGCTTCCGCCAGCACTTCACCAATCGGACGGCTCACCAGATCGCCACGCATGGACGGGATGATGCAGAAGGTGCAGCGATGGTTGCAGCCTTCGGAAATTTTTAAGTAAGCGTAGTGGCGCGGCGTCAGCTTCACGCCCTGCTCTGGCACCAGGCTCAGGAACGGGTTGTGCTTTGGTTTTGGCACGTAGTGATGAACATGTTCCAGCACCTGCTCGTAGCTGTGCGGGCCGGTGATCTCCAGCACCTTCGGGTGCACTTCGCGGATCTGGTCTTCTTTCGCGCCCAGACAGCCGGTAACAATCACTTTGCCGTTTTCCGTCAGGGCTTCACCGATGGCTTCCAGTGATTCCTGAACCGCGCTGTCGATAAACCCGCAGGTGTTCACGATCACCATATCGGCGTTGTCGTAGCTTGGCACCACGTCATAGCCCTCGGTGCGCAGTTCGGTCAGGATGCGTTCGGAATCCACGAGGTTTTTCGGGCAGCCCAGGGAGACGAAGCCGATTTTCGGCTGGTGCGTAACATTGCTCATAGGTTAAAAATTCATCAATTATGGAGTTATCAGGGCGGGATTTTACAGCGTATCGCGGGGGATTTATACACTCTTTGCAAGGCGGATGCGCCGGGCAGACGTTGTAACATTGTAAATAATGTTAATCAGTTAATAAAAATTGATCCCAGGCATTAAACTGTACAAAAAATGTACTTATCCTGATTATGCACAATGGCTGACAGAGGAGGAAAGAGCATGACCGTTGACAGACTAAAACGCGATCTGCTTAACAAGCTGATCAACGCCCGAATCGACCTGGCCGCGTACCTGCAGTTGAGGAAGGCAAAAGGGTATATGTCAGTCAGCGAAAGCGAACATCTGCGTGATAACCTGTTTGAACTTTGCAATTTCATGCGTGAAAAAGCACCGACCCTGAAGGCGAAATACGGCGAAAGTGAGCTGATCGCCCTGCGCCGCGCCGCTGAGGTACTTTCCATCGCTGGGGTATGTTTGATGAACGGACGCCACGACTGCCCGAATTTTATCGCTGTTAACGCGGAGAAGCTTGAAAACTGCCTGACCACGCTCTCTCTATGCATCATGTGCCTGAACGAGCACGAGAAGCTTGAACAGCACTGACCCAGGGGGAGGCAACTCCCCCTTCTGATTAAGCTTTTGTAAAAGTGGTAACGCGCCCGGATGCAGTGGCTAACCTTTATGCCATATGCCGATAAAGGAGTGCGTTATGCCTCGATCCTCGCTAATTTCCCTGCCTGCGCTGTTCATTCCGTTTTCGCTTCTTGCTGCCCCAGAGGCGGTCAAGGTCGACGTGCTGCAAAACAAACTCGATCATCCCTGGTCTCTGACGTTTCTGCCGGACAATAAAGGCCTGCTGGTGACCCTGAAGGGCGGTCAGCTCAAACGCTGGCAGGCCGGAAAAGGGCTGTCCGATCCGATTGTCGGCGTGCCGAAGGTCTGGGCAAACGGTCAGGGAGGATTGCTGGACGTGGTCCTCGCCCCGGATTTTGAAAAATCACGCCGCATCTGGCTGAGCTTCGCCGAAGCCGGGAGTGACGGCAAGGCCGGAACGGCGGTGGGCTATGGCCGACTGAGCGACGATCTGACGCGCATTGAAGCCTTCCAGGTGGTGTTCCGCCAGATGCCGAAACTCTCCACCGGGAACCATTTTGGTGGGCGACTGGTGTTCGACGGCAAAGGCTCGCTCTTTATCGGACTCGGCGAGAATAACCAGCGTCCGACGGCGCAGGATCTGGATAAATTGCAGGGTAAAGTGGTGCGCCTCACCGAAGACGGAAAAGTGCCGCCGGATAACCCGTTTGTGAATACCCCCGGTGCGCGACCCGAAATCTGGTCTTACGGCATTCGCAACCCACAGGGGATGGCGATGAATCCCTGGAGCGACGCGCTGTGGCTGAACGAGCACGGTCCGCGCGGCGGGGATGAGATCAACATCCCGGAGAAAGGAAAGAACTACGGCTGGCCGCTGGCGACGCACGGCATTAACTACAGCGGTCTGAAAATTCCGGAAGCCAAAGGCGAGCACGTTGAGGGAACCGAAAAACCGCTGTTCGTCTGGAAAGTGTCACCTGCCGTGAGCGGTATGGCGTTTTATAACAGCGACATTTTCCCGCAGTGGAAAAACAAGCTGTTTATCGGCGCGCTGAAGGAAAAGGACGTTATCGTGCTGAGCGTGGACGGCAATAAGGTCACGGAGGATGGGCGAATTCTCGGCGACCGGGATAAACGTATTCGCGATGTGCGGGTGGGGCCGGACGGCTATTTATACGTTCTGACCGACGAGACGGACGGGCAGCTGTTAAAAGTCAGCCCGTCCGGTGCGTAATCAGGTGACCGGGATCATTACCACGTTGCGGTACGCCGGGCGATCGCTCAGCTGTTTTAGCCAGCGCTCAAGATGAGGGCGCGGCGTCCACTTCAGGCCGAGGTTGGTCAGATTCCAGACGAACGGCGCCACGGCAATATCGCCCACGCCGAACGCCTCACCGGAGAACCAGGCGTGCTTCGCCAGTTCGTCATCCATCATCGCAAACAGGTTTTCACACGCATCCTGAGCGGCATGAATGGCAGGGTAGTCGCGCTCGGGTTCAGGGGTTCTGACTAACCCCATCAGGATCACGCGGTGGGTTGGCGATAGCGTCTGATTCGCCCAGTCCATCCACTTTTCACCCTGGGCGCGACGGGCCGGGCTTTCCACCCACAGGCGGCCCTGACCGTACTGGGCGGCAAGGTAACGGACAATGGTGTTGGATTCCCAAAGCGTCGCGTCGGTTTCATCATCGCGCAGCAGCGGCACCAGGCCGTTCGGGTTCATGGCCAGATAGTCGGCCTCTTTGTTCACGCCGAACGACATGCCGGCCATGATTTGATTGAACGGTAAATCCAGCTCCTCGAGCGTCCAGAGCACTTTCTTAACGTTGGTCGAGTTGTTCCTGCCCCAAAGCGTAATCATATTTACTCCTGATGAGATGTGAATCCGGGTCAGCTTTCGCATGGTGAGATAAACCTAACAATTACGCAACAGAAGACAAAAAAATCGTCTGAATCAAAGCGTATCTGAATGTTATTGCATAAACTTTAATAACTTTACCCTCGTTGGGTTTCTTTAACCGTTTTAGTGCGCTATTACTCATCGCTTCTTGCGACACGGTGATGTGACGTAATTTTTGAATGGACACTCGGGTGGCATTTATGACGCGTAAAATGACTTCTCTGCGCAGCCTTGCGACAGGCTCTGCGCTCCTTTTCCTGTTTGCACCAACGCTCTACGCAGCTGAACAGGCTGCGCCCGAAGCGCCGCCTGTGGATGCGCGCGCCTGGATCCTGATGGACTACTCCAGCGGTAAAGTGCTGGCGGAAGGCAACGCGGATGAGAAACTCGATCCGGCAAGCCTGACCAAAATCATGACCAGCTATGTGGTCGGCCAGGCGTTGAAAGCGGGCAAGATCAAGCTGGACGATATGGTCAGCATCGGGAAGGATGCCTGGGCGACCGGCAACCCGGCGCTGCGGGGCTCTTCGGTGATGTTCCTGAAGCCGGGGGATCAGGTTTCCGTTTCCGATCTGAACAAAGGGGTAATTATTCAGTCAGGAAATGATGCGTGCATCGCGCTGGCCGATTACGTTGCCGGAAGCCAGGATTCTTTCATTGGCTTGATGAATGGCTACGCGCAGAAACTGGGCTTAACCAACACCACGTTCAAAACGGTTCACGGTCTGGATTCGCCGGGACAGTTCAGTACCGCGCGCGACATGGCGCTGCTGGGGAAAGCGCTGATCCACGACGTGCCGGATGAATACGCCATCCATAAAGAGAAAGAGTTTACCTTCAATAAAATCCGTCAGCCGAACCGCAACCGCCTGCTGTGGAGCAGCAACGTTAACGTGGACGGAATGAAAACCGGCACCACGGCGGGCGCGGGCTATAACCTGGTGGCCTCCGCGACCCAGGGCGACATGCGCCTGATTTCGGTGGTGCTGGGCACCAAAACCGACCGTATTCGCTTTAATGAGTCAGAAAAACTGCTGACCTGGGGCTTCCGCTTCTATGAAACCGTGACGCCGATTAAACCGGATGCCACGTTCGTCAGCCAGCGCGTCTGGTTTGGCGACAAGAGTGAAGTCAATCTCGGGGCGGGTGAAGGCGGCTCGGTGACCATTCCGCGCGGTCAGCTGAAAAATCTGAAGGCCAGCTTTACCCTGACCGACCCGCAGCTCACGGCTCCGCTGAAAAAAGGCCAGGTGGTCGGGACGATTGATTTCCAGCTAAACGGTAAGTCGATTGAACAGCGTCCGCTGATTGTAATGGAAGCGGTGGAAGAGGGCGGCTTCTTCAGCCGGATGTGGGATTTCGTGATGATGAAATTCCACGGGTGGTTTGGCAGCTGGTTTAGCTAAGTTTTTGGCCGGGTGACGCTGCGCTGACCCGGCCTACTTTTTTTCTCCCTCTCCCTGTGGGAGAGGGCCGGGGTGAGGGCCTCAGACCGCACCCCTCTTAATACATCAACTTCACCTGCTGCGCCTTCGCGTGGGCCACAATCTCGTCGTCCGGGCGGCAGTCGCTGACGATGGCGTCAAACTGCGCCAGCTCGCCCATTCTTGCCGAACGTACCTTGCCAAACTTGCTGTGATCGACCACCAGCACATGGTACTGCGCGGCGCTTAACGCCCAGTGCTTCACCGGCAGCTCTTCCAGGTTAAAGCAGGTCGCACCCTGACGCACGTTGACGCCTGCGGCGGAATAAAACGCGATATCCGGGCAGAGATTGCTGAGCGTATCCTGCAGGTTGAGCGGCTTAAAGATGGCGTTGCTGGCGTGAAACTCGCCGCCGCAGAGGATCACCCGGCACTCCGGTTTCTCCTGAAGCGCCAGAAAGGTGTTCAGGGAGTAGCACACGGCGGTAAAAGGGATGCTGTTGTCGATGGCTTCGATAATCCACGGCGTGGTGGTTCCGCAGTCAAAAAACAGCGTCTGGTGCGGCTGTACCAGTGAGGCCGCAAGCCGGGCGGCTTTGCGTTTCTCTTCAACCAGGCGCGTCTTCTGGTCGCTGATCAGATAATGGCTGGCGCTACGCGGCTCAAGCACAATATACCCGCCGAGCAGCACGACGGGCGCGCTTTCGCTGTTCAGATCCCGACGAATGGTCATCTCTGAGACGCCGAGGAGGTTGGCGGCTTCCTTAAGATGCAGCTTATCGCTGCGCTTCAGCGCCTGTAGCAGCTGAGCAATGCGGTCATCGCGACGTGTTTCCATAGTTCCTCGGGATAAAAAAGTGAACCCCCGCAGGGCGGGGGTTCAAGTGTAACCTGTCAGGTTGGGGTTAGTCACGTATCCAGCCTTTGCGGATCGGGATAGCGAAAATGGCGCGGTAGAGCGAAGACAGCGTGCGGTAAAGCGCTTCGCCAAAGAGGCTCCACAGGATAGCCGCGCTCACGCAGCCAATCAGCCCCACCAGGAAACCGCCCACCATATCCAGCGGCCAGTGAACGCCCAGGTAAACGCGAGACCAGGCGATAGCCAGGGCTGCCACCATCAGGACCGCACCGGACCACAGGCGATGCCAGAACAGGAAAGCCAGCGCGAAGGTAAAGATCACCGTTCCGTGATCGCTCGGGAACGAGTCATCCGGCGCGTGGTGCAGGAAGGTATAGCCGACGCGATCGACAAAAGGACGATCGTGCGGGAAGGCGTGACCCAGAATGTAGCTCAGCAGTACGCTTACCCCGAGCGCCATCGCGACTTTAATCACCAGCTGGCGCTGCGCCTTCACCTGGCTGCGGGGACCCCACAGCCAGAGAATCGCAGCCAGTGCAGGCACGATACTGATCAGATCTTTTGCAAGAAAGGTGGCAAAATCGATCGTCCACTCAGGCGAGGCTGGCGTGGCGTTGATCAGATAAAACAGCTGATAATTCAGATTCTCTAACATAGCGTTATCACTCTTTAGCAAACCGGGTGGAAATAAGTCCGTAGACCATCACCTGGGAAAACCAGACCCACCACCCGGCCCACAGGTTGTGAGAGAAAAAATGCGCCCCGCGCATGACCTGGCCGTAGCCCATCGCCAGACCTAACACCACGCCCAGCGCGACGAAGCACCAGGCGAGACGCGGACGCTCGCGCCAGAAGGCAAAAAACAGCCCCATCACCATAAAGCCGCTGGAGGCATGACCGCCGGGAAAACAGCGCCCCGGACCGCTGTCAGCAGGGACGGCGCTGAACAGGGGATAAGACATAGCCTTTCCGCCATATTCCACCAGATCCCACGGGCAGCTGTGATGGCTCACGCTTTTCAGCACGCCCACCACCAGCGCGCCAACGCCCATCAGCAGCGCCGCCGTCACCAGCCTTGCGTTGCGCTTGTAGGCGCCGTAAAACAGCGCCACGGCACCTAAGCCGATGGCGATGTACTTCGCCAGGCGGTGGTTCAGCAGATCCAGCAGATGATCTTTCTGCAGCGGAAAGGTCTGCGTTGCCGCGTCATACCAAAAGCCGGTGATCCATCTGTCGAGCGCTTCATTGCGCGATAGCCATGTAAACACCACGGCAAGGGCGATCAGTACGAAAAGCTGATAACCATAAAAGCGGGTCGGCAAGCGGTAAAGTCGTTTTGTCTTATTTGTCTGTAAGTTAGACAATTCTGAACGGCTGGAGGTGAGTGCCATAATTTGGGATCGTTGACGAGTAATCGCGCTATCATAAAAGTGTCAACTTAAGGAAACCTTAAACGAAGACGATATGTGCTTTATTTCTGTTTATCCTCAATAAATCACTATCTCGGGCTGCGGCATTTCATTAAACTCGTCGCGATTTTGTCATTATAAAGAGATTGCATGTTAAACCGTTCTTCTTCTGGTTCACGTCTGGGTCGTCAGGCGTTGCTTTTCCCTCTGTGTCTGGTGCTCTACGAATTCTCTACCTATATCGGCAACGATATGATCCAGCCCGGTATGCTGGCCGTTGTGGCGCAGTACAACGCGGGTATTGAGTGGGTGCCGACCTCCATGACCGCCTATCTGGCCGGCGGCATGTTTTTACAGTGGCTGTTAGGCCCGCTGTCGGATCGTATTGGCCGTCGTCCGGTAATGCTGACGGGCGTGGTGTGGTTCATCGTCACCTGTCTCGCCACGCTGCTGGCGCAAAACATTGAACAATTTACCCTGCTGCGTTTCCTGCAGGGGGTGAGCCTGTGCTTTATCGGCGCCGTGGGGTATGCCGCCATTCAGGAGTCGTTTGAAGAGGCGGTGTGTATCAAAATTACCGCGCTGATGGCGAACGTCGCGCTGATCGCTCCCTTACTCGGGCCGCTGGTGGGTGCCGCGTGGGTGCACGTTGCGCCGTGGGAAGGGATGTTTGTGCTCTTTGCGCTTCTTGCCGCCTTCGCGTTCTTTGGCCTGCACCGGGCGATGCCGGAAACCGCTACCCGCATCGGCGAGAAACTCTCGCTGAAAGAGCTGGGTCGGGATTACAAAGAAGTGCTGAAGAACGGCCGCTTTGTGGCGGGCGCGCTGGCGACCGGGTTCGTTAGCCTGCCGCTGCTGGCGTGGATCGCGCAGTCGCCGGTCATTATCATCAGCGGTGAAAAGCTCAGCAGCTACGAGTATGGCCTGCTGCAGGTGCCGATCTTTGGCGCGCTGATTATCGGGAACCTGGTGCTGGCACGTTTGACGTCACGACGCACCGTGCGTTCCCTGATTATCATGGGCGGCTGGCCGATTGCGGCAGGGCTGATTCTGGCTGCGGTCGCGACCGTCGCGTCATCCCACGCCTACCTGTGGATGACGGCGGGGCTCAGCCTCTATGCCTTCGGGATTGGCGTGGCCAACGCCGGGCTGGTGCGCCTGACGCTGTTTGCCAGCGAGATGAGTAAAGGCACGGTTTCCGCGGCGATGGGGATGCTGCAGATGCTGATTTTTACCGTCGGTATCGAGGTGAGCAAGCATGCCTACGCGATGGGCGGCAACGGGCTGTTCAGCCTGTTTAACCTCGCCAACGGCGCGCTGTGGGTTGGCCTGATGGTGGTGTTCCTGAAAGATAAACGCGTCGGGAACGCCCTGCAACCATAATCTTTTTTCCCTCTCCCCTTTGGGGAGAGGGCCAGGGTGAGGGGCGAGGGCGCCAGACCGCACGCGGTCAATTAAACGGCGCCTCCCCATCTAGCACCTTCTCAATCACGTCTAAAACGCCCTCATCGTTATTGTGCGGCGCTTCAAAACGCGCTGCCTCTTTGATGTGCGGTCTGGCATTCGCCATCGCAAAGCTGAACCCGGACTGGCGCAGCATCTCCACGTCGTTGCCGCTGTCGCCGAAGGCCACCACTTCGCTGTCGTCAATGCCCCAGCGCTTTTGCAGGATCCGCAGACCGTTAGCTTTGTGCACGCCGGGGATAATCAGGTCGATACTGCCGTGGCCGGTGGTGACGGGCACCATGATGTCGCTCAGCTTTTCATGCAGCAGCGCCTGAATTCGCGGAATTTCATCATCAGAGACGTTAAGCCCGAACTTGAAGAAAATATCGTTCAGGTTATCGAAATCGCTGACCATTTCGAGGCGGTGGTAATACTTCGCCGCGATATCCTTAAAGCCCTCGTCATAGCATTTCAGCGTGTATGCGCTGCTTTTCCCGCAGGCGATAATCTCAATGCCCGGAACCTCGTTTAACACGTTCGCGACGGTCTCGAAATGGGCTTTCGACAGTTCACCGTTAAAGACATCCTCACCTTCGCTCACGACCCAGCCGCCGTTTTCGGCGACGAACGCAATCTCATGCGCAATCTCCGGGAAAAAGGAGATCAGCTGGTAATACTGGTTGCCGCTGGCGACCACGAAGCGGATTCCTTGCGCCTTCATGCGGGCGTACTGCGCCAGAAAGCGCGGCCGATTATAGGTCTTGGCATCGCTCAGAAAAGTACCATCCATGTCGACGGCGATCAGTTTAACGCTCATATCCCTTCTCCAGTGTCGTTTGATTCGTTTCCGGCTTTGCCACCGCGCGCGCCACCAGCGCCGCGATGATGACCAACCCTAACACCACCAGCATGGCGCTGCGCAGCCCGTAGTGCTCGCCGAGGAAGCCGAGCAGCGGCGGCCCGACCAGGAAGGCGAGATAACCGGTAGTTGCCACCACGCTGACGCGCGTCGGGGCATCCGGGCCGGTGTCGCTGGCGGCGGAAATGGTCAGCGGGAAGCCAAGTGATGCCCCCAGTCCCCAGAGGATCACGGAAACGCCCGCAATCCAGTCCACGTCCACAAAGATGATCATCGCGATACCCAGGCCGCCGAGCAGGGCGCTGGCGCGCACCACCGCCACGCGGCTGTAGCGGTCGATAAACCAGCCGCCGGTGAAGCGCCCGACGGTCATTCCCAGCGTAAACCCGGCGTAAATCAGCGAGCCGGAGGTCGGGCTAAAGCCGTGACCGTCCACCATCAGCAGCGGCAGCCAGTCGTTGGCGGAACCTTCCGCGAACGCCATCGCCAGCACCACCACGCCGATCAGCATCAGCTGGAAGTCGCGGTAGAAGGGCAGCCCTTTTTCGGCCGAGTGCTGTTCGTCAGCGGAGTTCTTACCGGTGCCGTCCGGGATGGCCCGGATGCCGGTCAGGATCGGAATGATGCACACCAGCGCCGCCAGCAGGATATGCAGATTCGCGCTCACGCCGGTGGCCGTCAGCGCCATCCCCACGCCCGCACCGGCCAGCGTGCCAAGGCTGTAAAAACCGTGCATCATCGGCAGCACGGTTTTATTCATCTCACGTTCGACCGCCGCCCCTTCCACGTTGATGGCAACTTCCGCCGAACCGAAGCTGCCGCCAAATACCGTCAGGCCCAGGGCGAACAGCACCGGCGAGGCAAACCACAGCGCCACGCTCAATATGCCCATCCCGAACACGGCAAAGCACATGGTGGTGCGGATCACCGCTCGCGTACCAAAGCGCTTTACCAGCCACGCGGAGCAGAGGATGCCGCTCATGGAGCCTATCGACAGGCCGAACAGCACGATGCCCATCTCGGCGGTAGAAACGGACAAAATATCGCGAATGGCGGGGGTGCGCGTGGCCCAGGAGGCCATCAGCAGGCCGGGAATAAAGAAGAACATAAACAGCGCCCACAGGCGTCGCTGTAGGGCTTTACGGGGAGAGGTCTGCGTCATTGGGGTAGCACCAGAAGTACAACAATAGCGACAACACTAGCAAGTTTGTGTACATTTGTACACAAACCACGTGAGGAATTTATGAGCAGACCACCGAACGATCCGCATCGCCGGGAGAAGATCCTGCAGGCAACGCTCGATACTATCGCTGAGCACGGTATTCACGCCGTCACGCACCGTAAAATCGCCACCTGCGCGGGCGTGCCGCTGGGGTCGATGACCTACTATTTCGACGGCATGGAGCCGCTGCTGGAGGAGGCCTTCACGTGGTTTACCCGACAGATGTCGCAGCAGTACCGGGATTTCTTCGCCGGCGTCACCGGGCCGGAAATGGCGTGCGAATCTATCACCACCCTGATCCACAGCTCGCAGGTGACCACGCCGCACAACATGGCGCTGATGTATCAGCTCTACGCCTTTATGCACCGCAGCGCGGCGCTGAAAACGGTGATGCAGGACTGGATGAAGATGAGCCAGACCACGCTGGAGCAGTGGTTCGACCCGGTTACCACCCGCGCCCTGGACGCGTTTATCGAAGGGATGACGCTGCACTATGTCACCGACCGGGCGCCGTTAACCCGGGAGGAGATCCGGGCGATGGTGGGGAGAATTGCGGGCGAGGGCGGCCGCTAGGTTGCGCCCGCGGTCATATTGACGGTGGTTCCCGTCATAGCGCCTGCCGCATCTGAGGCCAGAAACGTAATCGTGTCTGCCACCTGTGCCAGCGTCGGCAGGCGACGCGTCAGGGTGCTTTGCGCGGCACCGCTGAGAAACTGCTCAACCGTAATCCCCATCGTCTGCGCCCTGGCGGCGAAAATGGCTCCCACATACGAACCCGCCTGCACCGCGTCTGCTATCGCGTGCGAACGCACGCACAGCACGCGAATATTTTTTGTCCCCAGCTCCGCCGCCAGCGCCCGGGTCAAGGCTTCCGTTCCCGCGCAGCCGACGATATGCCCGAGGTGGCCCGCGATCGTCATGTTCGCGGCAGGCGCGACGACGGTAATAATGACTCCACCATGCTCGCCGCCCATGCGGGGCGACACGGCTTTCGCAATGTTAAAGTAGGCGGCCAGGAAGGGATCAAAACCCTGCCTGAACTCATCGAGCGTTAACGTCTCAAGGCGTTTGCCCTGATCGTGCATAAAGCCCGTGGCGTTGACGACGATATCAATGCGGGCAAGGTCCGGGAGCTGCGAGGAATCATCGAGTGCATCGAACATAAACGTGCTGGCAGACCCTCCGGCGGCGCGAATACGGCTGGCGACCTGCTTCAGCCTGGCGTGGTCGCGCGCGGCGAGGTACACATCCGCCCCTTCACGCGCCAGAGCGTGCGCCACTGAGCTGCCGATGACGCCGCTGCCGCCGAAGATAACGGCGGTTTTGTTTTTAAAGCCCATACCTGCATACCCTCACCAGGATTAACCCTCAGAAGTATGTGCCGGGTTTCGGCTGATGCAACCTGGCAGATGGGTGGGGTATGCGGCTGGAAGGCCTTACTGCGCCATTATCAACGGGTTACTTTGGCGAGATTTTTTTGCCGCTGGCGTCCACGACGGCTTCGCCATCCTCTTTCGTAAACGCCCCTTTCTGCGCATCCGGCAGGATGTCGAGGACGACTTCAGACGGGCGGCACAGGCGGGTACCCAGCGGCGTCACCACGATCGGACGGTTAATCAGGATCGGGTGCTGCAGCATAAAATCAATAAGCTGGTCGTCGGTGAACTTATCGTCGGCAAGGCCGAGCTGTTCATAGGGCTCCACGTTTTTACGCAGCAGATCCCGCACTGAAATGCCCATCTCGGCAATCAGGGTGGTCAGCTTATCGCGCGACGGCGGGGTTTCCAGATAAAGGATAATCTCTGGCTCCGTGCCGCTGTTGCGGATCATCTCCAGCGTGTTGCGCGAGGTTCCGCAGGCCGGGTTGTGATAAATGGTGATGTGGCTCATATCAGTGGCTCATTACAGTGTGAAGGAGAGACGTAGCGCCAGCGCGGCGAGCGTCACAAACAGGACCGGCAGCGTCATAACGATGCCCGTCCGGAAATAGTAGCCCCAGGTGATCGTCATGTTTTTCTGCGCCAGCACGTGGAGCCAGAGCAGGGTAGCGAGGCTGCCGATAGGCGTGATTTTCGGCCCCAGATCGCAGCCAATCACGTTGGCGTAAATCATCGCTTCCTTGATTAGTCCTGTCGCCGTACTGCCCTCGATGGAGAGCGCGCCAATCAGCACGGTGGGCATATTGTTCATTATGGATGACAGAAACGCGGTGATGAACCCGGTTCCCAGCGTGGTGGCCCACAGCCCGTGTCCGGCCAGGCTATCCAGTACGCCTGTGAGAGAGTCCGTCAGCCCGGCATTGCGCAGGCCATACACCACCAGATACATCCCCAGCGAAAAGATAACGATCTGCCACGGCGCGCCGCGCAGCACTTTTCCGGTGTTTATCGCATGTCCGCGTTTTGCGACAGCGAATAAAATCAGCGCGCCGACGGTCGCGATGGCGCTGACCGGAATGCCGAGAGGTTCAAGCACAAAGAAACCGACGAGAAGCAGCAGCAGGACGATCCAGCCCGTTCTGAACGTCGGGAGATCGTGAATGGCCCGCGCGGGCTCGCGGAGTTTTGCCAGGTCATATTCCGGGGGGATTTCCTTGCGAAAGAACAGATGCAGCATCACCAGCGTTGCGGCAATCGCGGCGATATCTACAGGGATCATCACCGAGGCGTACTCGCTGAACCCCAGCTTAAAAAAGTCTGCCGACACGATGTTGACCAGGTTAGACACAATCAGCGGCAGGCTGGCGGTATCGGCGATAAAGCCCGCCGCCATCACAAACGCCAGCGTGGCCTGCTTGCTGAACCCCAGCGCCAGCAGCATGGCGATCACGATAGGGGTCAGGATCAGCGCCGCACCGTCATTGGCAAACAGCGCCGCCACGGCTGCGCCCAGCAGCACGATATACGTAAACAGCAATCGCCCGCGGCCGTTCCCCCAGCGGGCAACGTGCAGCGCCGCCCACTCGAAAAAGCCGGACTCATCCAGCAGCAGGCTGATGATGATGACGGCAATGAACGTTGCCGTGGCGTTCCAGACGAAATTCCACACGACCGGAATATCGTTAATGTGAATCACGCCGCTGGCCAGCGCCAGTACGGCGCCGATAGTCGCGCTCCAGCCGATACTGAGCCCTTTGGGCTGCCAGATGACCAGTACCAGCGTAAACAGAAAAATAGCCCCTGCCAGAAACATCTTCTACTCCGTTATATCTGTTTTTGTGAATGTGTTTTGCCTAGCACGAGCCTGAGAGTCGGTTTTTAAGCTTCATGCGCGTCTCGTCCCGCAGGCAGTTCCAGCTGTTGTCGATAACGGTTGCCGCCCATGCAGGCATGTTGGGAGACAAACGGTAATAGACCCACTTCCCCTCGCGACGGTCGATAACCAGCCCGGACTCGCGCAGCAACGCCATGTGGCGGGAGACCTTAGGCTGAGACTCGGTGGTTGCGGAGCAGAGATCGCATACGCATAGCTCGCCCGCTTCGCGGAGCAGCATGACGATGGCGAGCCGCGTTTCGTCGGAGAGGGTTTTAAAGAGCTGGAGTGGGTGGAGCATGGGCGTTCCTGCAGGTGGAATGATTTATATATGTTTAATCATATATGTTTTGATTGCAGGATAGAAGCGGAGATGAGAGGTACGGGAATTTCAGGCAACAAAAAACCCATCAACCTTGAACCAAAACGGCGGGGTTGATGGGCTCCACAAATTGGGGACATCAAAGAAAAGCAGTGGCACTAGTTATGACTGCCCCCTGATAAAAAAGTTCTGCGCGTGACGAAAATAATTTTCCCCGCGCGCAAACTTAGGAGTTATCCGAGTCCGGGCCAGATGATAACGATCAGCGTACCCGCCAGGGTCAGCAGCACGTTAGCGATAGCGTACGTGCCCGCATACCCCAGCGCCGGGATGTTGCTGCGCGCGGTGTCGCTGATGATTTCCATGGCCGGCGCACAGGTACGTGCGCCCATCATCGCCCCGAACAGCAGGGCGCGGTTCATGCGCAGCACGTAGGCGCCGAACAGGAAGCAGATCACCACCGGCACCAGGCTGACGATAAGTCCGGAAACCAGCATCTGCCAGCCAACGGCGCCCAGGCTGTGGCCGATGCCGCTTCCCGCGCTTAAGCCGACGCCCGCCATAAACACCATCAGACCGAACTCTTTCACCATGTTCAGCGCGCCCTGCGGAATGTAGCCGAAGGTTGGGTGGTTGGCTCGCAGGAAGCCCAGCATGATCCCGGCGAACAGCAGCCCGGCGGCGTTACCGATGCCAAAACTGAAGTTGCTGAACTGGAAGGTGATCATCCCGATCATCAGGCCAACGATAAAGAAGGCGCAGAAGGCCAGCAGGTCGGTGACCTGGCTGTGAATGGAGATAAAGCCGATGCGGTCGGCAACGGTTTTCACGCGTCGCGCGTCGCCGCTGACCTGCAAAACATCGCCTTTGTTGAGCACGACGTTATCGTCGATTGGCATCTCAATCTGGCTGCGGATCACGCGGTTGAGGAAGCAGCCGTGGTCGGTCAGCTTCAGCTGCGCCAGACGTCGGCCCACGGCGTTATGGTTTTTCACCACGATCTCTTCGGTGACGATACGCATGTCGAGCAGATCGCGATCGAACACCTCTTTGCCGTTACGGAAGCTCGGGTCGAGACGGGCGTGGGCGTCCGGGTAACCCACCAGCGCGATGTCGTCGCCCATCTGCAGCACCGCGTCGCCGTCCGGGTTCGCCAGAATGCCGTTGCGGCGGATACGTTCGATATAGCAGCCCGTCTGGCGGTAAATCCCCAGCTCGCGCAGGTTTTTGCCGTCAGCCCATGCCACCAGCTCTGGCCCGACGCGATAGGCGCGGATCACCGGGAGATAGACTTTACGTTTGGAATCGGTATCGAGACCGCGCTCGCGCGCGATTTGCTGGGCGCTGGTCTGCAGATCCTGGTGCTGAAGTTTTGGCAGGTAGCGCGCGCCGACGATCAGGCTCACCAGACCAATCAGATAGGTCAGGGCATAGCCCAGGCTCAGGTGGTCGAGGGCGGTAGAAAGCTGCGCGCCGGCCATGCCGGAATGGCGCAGGGTATCACCGGCACCCACGAGCACGGGGGTGGAGGTCATGGAGCCTGCCAGCATACCGGCCGTTAACCCGATATCCCAGCCAAACAGTTTACCCAGCCCTAACGCGATCAGCAGCGCGCTGCCGACCATCACCAGCGCCAGCATCAGATAATTTTTGCCGTCGCGGAAGAAAATTGAAAAAAAGTTCGGTCCCGCTTCCACGCCAACACAAAAAATAAACAGCATAAAGCCTAAGTTGAGCGCGTCCGTGTTAATGCTGAAGTGCTGCTGGCCTAATAATAAGGAGACGACTAAAACGCCAATGGAATTACCAAGTTGAACTGAACCCAGGCGCAATTTACCCAGGCAGAGGCCCAGCGCCAGTACCACAAATAATAACAGGATGTAATTCCCATTTAACAAGTCTGCGACGTTTATATTCACGGAGGCTAACTTCTTGTTTACCAGTAAGTTGTTGAATGAAAGGACTATTTGGGCTACTGTTTTCTGAGCCAGGGAACGTGTTCAACCCTCCCTGTTACCTAATTTATTCCCTAAAACATTAGCTGGCCGATAGTTTAATCGTATTAGCTACTGACAGCTACCTATTATCGCATCACCCTGTGCGTACTTTGGCAAGGATTGCCGCATTGCTTTATCTGACTGGGCGTCTACCCGACGAAGGTGTATTTGATAGAGATAAGTCAGGAGGATAGTTTGAACATTAAACGAAACTGGGCGGGGGTGATCAGCTGCTTTTTGCTGTTTACCGTCGTGTGCATGTCGCTCGCTTTTAATGTGAAGGGGGCATTCAGGGCTGCCGGACACCCGGAGCTGGGGCTGCTCTTTTTTACCCTGCCGGGAGCGGCAGCCAGTTTTCTTTCCCGTAAAGGGGAGGTGGTCAAGCCGCTTATTGGCGCAATGCTGGCGGCACCGCTGTGTCTGCTGCTGATGCGCATGCTGTATGTGTCAACGCGAAGTTTCTGGCAGGAGATGGCGTGGTTGCTGAGCGGCGTCTTCTGGTGCGCCCTCGGCGCCCTGTGCTATTTGTTTGTGTGCAGCCTGATTAAGCATCGACGGCACCACAAATAAAAACGCCCTCCGGGTGAGGGCGTCTTCGCATTACTGGGCGGCAAACAGGCCCAGATGTTCTTTGGCGTAAGCTTCAAAGTCAGTGCAACCGCCGATGTGTTTCTGATCGAGGAAGATCTGCGGTACGGTTTCAACCGGCTTGCCGACGGTTTTTTCGAGATCCGCTTTGGTGATGCCTTCCGCGTGGATGTCCACGTAGCGGAAGTTGAAGTCATCGCGCTCTTCGGTCAGTTTCTCAGCCAGCTCTTTCGCGCGCACACAGTAAGGGCACCCTGGACGACCAAAAATTACTGCAAACATTTCTCTCTCCTCAAAAAACAAGCCTGACGGCGAATAGGACATATAGTGCCCGATAACCTGCCGCCATTAAAGAAGGTTTCGCCTGTCGCTTTGATACAGTAAGGCTATGTTTCGCCAATTACACCGCGCAAATCATTGCCTATACTGGCTGCCATACGGTTTAAGCAAGACAAAGAGAGACAAGATGACGCCAACCATAGACCTGCTCACATCCCACCGTTCCATTCGCCACTTCACCGACGAGCCGATTACCGAGGCGCAGCGCGAAGCGATTATTAACAGCGCCAGGGCGACCTCCAGCTCCAGCTTTCTGCAGTGCAGCTCGATTATCCGCATTACCGACCCGGCCATGCGTGAACAGCTGGTCGCGCTGACCGGCGGACAGAAGCATGTGGCCCAGGCCGCGGAGTTCTGGGTGTTCTGCGCCGACTTTAACCGCCACCTGCAGATCTGCCCTGAGGCCGAGCTGGGGCTGGCCGAACAGCTGCTGCTGGGCGTGGTGGATACCGCACTGATGGCGCAAAACGCCTTTACGGCGGCAGAGTCGCTGGGATTAGGCGGTGTCTACATCGGTGGCCTGCGTAACAACATTGAAAGCGTGACCGAGCTGCTGAAGCTGCCAAAACACGTCCTGCCGCTGTTCGGCCTGTGCCTCGGCTGGCCTGCGGATAACCCGGATCTGAAGCCGCGTATTCCTGCCGCCATGCTGGTGCACGAAAACCACTACCAGCCGGTCGATCAGGACGTCCTGAATCAATATGATGAAGAGCTGGCGAACTACTACCTGACGCGCGGCAGCAATAACCGTCGGGATACCTGGACTGACCATATTCGTCGCACCATCATTAAAGAAAACCGCCCGTTTATTCTTGATTACCTGCACAAACAGGGCTGGGCGACGCGATAGTCCATTCCGCCTGCGCCTGCCTGCGTATATGATATGCAGGCTTTTTCCATGTCTTCAGAGAGGTGCAGGGTGAAAATTGCCATATTGTCCCGGGATGGAACGCTCTATTCATGTAAGCGCCTGCGAGACGCGGCGGCGAAACGCGGGCATCAGGTTGAGATCCTCGACCCGATGTCCTGCTATATGAACATTGACCCGGCCGCCTCGTCGATTCACTACAAAGGCCGCAAGCTGCCGCACTTTGATGCCGTGATCCCGCGCATCGGCTCCCAGATCACCTATTACGGCACCGCCGCGCTGCGCCAGTTTGAGATGCTGGGCAGCTATCCGCTCAACGAATCCGTCGCCATTTCGCGCGCCCGCGACAAGCTGCGCTCGCTGCAGCTCCTCGCCCGTCAGGGGATCGATCTTCCGGTTACGGGGATTGCCCATTCACCGGACGACACCAGCGATCTTATCGATATGGTGGGCGGTGCGCCTTTGGTCATCAAGCTGGTGGAAGGCACGCAGGGCATTGGCGTGGTGCTGGCGGAAACGCGTCAGGCGGCGGAGAGCGTGATTGATGCCTTTCGGGGCCTCAATGCCCACATCCTGGTGCAGGAGTACATCGAAGAGGCGAAAGGGCGCGATATTCGCTGCTTCGTGGTCGGCAATGAAGTGGTGGCGGCCATCGAGCGCCAGGCGAAAGAGGGCGATTTCCGCTCTAACCTTCACCGCGGCGGCGTGGCGAGGGTAGCTGATATTACCGATCGCGAACGGGAAATTGCCGTCAAAGCGGCGCAAACCCTGGGGCTGGACGTGGCGGGCGTAGACCTTCTGCGGGCGACGCGCGGGCCGCTGGTCATGGAGGTGAACGCTTCGCCGGGGCTGGAAGGCGTAGAAAAAACCACAGGTGTCGATATTGCAGGTAAAATGATCGCATGGATCGAGCGTCATGCCACGCCAGGCTACTGTCTGAAAACGGGCGGTTAAATGGTATTGAACGCACTTTTTGCGTAATCTATACCCTAAATAATTCGAGTTGCAGGAAGGCGGCAAGGGAGTGAATCCCCTGGAGCTTACATTAGTAAGTGACTGGGGTGAACGAGCGCAGCCAACGCACATGCAACTTGAAGTATGACGGGTATATGCGAAGTTTTTAATTAAGAGGCTGCACAGCGATGGATTTACAGGTCGTACCTACACTGGATACGTTACGTCAATGGCTTGATGATGCCGGAATTACATTCTTCGAATGCGATTCCTGCCAGGCGCTGCATCTGCCTCATATGCAGAATTTCGACGGCATTTTCGATGCCAAAATCGATCTCATTAACGACGTGATCCTTTTCTCCGCGCTGGCCGAAGTGAAGCCCTCCGCGCTGCTGGCGCTGGCCTCCGACCTGTCAGCGATCAACGCCAGTTCTTTGACGGTGAAAGCATTTCTCGACATACAGGATGATAATCTGCCAAAACTGGTCGTTTGCCAGTCTTTATTCTCCGGTGCCGGGCTGTCGTTCAAGCAGTTCTCCTGGTTTATGCGCTTGAGCGAAGAGCAAATTTCCATGGTCATGATGGAAGCCAATGCACACCATCTGCTGTATAGCGCGGAAGATGATGCAGAGAATAATGATGCATCTCCCAATTTTCTTCACTAAGCCTGTCTGACTTTTGCGCAGTCGCTGCCATAGCGGCTGCAGAAGGCCATTTTTTCTGCTGCTTTTAACCTTTCTTTAAAGAGTTTTTCACCTCCCTGAAGGCCGTTTCGGCTTATCACGTAGACATAACCTGCATAAAAAATTGATAAAAGGCGTTTTTTCGTCTGGGCTATAGCCGGAGACACGGGCTACAGTTATTCTTGCGATGCTTAAAAAAGCGAGCGGAAGCTGCCGGGTAAAGAGGTTTCTTTTTATTTTGGGCAGAGCGACAAACTATGCATGATTATTGCATATCTTCAGATTGCACAGTTTTAGTTCGTTTGTTAACGAGCTTTCAGAAGGAATAAAGATATGATCGCCTTGAATAAAAAATGGTTATCGGGTCTGGTTGCGGGTGCTCTGATGGCCGTCTCTGCCGGCACGCTCGCTGCGGAACAAAAAACGCTGCACGTTTACAACTGGTCTGACTATATCGCGCCGGACACGGTGGCGAATTTTGAAAAAGAGACCGGCATTAAAGTGGTCTACGACGTATTCGATTCCAACGAAGTGCTGGAAGGAAAGCTGATGGCGGGCAGCACCGGGTTTGATCTCGTGGTGCCTTCCGCAAGCTTCCTCGAGCGCCAGCTGACGGCAGGCGTCTTCCAGCCGCTGGACAAGAGCAAGTTACCGAACTGGAAAAACCTCGATCCGGAAGTGCTGAAGCTGGTGGCGAAGCATGACCCGGACAACAAATACGCCATGCCTTACCTGTGGGCGACCACCGGTATTGGCTACAACGTGGATAAAGTCAAAGCGGTGCTGGGCCCGGACGTCAAGCTGGACAGCTGGGACGTGGTGCTGAAGCCGGAAAACCTTGAGAAGCTGAAAAGCTGCGGCGTCTCCTTCCTCGATGCGCCGGAAGAGATTTTCGCCACCGTGCTGAACTACCTGGGCAAAGACCCGAACAGCAGTAAAGCCGATGATTACACCGGCCCGGCGACCGATCTGCTGCTGAAGCTGCGTCCAAACATTCGTTACTTCCACTCGTCTCAGTACATTAACGACCTGGCGAACGGCGACATCTGCGTCGCGATCGGCTGGGCAGGGGACGTGTGGCAGGCGGCTAACCGCGCGAAAGAGGCGAAAAACGGCGTGAACGTCTCTTACTTCATTCCGAAAGAGGGGGCGCTGGCCTTCTTTGACGTCTTCGCGATGCCGGCTGATGCGAAAAACAAAGACGAAGCCTATCAGTTCCTCAACTACCTGATGCGTCCTGAGGTGATCGCCCACATCAGCGACCACGTATACTACGCGAACGGTAACAAGGCCTCCGTGCCGCTGGTAAGCGAAGAAATCCGTAACAACCCGGCTATCTATCCGCCAGCGGATGTGTTCGCCAAGCTCTTCACCCTGAAAGTGCAGGATCCAAAAATTGACCGCGTGCGTACCCGCGCGTGGACCAAGGTGAAAAGCGGTAAATAACGGCGTTGGGTATTGTTGCCCGGTGGCGCTGTCGCCTACCGGGCCTGTACAACCCGTAGGCCGGGCAAGCGTTAGCGCCGCCCGGCGATGCGCACCCTGACGGTGCGTTTGCACCAGTACTGATCTATGCCGGAGAACACCCCGTGAATGACGCGATCCCCCGCCCGCAGGCGAAAGTCCGTAAAGCGCTGACCCCGCTTCTTGAAATTCGTAACCTCACCAAATCTTTCGATGGCCAGCATGCCGTGGACGACGTCAGCCTGACTATCTATAAAGGCGAAATTTTTGCCCTCCTGGGAGCTTCTGGCTGCGGAAAATCGACCCTGCTGCGTATGCTGGCCGGTTTTGAACAGCCCACCGCCGGGCAAATCATGCTTGATGGCGTGGATCTCTCCAGCGTGCCGCCGTATCAGCGCCCGATTAACATGATGTTCCAGTCCTACGCGCTGTTCCCGCACATGACGGTGGAGCAGAACATCGCCTTTGGCCTGAAGCAGGACAAGCTGCCGAAGGCCGAAATTACCGCGCGCGTGGCCGAGATGCTGAGCCTGGTGCACATGCAGGAGTTCGCGAAGCGTAAGCCGCACCAGCTCTCCGGCGGCCAGCGCCAGCGCGTGGCCCTGGCCCGCAGTCTGGCAAAACGCCCGAAATTATTGTTGCTCGATGAGCCGATGGGCGCGCTGGATAAAAAACTGCGCGACCGTATGCAGCTCGAAGTGGTGGATATCCTCGAGCGCGTGGGGGTGACCTGCGTGATGGTGACCCACGACCAGGAAGAAGCGATGACCATGGCCGGACGCATCGCGATCATGAACCGCGGGAAGTTCGTGCAGATTGGCGAGCCGGAAGAGATTTATGAGCACCCGACCACCCGCTACAGCGCGGAGTTTATCGGCTCGGTCAACGTCTTCGAAGGGCTGCTGAAAGATCGTCAGGAGGATGGCCTGGTCATCGAATCGCCGGGGCTGCAGCATCCGCTTAAGGTCGATCCGGATAACTCCGTGGTGGATAACGTGCCGGTCTACGTCGCGCTGCGTCCGGAGAAGATCATGCTCTGTGAGGATCCGCCTGCCGATGGCTATAACTTTGCCGTGGGCGAAGTGGTGCACATTGCCTATCTGGGCGACCTGTCTATCTACCACGTGCGGCTGAAAAGCGGGCAGATGCTCAGCGCGCAGCTACAGAACGAACATCGCTACCGCAAGGGGCAGCCAACATGGGGTGACGAAGTGCGCCTGTGCTGGGATGCTGACAGTTGCGTCGTACTGACGGTATAAGGAGCGGCAAATGAGTGCACTTGAACCTCCAGCTCGCGCAGAAAAGCCGGGCGGTTTTGCCCAGTGGCTGACGCGCTTGCAGATGAACCACGGCCGCAAGCTGGTGATCGCCATGCCGTACGTGTGGCTGATCCTGCTGTTCCTGCTGCCGTTTCTGATTGTTTTCAAGATAAGCCTGGCGGAAATGGCGCGGGCGATCCCGCCCTATACCAACCTGCTGGACTGGGCCGACGGGCAGCTGACGCTGACGCTTAATCTCGGCAACTTCCTGCAGCTCACCGACGATCCGCTCTATTTCGAAGCGTATCTGCAGTCGCTGCAGGTGGCGGCGATTTCGACGCTCTGCTGTCTGGTGATGGGCTACCCGCTGGCGTGGGCGGTGGCGCACAGCAAGCCGTCGACGCGTAACATCCTGCTGCTGCTGGTGATCCTGCCGTCGTGGACCTCGTTCCTGATCCGCGTTTACGCCTGGATGGGGATCCTGAAAAACAACGGCGTGCTGAATAACTTTCTCATGTGGCTCGGGGTTATCGATCAGCCGCTGACGATCCTGCACACCAACCTCGCGGTCTATATCGGCATTGTGTACGCCTATCTGCCGTTTATGGTTCTGCCGATCTACACGGCCCTGACGCGCATTGATTACTCGCTGGTGGAAGCGTCGCTCGATCTTGGCGCCCGTCCGTTAAAAACCTTCTTCAGCGTGATTGTCCCGCTGACCAAAGGCGGCATTATCGCCGGGTCAATGCTGGTCTTTATCCCGGCAGTGGGGGAGTTTGTGATCCCGGAACTGCTCGGAGGCCCGGACAGCATCATGATTGGCCGCGTGCTGTGGCAGGAGTTCTTCAATAACCGCGACTGGCCGGTGGCCTCGGCGGTAGCGATTGTCATGCTCCTGCTGCTGATCGTGCCGATCATGTGGTTCCACAAGCATCAGCAGAAACAGATGGGAGATCACGGATGAACAATTTACCGGTAGTGCGCTCTCCGTGGCGAATTGCGATTCTCGTTATCGGCTTTACCTTCCTGTATGCGCCGATGCTGATGCTGGTGATCTACTCCTTCAACAGCTCCAAGCTGGTGACGGTCTGGGCGGGCTGGTCGACGCGCTGGTACAGCGAGCTGTTCCACGACGATGCGATGATGAGCGCGGTGGGGCTGAGCCTGACCATTGCTGCCCTTGCGGCGACAATGGCGTCGGTGCTGGGCACGATCGCCGCGCTGGTGATGGTGCGCTTCGGGCGTTTTCGCGGCTCAAACGGGTTCGCCTTTATGATCACCGCGCCGCTGGTCATGCCGGACGTGATCACCGGTCTCGCGCTGCTGCTGCTGTTCGTGGCCCTGGCGCACGCCATCGGCTGGCCGGCGGATCGCGGCATGCTCACCATCTGGCTGGCGCACGTCACCTTCTGTACGGCCTACGTGGCGGTTGTGATCTCCTCGCGCATGCGCGAGCTGGATCGCTCCATTGAAGAGGCGGCGATGGATCTTGGCGCGACGCCGCTGAAGGTCTTTTTCATCATTACCCTGCCGATGATTATGCCGGCGGTGATCTCCGGCTGGCTGCTGGCGTTTACGCTGTCGCTGGACGATCTGGTTATCGCCAGCTTTGTCTCCGGACCGGGCGCGACGACGCTGCCGATGCTGGTCTTCTCCAGCGTGCGCATGGGGGTCAACCCGGAGATCAACGCCCTGGCCTCTATCATCCTCGGCGTGGTCGGAATTGTCGGATTTATCGCCTGGTATTTGATGGCGCGCGCGGAAAAACAGCGCGTGCGCGATATCCAGCGTGCAAGACGCGGCTGAAGGATTTAAAATTTCCAGTGAAGTGCCGCGCATGACGCGGCACTGTTTTTCAGGGAAGTAAAACATTGGGATTATTAAAAAAATCACGTACTACGCACGCGCGTCCTAACGTACCTGCACTGGTTCAGGTGGCGGCGCTCGCCATTATTATGATCCGCTGCCTGGACGTGCTGATGATTCTGAACACCCTGGGCGTGCGCGGCATCGGTGAATTCATTCACCGCAGCGTGCAGACGTGGAATCTGACGCTGGTCTTTTTGAGCAGCCTGGTGCTGGTGTTTATCGAGATCTACTGCGCGTTTTCGCTGGTCAAAGGGCGCAACTGGGCGCGCTGGGTCTATCTGCTGACGCAAATTACCGCCGCCAGCTATCTGTGGGCCGCCTCGCTGGGATACGGTTACCCGGAGCTGTTCAGCATTGCCGGGGAATCCAAACGCGAGATCCTGCGCGCGCTGTTTATGCAAAAATTGCCGGATATGCTGGTGCTCTGTCTACTCTTCGTTCCGGCCTCAAGCCGGCGGTTCTTCCGCCTGCAATAATGTGTATAATCGCAGCCCTCGTGATTCTTAAGGTTTTCATATGCAGTGCGCACTCTATGACGCCGGACGCTGCCGCTCCTGTCAGTGGATAGAACAGCCGGTCTCTCAACAACTCACCGCCAAAATGGCCGACCTGCAACAGCTGCTGGCAGCTCACGCGGTGGGCGAGTGGTGCGCACCCGTCAGCGGCCCGGAGCTGGGCTTTCGTAATAAAGCCAAAATGGTGGTCAGCGGCAGCGTTGAAAAACCGCTGCTGGGAATGCTGCACCGCGACGGCACGCCGGAAGATCTGACCGGCTGCCCGCTGTATCCCGCCTCGTTTGAACCCGTTTTTGCCGCGCTGAAACCGTTTATCGCGCGTGCGGGATTAACGCCTTACAGCGTCGCCCGCAGGCGCGGCGAGCTGAAATACCTTCTGCTGACGGAAAGCCAACTCGACGGCGGCATGATGCTGCGCTTCGTGCTGCGCTCGGAAGCCAAGCTGGAGCAGCTGCGCGCGGCGCTGCCGTGGCTGCAGGAACAGCTTCCGCAGCTGAAGGTCATTACCGCAAATATTCAGCCGGTGCATATGGCGATCATGGAAGGGGAGAAAGAGATTTTCTTCACCGACCAGCACGCGCTGGCCGAAAGCTTCAACGGCGTGCCGCTGTGGATCCGCCCGCAAAGCTTCTTCCAGACCAACCCGACCGTGGCAAGCAGCCTGTACGCCACCGCCCGCGACTGGGTACGTGCGTTAAACGTCCATCATATGTGGGATCTCTTCTGCGGCGTGGGCGGCTTTGGTCTGCACTGCGCCACGCCAGAAATGCAGCTCACCGGCATTGAGATCTCTGCCGAAGCGATTGCCTGCGCGAAGCAGTCCGCCGCCGGGCTGGGGTTAACGAATCTGCACTTCCAGGCGCTCGACTCCACGCAGTTTGCGACCGGCCAGGGCAACGTGCCGGAGCTGGTGCTGGTCAACCCGCCGCGCCGCGGCATCGGCAAGGCGCTGTGCGACTACCTGAGCCAGATGGCACCCGAGTACATCGTCTATTCCAGCTGTAACGCCCAGACTATGGCGAAAGACATCGCCAGCCTGCCGGGCTACCGCATTGAACGCGTTCATCTTTTCGATATGTTCCCGCATACCGCGCATTACGAAGTGCTGACGTTGCTCGTGAAATCTTAAACAAAATGTGAACTCTTCCCCCGCTCGAAATCAGGTAAGCTTACGTCATAAGAGATGAATAAAGGCTTACCCATGAAGCAGATCCTGCTGGTGGAAGACGACCACGATATCGCGGCGCTTCTGCGACTCAATTTAGAAGACGAAGGCTACGCCATTACCCACGAGCCCGACGGGGGCAAGGCCTTACTGCGTCTTGAAAAACAGCCGTGGGATGCGGTGATCCTCGACCTGATGCTGCCCAGCGTTGACGGTCTGGAGATTTGCCGCCGCATCCGTCAGATGACGCGCTACCTGCCGGTGATCATCATCAGCGCCCGCAGCAGCGAGACCGACCGCATTACCGGGCTGGAAACCGGCGCCGATGATTATCTGGCTAAGCCGTTCTCGGTGCAGGAACTCATTGCGCGCATCAAAGCGCTGTTCCGCCGCCAGCAGGCGATGGGGCAGGCGCAAACCGACGGTCAAATTCAGGCCCACGGTCTGACCATCGATCCGCTGGCGCGCAGCGTGCTGCTTCACGGTCAGGTGGTGGATCTCACCCCGCGTGAATTCGAGCTGCTGTACTTCTTTGCCCGTCATCCCGGCGAGGTCTTTTCCCGTCTGGCGCTGCTGGAGCAGGTCTGGGGCTATCAGCACGAAGGCTATGAGCACACCGTTAACACCCATATCAACCGCCTGCGCATCAAGATTGAGAAGGACGCCGCCGAGCCGGAGATTATTCGCACCGTCTGGGGCAAGGGCTATAAATTTTCGGAGCCAAATCATGATGCGCCGCTTTAGCCTGAGCCAGCGCCTGACGCTGCTGTTCATCCTGCTGATGATGCTCTGCGCCACCGTCGCCTGTGCGGTACAGCTCTACACCAGTACGCAGTACGGCAACGCGATGGTGCAGCGGCTGTCGGGCGGGCTGGCGCAGCAGATCGTTCAGCGTGAACCGATTCTTAACGCGCAGGGCAGGGTCGACCGAACGGCACTCAAGCCGCTGTTCGATCGGCTGATGACCTTTAATCCGAGCGTTGAGCTGTACGTTGTCTCCCCGGACGGCGATATCCTGGCGGATGCCGCACCGCCGGGCCACATTCAGCGACAAAAAATCGATCTGGCCCCGGTTCAGACCTTCCTGAGCGGTACCGCCATACCGGTCCTGGGCGACGATCCTCGCAGTCAAAATAAAAAGGTCTTTAGCGCCACGCCGCTGCGGCAGGACGGTGAGCTAAAAGGCTATCTGTACATTATTTTGCAGGGCGAAGAGTCAAACGCCCTAGCTGAAATGGCCTGGCATAAGGCGCTGTGGAGCACGGTACTGTGGTCATTGCTGTGGGTCGCGCTGTTTGGCCTGCTGGCAGGTTTACTGGTCTGGTACTGGGTCACGCGCCCGGTAAAACAGCTGACGGTGGAGGTCGCCGGGCTGGAGCAGGACAGCATCAGCGCTATCAGACAGCTGGCGGCGCAGCCGTTGGACGCGGCGGCCAGAGATGAAGTGGCGATCCTGCGCAACAGCTTTATCGAGCTGGCACGCAAAATCACCCGCCAGTGGGACCAGCTGGCCGACAGCGATCGCCAGCGCCGGGAGTTTATCGCCAACATTTCGCACGATCTCCGTACGCCGCTGACCTCGCTGCTGGGCTATCTGGAAACCCTGTCGCTAAAATCCGCCACGCTGACGCCGCAGGAGCACCAGCAGTATCTCGCCACCGCGCTGCGTCAGGGGCAAAAAGTCCGTCATCTTTCGCAGCAGCTGTTCGAGCTGGCGCGCCTTGAGCACGGCGGCATTAAGCCGCAGCGCGAGCGTTTCGCGATGGGGGAGTTGATTTCCGACGTGGCGCAGAAGTTTGAGCTCACCGCCCGCACGCGCGAAGTGAATCTGCATATTGACGTGCCGGGACCGCTGCCGCTGATTAACGCCGACGTGTCGATGATCGAACGCGTGGTGACCAACCTGCTCG
Organism: Enterobacter sp. R-1.6.2; assembly: GCF_035064085.1. Classification (NCBI taxonomy): domain Bacteria; kingdom Pseudomonadati; phylum Pseudomonadota; class Gammaproteobacteria; order Enterobacterales; family Enterobacteriaceae; genus Enterobacter; species Enterobacter sp. R-1.6.2. The sequence continues at coordinate 232,592 of NZ_JASEYI010000004.1, forward strand.
ATAATGCGATGCGCCATACGCCATCTGGCGGGGAAATTCGTCTGGCGGTCTGGCAGGAGAATGAACGGCTTCAGGTCGAAGTGGCTGACAGCGGAACGGGCGTAGATGCCTCGCTGCGCGACGATCTGTTCCAGCGGCCATCGGCGTTGAACACCCAGGCATCGCGGGAGAATCGCGGCGGGCTGGGGCTGTTAATCGTGAAACGTATGCTGGAGCTGCACGGCGGTGGGATCAGGCTGATGGAGTCGGTGAGCGGGGCGCGGTTCAGGTTCTTTGTGCCACTGTGAGAGAGTGCCGGGTGGCGGCTTCGCCTTACCCGGCCTACAGACTACCACCCCCGTAGGCCGGGCCACCCGGCAAAAAAATCTTACTGCGGGAACCACTGCTCGCTGATTTTCTGGTACGTACCGTCCGCTTTAATCGCTTTCAGCGCGCCGTTCAGTTTTTCCAGCAGAGCCTTGTTATCCGGACGTACCGCGATGCCCAGACCCGTGCCGAAGTACTGCGGATCGGTCACTTTCTCGGTTGCGGTGCCCAGCTGCGGATTGGTTTTCAGCCATTCGTTCACCACGGCGGTATCGCCGAACACGCCGTCGATACGGCCATTTTTCAGGTCGATAATCGCGTTCTGGTAGCTGTCATAGGCCACGGTTTTCACTTCAGGATGTTTGTCCTGGAGGTATTTCTGGTGCGTGGTGCCGTTTTCCATCCCGATGCGTTTGCCTTTCAACTGATCGAAAGAGGTATAGGCACCTTTCTTCGCAATCACGACCGCCGAGTTGGCATAGTACGGGTCGGTAAACGCAACCTGTTTGCTGCGCTCAGGCGTGATGTCCATCCCGGAGATCACCGCGTCGTATTTTTTGAATTTCAGCGACGGGATCAGGCTGTCGAAGGCATGGTTGGTAAAGGTGCAGTCGGCCTGCATTTGTTTGCACAGCGCTTTCGCCAGGTCAATGTCGAAACCCACGATCTGGTTGCTGGCATCCAGCGATTCAAACGGCGGATAGGTGGCGGACACGCCAAAATTGATTTTATCAGCTGCGGATGCGCCAGCGGCGAAGGTGGCGAGCAATGCGGCCAGAACTAACTTTTTCATTGTAATACTCCCGTCTGTCTTATTTATGCGCCGTGTCTGCGGCATGGATGTACAATGCCATTTAATGAATTTATATGCAATAAAAATGATTAAATATTATTTTTATGGCAAAAAAAAGCGGATAACCAGAAAGTTACCCGCATTGATTAATCACATTTATGCACTTCTTGCCGTGTGGCGCTGCGCTTACCCGGCCTACGATCTGCGCTCAAACGCCAGCGCTTTACGCTCGATCAGGCGCATCATCAGCGTCAACAGGCCGTTAACCACCAGATAGACCACGCCTGCCGCACCGAACACCATCACGTCATAGGTGCGCCCGTACAGCAGCTGTCCGTGACCCATCACCTCCATCAGGGTGATGGTGTAGGCCAGAGAAGTACTCTTGAACACCAGCACCACTTCGTTGGAGTAAGAGGAGAGCGCGCGCTTAAAGGCGTACGGCAGCAGGATCGCCAGCGTGTCCTTCTTGCTCATGCCCAGCGCTCCGCAGGACTGCCATTGTCCTTCCGGAATGGCGCGGATCGCCCCGTAGAACAGCTGGGTGGTATAGGCCGCACTGTTCAGCGAAAGGGCAATCAGGGCACACAGCCACGGTTCAGAAAGCAGATGCCAGATAACCGGATACTCCTGCAGCGACGGGAACTGGCCCGGGCCGTAGTAAATCAGGAAGATCTGCACCAGCAGCGGCGTACCGGTAAACAGGGTGATGTAGCCGCGCACAATCCACACCAGCACCGGCGTTTTCAGCGTCAGGATGATGGTGAAGATAAGGGCCAGGATCAGCGCCACGATAATGGACGCCACGGTCAGCGTCAGGCTGGTGTGCAGCCCTTTCATCAGCTCGGGGAAATATTCAAGCATCAGCCTGGTCTCCGTTCAAAGCGCGTCGCACGCAGGTCAATACGCTTGAGGATGTACTGACTGAGCAACGTGATCACCAGGTAGATAGCCGCCGCCACAATGTACCAGGTAAAAGGCTCCTGGGTACGGGTGGCGATGCTTTTAGTTTGCAGCATCAAATCGTTAACGCTGATCAGGCTCACCAGCGCGGTATCTTTCAGCAGCACCAGCCACTGGTTGCCGAGGCCCGGCAGGGCATGGCGCCACATCTGCGGCATGACCAGACGGAAGAAGATGGCTGACTTCGACAGACCTAACGCCTGACCCGACTCCCATTGACCCTGCGGCACGGCTTTCAGCGCACCGCGCAGGGTTTGCGACGCGTACGCGGAATAGAGCAGGGAGAGGGCAATCACGCCGCACAGGAACGGGCTGACGTCGAAGTTTTCAATCTGCATCTGCACCGGGATCTGCGCAAAGCCAAGATTGATCGTAAAACCGTCCGACAGCGTCAGCAGCAGCTGTGAGGAGCCGAAATAGATAAACAGGACCACCAGAATTTCCGGAAGCCCACGCAGCACGGTGACCAGCGCGGAGCCTGTCCAGGCGACGGGGAACCATTTCGCGGATTCCCACACCGCAAAGAACATCGCCAGCACGAGGCCGATAATCAGTGCGCAAACGGCAAGGCCGACGGTCATCCCGGCGGCGCTTGCTAAAGGAAAAATTTCATTCATCAGGAATTACTTCTGGAACCATTTTTTGTAGATGGTTTCGTAGGTGCCGTCTTTCTTCACTTTTTCCAGCGCAGCGTTGAATTTCTGCTGCAGCTCAGTGTTGCCCTGACGAACGGCAATCCCCAGACCGGTACCGAAGTAATCCTTATCGGTCACTTTGTCGCCCACTGGCGCCAGTTTATCGTTGGCTTTCAGCCACTCGGTTACGACCGCGGTATCACCAAATACGCCGTCGATACGGCCATTTTGCAGATCCAGCTTCGCGTTCTGGTAGCTGTCATACGGAACGGTAGTGATTTCCGGATGTTTATCCATGATGAATTTCTGGTGCGTGGTGCCGTTCTGCACGCCAACTTTTTTGCCTTTCAGCTGATCGACAGAGGTGAATTTCCCTTTCTGACCAATGAACAGGGCGGAGTTGTCGTAGTAAGGCGTAGAGAACAGAACCTGCTTTTCACGCTCCGGGGTGATGTCCATACCGGCCATCACGGCGTCGATACGGCGGAACTTCAGGCTTGGAATCAGGCTGTCGAACGCCTGGTTGCTGAAGGTACAGGTCGCGTCGATCTCTTTACACAGGGCGTTAGCCAGGTCCACGTCGAAGCCAACAATTTTGTTGTTCGCATCAATGGACTCAAACGGAGGGTAAGAGGCTTCCGTGGCGAAACGAATGGTCTGAGCTGCGGTAGCGGAAAGGGTAACGCCAGCAAGCAGCACGGCAAGTAATACTTTTTTCATTATATTTCCCCTGACACAATCAATGAGATAAATAGTTTTTGAAGGCATCGGTTTGCGGGTTCGCGAAGCAGCTCGCATCACCTTGCTCAACGATATACCCGTTTTCCATGTAGACCACACGGCTGGCGGTTTTACGCGCCACTTCCACTTCGTGGGTGACGATAACCTGCGTAATATTGGTTTCCGCCAGCTCGCGAATGATGCTGACGATCTGGGCGGTAATTTCCGGGTCCAGCGCCGCGGTTGGCTCATCAAACAGCAATACCGCAGGCTCCATCATCAGCGCGCGGGCAATGGCTACGCGCTGCTGCTGACCACCGGAAAGGTGCAGCGGATAGCGGTCGCTGTAGGGCTTAAGGCGCAGGCGATCCAGCAGCTTTTCAGCGCGCGCGATCGCCTGATCCTTGCTTAACCCCAGCACGCGGCACGGCGCTTCAATCAGGTTTTGCAGGACGGTCAGATGCGGCCAGAGATTGTATTGCTGGAAGACCATGCCGACGTTTTGACGCAGTTCGCGAATCGCTTTATCAGACGGCGTTTTCGCGAAGTCAAAATGGTTACCGGCAATTGCCAGCGTACCTGAACGGGGCATTTCAAGCAGATTAAGGACGCGCAGAAGGGAGCTTTTGCCTGCACCGCTTGGGCCAAGCAAAACCAGCGTTTCGCCTTCCGGGCAGTTCAGCGTGATGTCAAACAGCGCCTGGTGTGCGCCGTAGAAGCAGTTAATGCCGTTTAGTTTAATACTCATCGGGGCAGTCTTTACTCATCCAGGCAATCTATAGCAATTGAGGCCGCAGATAGTACCGTTGACAGAATAGTTATGCAATATTTATGCGTTAAAAGTTAAATATAACCCGTGTTTCCTCTTAAACATAGCACAAAATAGCGAACGGTAAGGTCGGCGAGAATAAATGTCGGCATTCCGCATGAAATGCCGCACATTTTACGGGGGTTACCGGGTTGTATCGGCGGGTTTAGCGATTTTCAATCGACTGGCGAAGCGTGCCTGCCGGGGCATGAACGCTGCCGCCAACGTAGCGCACGTCGTCTACCGCCCAGCACTGTCCTTCACGGATCATCAGTACTTCATCCTGCCAGGTTTGGGTTCCCTGCGTCAGCTTAACGCGCAGCGGAATATTACGCGCATCCGTGTTCGGGATGGTTGACGCGCTGGCTACTTCGGCGCTGTCCGGCAGCGTGGTGCGGCTGGAGAACGGATCGGATTTCAGCAGGGCGTTATGCTGCGGATCGCGGGTAGCGTCGTTAAGCAGTTTTGCCAGACCGTCGCTTAGGTACGGGCGCAGGCCGGTGAGATCGTTGCTGCGGTGCTGAATGCGATAATCATAGAACTGCTGCGCCACGGCGTCCGGGCCGCCCTCAATGCAGGGGCCGCTGCGGGTACCGATATCCTTAAAGGCTGGCGTGACCGTGGTGGTACAGGCGCTGAGCACCAGCGCGCAGGGCACCAAAAGTGTTAAAGCAGAATAGCGCATGTTGATTTCCTTATTTATTAACTATCCTTTCAATCATAGCGTAACGAACCGATAATGCTGTGCCTAAGGCATTGAACGCTAAAGAAGGAGAGAAACCATGCAGTTTTCAACAACGCCAACCCTGGAAGGGCAGACAATAACCGAGTATTGCGGTGTGGTTACCGGCGAAGCGATTCTCGGCGCCAATATCTTCCGCGACTTTTTTGCCGGTATCCGCGATATCGTTGGCGGCCGCTCGGGCGCATACGAAAAAGAGCTGCGCAAAGCGCGTGAAATCGCCTTTAAAGAGCTTGGCGAGCAGGCGGAAGCCCTCGGCGCTGATGCGGTTGTGGGGATTGATATCGACTACGAAACGGTCGGGAAAGATGCCAGCATGCTGATGGTGAGCGTAAGCGGTACGGCGGTGAAAACCCTCCGATGACGCGTTCGCTTGCCACGCTCCTGCTGGCGCTGCTGCTGGCAGGGTGTGCCACGGAAAAAGGGATTATCGACAAAGGCGCCTACGAGCTGGACACGCGTCATCAGGCGCAGGCGGCTTACCCGCGTATAAAGGTGCTGGTGATCCACTACACCGCAGATGACTTTGACAGCTCGCTGGCCACGCTGACGGATAAGAACGTCAGCTCTCACTATTTGATCCCGGCTAAACCCCCGGCACCGGACGGTAAGCCCCGCATCTGGCAGCTGGTGCCTGAAAGCGAACTGGCCTGGCATGCGGGCATCAGCTTCTGGCGCGGCACCAACCGGATTAACGATACGTCTGTCGGCATTGAGCTGGAGAACCGCGGCTGGCAAAAAACGTCGGGCGTTAAGCATTTTACGCCGTTTGAGCCTGCGCAAATTGCGGCGCTGGTTCCGCTCGCCAAAGACATTATTGCCCGCTACAACATCAGACCTGAAAATGTGGTGGCCCATTCGGACATCGCCCCGCAGCGCAAAGACGATCCCGGCCCGCTGTTCCCGTGGCGTGAGCTGGCGCAGCAGGGGATTGGTGCATGGCCCGACCCGGCGCGGGTGGCGTTTTACCTGAACGGCAAGTCGCGCGATGAGCTCGTGGAGCCGAAGGTGCTGCTCGATCTGCTGGCGCGCTACGGCTATGAGGTGACCGATAACATGACGAATGCGCAGCAGAAGCGCGTTATCGTCGCGTTTCAGATGCATTTTCGCCCGGCGCGCTGGGACGGCGTGGCCGATCGCGAAACGCTGGCTATCGCGGAGGCGCTGCTGGAGCGCTACGGGCAGGGGTAATCCTTCGGGTTACCCGACTTCACCTTTATAGGGTCTTCTTTTGGACTGATTTTTAAATCACATTCACGGCGTAAATGTTTTATAGTTTCCTCAGTCGAAATTACTCGCAAACGTGGTTGACAATATATCAGCACGACAAATAAGAAATACGGATGTTCTAAGGTCTTAGCTTTACTTTACATTTGTTAAATGGACTACGCACTTATGCGCTGTGATTGCACACGTTCACCTTTTTCAATTTAATATTAATAGGTATAACAATGTTAAGTATCTACAGTAAAAATAGCCGTCCACAAGCAGAACTTGACGCCCTTATCGCGGCAACTGAAGGTTTTGAAGAAAGAACCTTACGCAAATGGCAGCGTATCAGTACCGATAACAACGAAGATATTCATTTTATCGTGAGCGGTGAAGTTGAATTCCGCCGCGAGTCGGATGAACTGTGTATGTTCACCTTACAGAATAAATGTATTTTTGGTCTCTCCTCTATTTATTACAACTCAACGCATATGTACGGCCTGGTTCGTGCCAATACCGTGGTGCGCACCATTAAAAAAGATGATTTTGTCCGTCTGATAAGCGAAAAAAACCTGTGGGAAGCCTTGAGTAAAGTCCTCTCCTGGTACGTTTGCCTGCTCAGCAAGCGTGACGAAGTGCTGGTGGCCCGCAGCGCGTACTCGATTGTTCGCGAGTTCTTGCTGGAAATTAACGAACTGATTGTGCACCATCAGCGCGATATCAATATTTATGACTATATTCAGGAATATACCAGCCTGGCCCGCAGTACCATTATTAAAATCCTAGCCGACCTGAAAAAAGGTAATTATATTCAGGTTGAGAAAGGCCGCCTTATGTATTTATCAGTATTGCCAGAGAAATATTAATCGCTATTTACCTCCTTTTTAACTGAAAGGAGGGCTATGTTTCATTACATTATTTGCCTGCGTTCCTGCCGTGGATTCATCTACAGGAGGCGCGGGCATTTTCCCTTGCGAATAATCTTTTTCCTGCTCTTTTAACGCCTTCATCAATAATGCCTTGATCGCCCCGTCATCAACTGTCTGACCGGTATTATCCCGTTCGGGGATAGCAGAATGGCTCACTTCTGTCCCTGGCAATGTATCCCGGGAAAGATTATTCGGCATTTCACTGTCGGGCGCCTGCTGCCAGTCGGCATCGCCGCTATCAATGGGCATCTCCTGCAGCGGCGGCATCTCTTTTGTTACCGGTTCTGGCTTTGGTTCAGGCTGCGGGAACGGTTTACTGACATAGACATAATGCATATCCGATAGCGTCGTTTCTGGCTTAACGGCGCTCGCTTTTATTGGCTCAGGTGTCGGATGGCGCAGATCCCAGTAGAGATGAGCGTAGAGTCCCGCAGCGATCGTCATCACTATTCCCACCACCCAGAGCAGGATGGTGCAGACCGCTTTTTTCAGCGAGGGGCGCCGGTAAGAAAACCAGACCGGTGCGCTCAGGGTATAGCTGCGCTGAGCAGCCAGAGTAATTGTCGACATTATGAATGTTTCTCCTGCGCGGTGGGGGTCGCAGATATATTTGCGGACTGAATAAGTACGCTTGGCGTAGTCCGGGTTTCACGCATTAACTGCATCAATGTATCTTCACCCGCAATCCCGTCCACGTGCAGATGCATTTTCTGCTGAAACTCGCGGGTACGTTGCATCAGTTCGGCCGTCCACGCCTTTGTATGGGTTTCGGGTAGATTCAGCGCCAGGCTAAGCTGCTGATCCATCCAGCCCAGATCTTTGGCGCTGCTTTCGGCGCTCACGGCATCTTTCCCCTGCGGCGTAAGGCGGTGCAATTGGGTGTAATTGCCGGTCGCATGCTGGTTAAACCAGTTGCGGCTCACCTGCCAGGTGCGATTATTCATCAGCAGATCCAGCGAGTTATCGTCTACTCTGGCCACCACGACATAGTTCAGGTGATCGCCTGTTTTGATCTCGCCGATCCACGGGTAACCCTCTTTTGCCAGCTCCTCGACCGGAGCGCTGCCCTCCTTACACATCAGGTTGACCTGCCCGGCGTTCTGGCAGAGCGCCTCTTCCATCGTGGCGTCATAACCCCACATGGTATAGAGCTGATGCATCGCATCGGGCTTATTTACCACTTCATTATCAATAACCGGCACTGCTGGCGCGTCGGTTTTTGGCGCCTGCGGTTTCCAGCTGGCCATCACGGGCAGCTGTACCGGCAGTCTGGCGGTAATGGTGGGCATCAATGTCCAGCCGCAGGCGGCAAACAGTACGGAGGCAAAAAGGCCCATAACGGCAAGGCGTTTGCCCTTCGGTTTCGCCGGCAGAACTTCTCCTGCGGCAAGGCGCAGATGGCGCGGCGATACCTGCGCTGAACGCTCGGTCCAGGCGGCTAGCATCGCAAGGTGCGCCAGCTCGTTGAGTTTGCCTGTCTGTCCTTTGGTCAGAACATGCATCTTGCGCATGCGGGCCCGGGTGAACGGCGTCGCGTCGCTGCCATGCGCTTCACACTGGGCCTGAACATAGCTCAGGGACTCGCGGCAGGTGAGGGGCCGGAGCGTGTGATGCGTATGAAGAGATTCACGCAACCCGGACTGCTGGAGGGCGGCTTCCTGGTCGGCCGATCCCATCAGCACAACCGACAGAGGCACATCCAGCTCCTGCGCGCGGGTTAACAACATGGACAGTGCCTCATGGCAATTCGCTTTCATCGACTGAATATGCGAAATGACCAGCACTTTACGCGTGGTTTTGCGGGACAACATCTCGTCCTGCCACTGACGCAGCACGGCATCAATAGCCTGGATCCGGGTTTTGCTCTCTTTAGTGGTGGCGTTGAGTTTATAGAGCAGGCCGCTGGCGCTGAGTTTTGGGAAGGCGTTAATGGCAAGCAGCGTGCCGTCATGCTTTTTCAGCGCATCGCAAAACTGCGAGGCGAGATAGCTGTCGTCGCTAAAGAGCGCAGTGACGCCTGTTGTCTGGCACTTCTCTTTCAGCAAACCGAACACATCCTGATGATACGGAACAAAAAAATCACCTGACATCCGGGTGATAGCCCGGAAAGGCTGGGTAGTGAAATTAAAATGGCGCATATACATAGCGTATTACCGTCTCTTTGATTCATAGCAAGGAGCCGGAAAAGTAAAGGATATAGGCGGAAGGGGCAATTTGAATGCAGGATAAAAATATTCTGTCTGCGCCTCTATCATAGGTTTATTTAACGATCAATCTTTTTCTAAATTATTGTTAGCGGAAGTGTGAATGGGCGGGGGCGAGGAAACACATTAGTATTTACGCCACTCACTCATACAGCCCAGTGCTGTGAATTACTGACTGGCAGAAAGGCTCGTTAAAAAATGCGTATGTCATTTGTTACTCAATTGATTATGCCCTGCGTCATGTTTGTGCTGCTTATTTTCTGCGGCCAGCAAGGGTATATGGTTTATAAAGATTATAAAAAAGTGACGAACAGGTTATCTGATTCAAAAAAGAATATGCAAAAAAAAAGTCACGATGAAAACCAGTTTGTACTTTTTTCGCCGGCGGTGATGCCAGCGAAACAGCCAGCGGCGGTGAAAAAGCCGCTCAGTGCGGAAATAGAAGGTATTCTCAGCAGCGATGAAGCCTGGCTGTCCTTTGCGGTGATAAAAACCCCCGCCGGACAAAAGAGCTATCGCGAGGGCGAAATGCTCGCCGGTTTTGACAATGCCTATATTGCCGAAATTCATCCTGATAATGTGGTGGTGAATTATGAAGGCGCGCCGCAGGTTATTTCACTTAAAAAACCGGACTATTTCAAAGGCGGCGTTGACAGCGCCCCGGTAACCAAATCGAAGAAAGATGCAGGGTTAGATAATCTGCATCTGGATGATTATCTGGTGTTAAAACCATTAATCGAAAAAGGCCAGCTGGAAGGCTACAACATTAATCCACGCAATGCGTCGTCTTTCTACAGCCATGCTGGCCTGGAAAAAGGTGATGTGGTGGTAAAAGTTGACGATGTGGATATGACTAAAGAGGCGCAGGCAAAAGAGATTGTTGCCCGCTGGTCAAAAATGAAAGAAGCGGATGTCGTTATCCGGCGTCACGCTCACCTTGAAAATATTCGGGTCAATGTTCTTAACAATTAATAAGTGTACAGACATGAAGAAATTTCCATGGGCGTGCGTAGCGCTGACCGCATTGTCGTTATATTCAGGTTCGCTGTTCGCGGCGAACTTTAGCGCCAGTTTTAAAAATACCGATGTCCGCGAATTTATCGATACCGTCGGGCGTAACCTCAATAAAACCATTCTGGTCGATCCTTCCGTTCAGGGAACGGTGTCGGTTCGCACCTACAACGTACTGACGGAAGATGAATATTACCAGTTCTTCCTGAGCGTGCTGGATCTCTATGGTCTGTCGGTGATTCCGATGGATAACGGGATGGTGAAAGTCGTGCGCTCCTCGGTAGCGCGCATGTCGGGCGCACCCATTGCCGACAGCAAAAACCCAGGCAAAGGCGACGAAGTCATCACCCGCGTGGTGCGGATGGAGAACGTTCCGGTACGTGAGCTGGCCCCCCTGTTGCGTCAGCTGAACGACGCCTCCGGCATCGGCAACGTGGTCCATTTTGAACCGTCAAACGTGCTGCTGTTAACCGGCAAAGCCTCGGTGGTTAACCGCCTGGTGGATCTGGTGCAGCGTGTGGACCAAAGCGGCGTCCAGCGCCGTGAAATCGTGCCACTGCGTTTTGCCTCGGCCAAAGAGCTTTCTGACATGTTGAACAACCTCAACAATGAAGAGCAGAAAGGGCAAAACGCCCCGCAGCTGGCGACCAAAGTGGTCGCCGACGATGAAACTAACAGCCTGGTGATCAGCGGCAGCCCGGAGGCGCGTCAGCGCACCCGGACGCTGATCTCCCAGCTCGATCGCGAGCAGAACAACGAGGGCAACACCCGCGTCTTCTACCTGAAATACGCCAACGCCAGCAAAGTTGTGCCGGTGCTGACGGGGATCGGCGAGCAATTGAAGGATAAAGCGGGCGGTGGCAAGAGCAAAGCCGCGCCGATGGCAGGCGATCTGAATATTTCCGCCGACGAGTCTACCAATTCGCTGGTGATCACCGCCCAGCCAAACGTCATGAATTCACTGGAAAAAGTGATCGACAAGCTGGATATCCGCCGTCCGCAGGTGCTGGTGGAGGCGATCATCGCCGAAGTTCAGGACGGTAACGGTCTGGATCTGGGCGTGCAGTGGACCAGTAAACACGGTGGGGTTCAGTTTGGTTCGACCGGCCTGCCGATCAGCCAGATCAAGAAGTCAAAAGTCATTGGCAGCTATACGGGCCTGGCGACCGGTTTCTTTAACGGCGACTTTGGCGCGCTGATGACGGCGCTGTCCACTAACGGCAAAAACGACATTCTGTCGACGCCGAGCGTGGTGACGCTGGATAACAAAGAGGCGTCGTTCAACGTCGGTCAGGACGTTCCGGTCCTCTCCGGTTCGCAGACCACCAGCGGCGATAACGTCTTTAACTCGGTGGAACGTAAAACCGTCGGTACGAAGCTGAAAATCGTACCGCAGATCAACGATGGCGACATGATCCATCTGAAGATCGAGCAGGAAGTTTCCAGCGTGGATAACACCTCGACGGCCGATGCCAGCCTGGGCCCAACGTTCAACACCCGCACCATCAACAACGAAGTGATGGTCCACAGCGGGCAGACGGTGGTGCTGGGTGGGTTGATGGAAAACGTCACCAAACAGTCGGTCTCGAAAGTGCCGTTGTTGGGCGATATTCCGGTTGTGGGTCAGCTGTTCCGCTATACCTCCCAGGACAGCGCCAAACGTAACCTGATGGTGTTTATCCACACCACCGTACTGCGCGACGACGACAACTACGGCGCGGCGTCGAAAGAGAAATATGAGCAGATCCAGGCGCGTCAGCAGCAGCGTATGGAAGAGCACAAGCTGGGCATCGTAGAGAATGCGGATTCACCGATGCTGCCAGCCTATCCGTCCCAGAGCCATGCCGTGCCGGTGAGCGCCAGTGCGCCGGTGTCGTCCCGCAACCCGTTTAAAGAGTAAGGTGCAAGCGACATGACCGAGATGAGTAATGCGCTCTGTACCAGCACCTGGGCGAAAGAGAACGGGGTCCTGTTCTATAACGGTGAGGTTTATATCCGCGAGGATGCGCAGGCATATGCCCTGCTGGAGATGCGCCGCGTGCTGGGGCGCTCCTATGCCCCGACGATCCTGACGGCGGAAGCGTTTGACGAACTGCTGACCAACATCTGGCAGCAGAACAGCGGCGTCTCGCAGCAGCTGGTGGACGACATGGACGCCGATATTGACCTGATGGCGTTAACCGAGGAGATCCCTGACAACGAAGATCTGCTCGATAACGACGAGAACTCACCGGTGATCCGCCTGATCAACGCCATTATGGGCGAAGCGGTGAAAGAAGGGGCCTCCGATATTCATATCGAGACCTTCGAGCGCACCCTGAGCATTCGTTTTCGCGTTGACGGCGTGCTGCGTCCGGTGCTGCAGCCGGCGCGCAAGCTCGCGCCGCTGCTGGTGTCGCGTATCAAAGTGATGTCCAAACTGGACATCGCCGAAAAACGTCTTCCCCAGGACGGTCGTATCTCGCTGCGCATTGGTCGTAAGGCGATTGACGTGCGCGTCTCCACTATCCCGTCTCAGTACGGAGAACGCGTGGTGATGCGTCTGCTGGACAAAAGCAACCTTAAGCCGGACATCAACAAGCTCGGTCTGATTGACGAAGAGCTGGTGAAGTTAAAGGGACTGATTGAACGTCCGCACGGCATCATCCTGGTGACCGGCCCGACCGGTTCGGGGAAAAGTACCACCCTGTACGCGCTGCTGTCGGCGCTTAACGGCCATGAACGCAACATTCTGACCGTGGAAGACCCGATCGAGTATGAACTGGAAGGGGTCGGGCAGACCCAGGTCAACCCGCGCGTGGACATGACCTTTGCGCGCGGACTGCGCGCCATTCTGCGCCAGGACCCGGACGTGGTGATGATCGGGGAAATTCGCGACGGGGAAACCGCGCAAATCGCAGTACAGGCCTCGCTCACCGGTCACCTGGTGATGTCCACTCTGCACACCAACAGCGCCGCGGGCGCCATTACCCGTCTGCGTGATATGGGGCTGGAGTCATTTTTAATCGGTTCGTCGCTGCTTGGCGTCATTGCCCAGCGTCTGGTGCGTCGGCTGTGTCCGCACTGTCGCACGACCAGTCCGCTGGATGACAATGAGAAAGCGCTGTTCACCTTTATGGAAACGCCGCCGAAAGCGATTTATCGCGCCGTGGGCTGTGAACAGTGTGGCCAGAGCGGCTACCAGGGACGCGCAGGCATCCATGAATTTCTGGTGGTCGATAGCGCCATGCGGCGTGCGATCCATGAAGACAAAGATGAGATGTCCATCGAAACGCAGCTTTTCAAAGAGGCCTACAGCCTGCGTGAAAACGGTCTGCTGAAGGTGATCTCCGGCGTGACCTCGCTGGAAGAGGTTATGCGTGTCACCGCCGAGCGCGGGGGGGATGCGTAATGGCCTGGTATGCGTGGTCCGCGACGGACGCCGCGGGGAAAACCCAGCGCGGCACCCTGCAGGCCGAAGGGCCCAAGCAGGTGCGCCAGATGCTGCGCGAACAGAAGCTGATGCCAGTGAACATTGCGCCGACCAGCGATCCGGCGGCGGGAAAAAACGCCCGTAAAGGGGCAAAACTGTCGATTCCGGTGCTGTCGATGTTTACCCGACAGCTCGCGACGCTGGTCAATGCCGCGCTGCCGCTGGAGAGTGCGCTGAAGGCGATTGCGAAGCAGACGGAAGATAAAACCCTGGCGGCGATGGTGACCGAGATCCGCGACAAGATTGTAGAAGGTCACACGCTGTTCGACGCCTTCAGCCAGTTTCCGCGCAGCTTCGACAAGCTCTACTGCACCCTGGTAATGGCCGGTGAAAAGACCGGTCATCTCGGTGGCGTGCTGGAAAAGCTCGCCGAGTACAACGAGCAGCGCCAGAAGATGAAAAGCAAGCTCACCCAGGCGATGGTCTACCCCATTACCCTGACGGTGGTGGCGATCGCGGTGATCTCCATTCTGCTGGTCGCCGTGGTGCCGCAGGTCATCGACCAGTTCACCCACATGAAACAAGAGCTGCCGGTAACCACCCGCACGCTGATTGCGGTGAGCGATTTTTTACAGGCCTGGGGCATCGTTATCGCCAGCGGCCTGTTCGGGGCGTCGGCGAGCTTTAAATTTTGGATAAAAGTAGAAAAGAACCGGTTTGTTTACCATCGGTGGCTGTTGCTAAAGTCACCGCTGAAAAAACTGGTCTGCGCCATCAACAGCGCGCGCTACATCCGTACGCTGAGTATTTTGCAGGCCAGCAGCGTTCCGCTGCTGGAAGGGATGTACATCGCGATGGACGGGATTGATAACCTCTATGCCCGGCAGGTGCTTGAGCAGGCGGCGGACACCGTGCGCCAGGGGGCATCCCTCTACAACGCGCTGGAACAGGCGAGAATTTTTCCACCCACCATGCTCTACATGGTGGCCTCCGGGGAGGAGAGCGGCGAGCTGGGCTCGCTGATGGATCGTGCGGCGGAAAACCAGGAATCTGCATTACAGCATCGAATTACGTTAACGCTGTCGGTATTTGAACCGGCACTGGTAGTAACTATGGCGACCGTTGTTTTATTTATCGTTCTTTCAATATTACAACCGCTTCTTCAACTTAATAATATGGTGGGTTAATCATGTCTTTGAAAAAAAATAGCCTGAAGCGTCAGGCGGGGTTCACGCTGCTCGAATTAATGGTAGTTATCGTTATTCTCGGTGTGCTGGCCAGTATGGTTGTGCCTAATTTAATGGGCAATAAAGAAAAAGCCGATATTCAGAAAGCGACCAGCGATATTGTGGCGCTGGAAGGTTCGCTGGATATGTACAAACTCGACAACCATCGCTATCCGACCACCGAGCAGGGGTTGCAGGCGCTGGTGACCAAACCTGAAATTGCGCCTGTTCCGAAAGGCTACCGTGACGACGGCTATATTCGTCGCCTGCCGCAGGACCCATGGGGCAATGACTATATTCTGGTCAGCCCGGGCGAGCATGGCGCTGTCGATATTTTCTCAGCCGGTCCGGATGCAGAAGCTAATACTGCCGACGATATCAGCAACTGGTCTTTTGATAAAAAAGCTAAGTAATGAATAAGCAACGTGGATTTACCCTGCTGGAAATTATCGTGGCGCTGGTGATATTCGCCCTGAGCGCCATGATGGTGGTCACCACCATTCCATCACGCAGCGGCGCAGATACATTTGGTCAGCAGCTAAAATCCCTCGTTGAATATGGTTCTGACCGTGCGGTAATGGACGGAAATATTGTCGGGCTGGTGATGACCTCGTCAGAATTTGAACTGGTGACGCAGGTTGTAAATAACGGCGAGCGCCACTGGGCACCGTTAAAGTCGGGGCGGATCGCCACCCGCGGCGAGTTTCCTGAGGAGATGCATGTCTCTCTCTCATCGCGAACGCTGGCGGCCACGCTGGACGATGAACCGCAAATCATTTTTTTGCCGGACGGCGAGCTTAGCCGCTTCACGCTCAGCCTCGAAAGCCTGGATAAAAAGCAGCGCTTTCACGTGACGTCACAGGGCTCTGTTCCCGTGGTGGTGGAAAACGATGACTAAACGCAAAACCAAAGAGCAGGGGATGACCCTGCTGGAAGTGATGGTGGCGCTGGTGATTTTCTCCACCGCGGCGCTGGCGCTGATGAACTCCGTCACCCTTAACGTGCGCTTTACCCACAGCCTGTCGGAAACGCTGCAGGCCGGATGGGTGGCGGAAAATCAGCTGGCGCAAGCGCAGCTGGCTCAGACCGACTTCCCGGACGCCGAGCAGGTGGGCACCGAAACCATGGGCGGACAAACCTGGACCTGGCATATCCAGCGGGTGAAAACCGCCGAAAATACCTTTGCCGATGAGGTACGGGTTTACAGCGAAGCAAGCGATGCGCAACCGGTGGTGGCGCTTCAGCTCGCCGAACCGGAGGTGGATCGTGAGTAAGGTGCAGCGTCAGCAGGGCTTTACCCTGCTGGAAATTATGATTGCGCTGGCCATCTTCGCGGTGATCAGCATTCTCGCCTGGCAAACGCTCGATGGCGCGATGCGTACCTCGACGGCCAGCGACGAGGCGGCGGCAAAAGTGACGGCGCTTCAGCGCACGTACAACCTCCTCTCGCGTGACTTTTATCAGCAACAGGCGCGCGCGCCGCGCAACAGCGGCGAGGTGTTCGTCCAGCAGCAGAATGGTGTGGAAATGACAACCCTGAACGGCATCAGCAGCCAGGTGCAGCTGGAGCGGGTTAGCTGGACGTTAAAGGACAAGCGCCTGTGGCGCAACGTCTGGGCTGCTATCGACGGTCCTGCCAGCGCGCAGCCGGAAGAAGTGCCGATTCTGAGCGATGTGAAAGAGATGAAATGGCGCTTCTGGCACGAGGGCTGGCAGGAAAAATGGACCGACATCGCCCATCAGCCTGATGGCGTTGAGCTGAATCTGACCATGGAAAACGGCGAAACCTGGCGCTGGGTTTTTCTCACTCCCGGCAATATGCCTGAGATCCAGACCGCGCCAAAAGAGACGAATGCGGACCCGGCGCAGCCGGCAGCGGAGAATGCGGCCCAGCCCGTAACAACCCCGCAGCCCGATACGGCAGTCGATCCAGGAGTAAGTTCATGAGCGGCAAAACAGCGCGAAAAGAGCGTGGCGTGGCGCTGCTGGTGGTGCTGATCCTGCTGGTGATGATGTCCGCCCTGGCGGCGAAAATCAGTCAGCAGTTCTGCCGCCACCTGCAAAAAACGCATTATCAGGTCAGCCAGCAGACGCTGCGCTGGGCCATTG
Organism: Enterobacter sp. R-1.6.2; assembly: GCF_035064085.1. Lineage (NCBI taxonomy): Bacteria > Pseudomonadati > Pseudomonadota > Gammaproteobacteria > Enterobacterales > Enterobacteriaceae > Enterobacter > Enterobacter sp. R-1.6.2. The sequence continues at coordinate 249,659 of NZ_JASEYI010000004.1, forward strand.
CCCGTCAACAGAAGGTACTGGAAAACGTGTTGCAGAAAGCGGCCAGTTCAGAAGGGGCGGGGCTATCGCCGCAAGGTGACTGGGCACAGCCGCTGAAAACCCTCGGGGAGAATTACACCGTGGTGAGTCAGGTGGAGGATGCCCGGACCTGCTTTAACGTCAATAGTTTGCTGGCCGGTGACGCGGCGCCTGCGGCCCCGGCCGACCCAACTGCGCTGCCGGAAAAACCGGTCAAAGAGCAGATTATCGAACAGCTGCTGGCTGAAAGTGGCGTCGGTACGCTGGCGGCAGAAGAGATTTACCAGCAGCTGGTGGATTATCTTGACGCCGACGACGTGACGGCGAAACAGGGCCAGGAGGCCGATGCCTGGGCGAGCGTGACGCCCGCCCGCGGTCCGGCGAATCAAATGATGCGCACCATCAACGAAATCAGACTGCTGCCCGCCTTTCCGCAGGCTGCGTGGCCGAAGGTCAGCAAGCTGCTGTGCGCCTTGCCGGATACGGATGGCACCATAAATGTGAATACCTTAACACGTGAACAGGCGCCGCTGCTGGCGGCGGTTTTTACCGGCGTGTTAAACACGGACGACGCTGCCCGCCTGCTCGATTCACGCCCGGATGAGGGGTGGGCGTCGCTGGAGGCATTCAGCAAAGTGCTGGAGAGCAACTATCCGCAGACCAAAGATATCCTGGCGCAGATTCAGGACAGGATTGCGGTCAACAGTCGCTATTTTCGGGTGGAAACCACCGGCAATACCGATGATTTAACGCTGCGCGTCGTCAGCCAGCTTCACGTTGACAGTGAGGCTGGCAAGGTCGTGACCTGGCAACGCCGCTACCGAATGGTTGAATAAGATGAAGATAATGAAAAAGGTGCTTTTTATTCGTCCCGACACCCGTGAGGACGGCAAAATCTGGTGGTGTGAATCCGGTAACGATCGGGTGGAATATCTGACGGGCTGGAGCGCACTGAGCGAACTTTCCTGCCACCCGCTTTCTCAGCAGGTGTGCCTGCTGCTGCCGGCGAGCGAGACGATCTTTCGTCATTTTACCCTGCCGAAAAAAGGGCTTTCCGCCCAGACGGCGCAGTTCTCGTGGATGGCGGAAGAGACGCTGCTCAGCGAGGTGGATACGCTGCACTGGACGGTGCTGAACAAAAAGGGGGCGGAGGTGGATGCCGTGGCCATTGACGCTGAACGTCTGCGCCACTGGCTGGAGCTGTTCGCTCAGGCGGGGCTCACGGTGGCCCAGGCGCTGCCGGATGCCTGGCTGCTGCCGGTGAGCGAAGGGGGCACGACGCTGGTGAGCCTGGAGGAGAGCTACTGGCTGCGTTTTTCCCCCGGCAGCGCTGGCGAAGCCGATACGGTCCTGCTGCCGCTGCTGTTGAGTAAATGCCGGGCGGGTGAGGTGTGCTGCTACGGCGATGCGCCGCAGGAGGTACAGGTGGATGAACGGCTGGCGTGGCAGCATCCGCTGGTGCTGATCCAGCCCCAGTGGCAGGGCTGTCGTATCAACATGCTGCACGGGGAGTTTTCCGGGCGCAGCGCCAGCGGTCCGCGTTTTCGCCATGCGAAAACGGCCCTCGCGGCGGCGGCGCTGCTTTGCGTCGGCCTGCTGATCGGCCCCCGCGTTGGTATGGCGTGGATGCTCACTCATCAGCAAAACGAGATCCACCGGGAGATGACCACCGTAGCGCAGCACTATTTCCCGACCCTGCGCCAGACCAGCAACCTGAAATACTACGTCGGGCAAAATATCAGCAAGGCGAAGAAAGGGATCTTCCTGCAGCTCGAAGCGCTGAATCAAATCAGGCAGTCATTGCCGTCGCTGGAGATCAATAACGTGGAATATGACGAAACTCAAAATCAGCTGACGCTGAATGTGAAATCCATGGATAAACAGACCCTGCAGGATTTTGTCGCCCGCAGCGCCGAAACCTTTGAATTTACGATGCAGCCGATTTCCGGCGAGGCGCCTTATACCGCCATTATTACCGGGAGCTATAAATGAAAACGCAAATAGCCCAGTTAAAAAACCGCTGGCAACATTACAGTCCACGCGAGCGTAATTTATTTAAACTCTGCGGCGGGGCACTCTGCTGCGCGATGGTTTATTACGGCGCGATGATGCCGCTCGATACTCTCATCAAAAATAACGAGGCCGTGTTATTTAAGCAGAAGCAGACGCTGAACTGGATGCGCCAGGAAATTGATAAAAACCATCTCCAGTCCAGAATCGTCAATACCCCGAACCCGCGCAGCGTGGTGGAAGAAAGTGCCAAAGTCGTGCACCTCGCGTTGACAAACGTGCGTCAGGAAGAGCAGTCGCTGACCTTTGATGTCGAGCGCGTCAGCGTTTCTGCCCTGCAAAACTGGCTGCGTGAGATGAACGTCTCTTCCGGTATCCATCTGGAGAAACTCGCGTTAACGCCGGTGGATCGTCAGAGTGACGTGAAAGCGCACATTACGCTGAGCTGGGCGAAAAGCGCATGAACCCACTAATGCTGTTGCAGCAGGCGAATCTGCCGGGTCTGTGCGTCATGAGCGGAGCGCTGGGCGCGATCCTCGGCAGTTTCCTCGGCGTAGTGGCGGAGCGTATTCCGCCGCTGGTAATGGAAGAAGAGGGGGCAGGCAATCTGCTGTTTCCCGCCTCTCACTGCCCGGAATGCAACCACGCCCTGAGCGCGTGGGAAAATATTCCCATCATTAGCTGGTGTGCGCTGCGCGGCCGCTGCCGCCACTGCCATAGCGCGATTCCGCTGCGACTGCTGCTGGTGGAAGTATGTAGCGCTCTCTTCTTTGCCGCCAGCGCCGCGCTGGCGCCGTCGTTTTTGGCGCTGATTGCGCTGTGGGTGATGTGGAGTCTGCTGCTGCCGCTGGTGGTGATCGACGCGCGCCATATGCTGCTGCCGGACTGCCTGACCCAGCCGCTGCTGTGGACGGGGCTGATGTTCCATGCCCTGTTCCGTACGCTACCGCTGACCGATGCTATCTATGGCGCAGTGGCGGGATATCTCTCGCTCTGGCTGGTTTTCTGGGCATTCCGCCTGCTGACCGGCCGGGAAGGATTAGGCTATGGTGATTTTAAGCTGCTGGCGGCGCTGGGTGCCTGGTGCGGCTGGCAAGCGTTACCCTCTATCGTGCTGATCGCGGCGCTGGGGGGCATTATCATGCATTGCCTGTTAAAGCCCTTTGAGAATAAAAATAATCTTATTTCCTTTGGTCCATATATTGCATTTTCCGGGCTGGTTGTATTTATCGCGCAAATCCCACATCTCATCTTTTAAATAATGCAGTCAAGTTTTTTTTGAAATTTTTTCATCGGGGGAATGAAAGGCGAAAATAAATTCCCCACTGTATTCTTCTCTACGCAATAAAACATTTGTCGAAGTTTATGAGTGGAGGAAGGTACAGCGCAATAATAAGCAGGTCTTTCGCGAACCAGAAACGTTCACGATTAATTTATCAGTAAATAACGTTTGTCCATGTTTAATGGAAAAGCATGGGTATTTAATTTCACAAATCGTATTATCAGGATCAAATAATGAAATTTCTGAAGCCTAAATATCTGGCACTCTTCGTTGCAGCGGCTGCAAGCCCGGTGTTCGCAGCCGTGCCAGGTAAAGCAACTATCGCCAGTGGTAATGATAAATTTGCCATTGTCGAAGTTGATCAGTCTGCTACTGCATACAACAACCTCGTCAAAGTCCATGATGGCGCCGATGTTAAAGTGCAGTGGGATGTCTGGAGCGGCGCGGCGCCGACTTCAGCGAAAGTGTTGCTCGACGGCAAAACCGTCTGGACCGGTGCAGGCAGCATGTCCGGTACGGCAACATTTAAAGTGACCAAAGGCGGTCGCTATCAGGAAACGGTTGAACTTTGCAACGCCAGCGGGTGCAGCACCAGCGCCAGCAAACTGATTATCGTCGCGGATACCGACGGTAGCCATCTGCTGCCGCTCAACACCACTATGCAGGAAAATAATAAAACCCTCTCTAAGCATACCGATAAAGTGGTCGGTGCCTATTTCCCTGAGTGGGGCGTTTATGACCGTAAATTCCCGGTGGATAAAATCCCGGCGGCTAACCTTAACCACATTCTGTATGGCTTCATTCCAATCTGCGGCGGCGATGGCATCAACGACAGCCTGAAAACCATCGAAGGGGGTAACAGCTTCGAAGCGCTGAAGCGCGCCTGTGCGGGCCGTCAGGACTTCCAGGTGGCGATTCACGACCCGTGGGCCGCACTGCAGGAATCCCGGACTGGCCTCGACAGCTGGGACGAGCCCTACAAAGGCAACTTCGGCCAGCTGATGGCAATGAAGAAAGCCAATCCAGGGCTGAAAGTGCTGCCGTCTATCGGTGGCTGGACCCTCTCCGATCCGTTCTTCAAAATGCATGACAAAGCGATCCGCGATCGCTTCGTGGCTTCCGTGAAAGATTTCCTGAAAACCTGGAAATTCTTCGACGGCGTGGACATCGACTGGGAATTCCCGGGCGGCGGCGGTCAGAACGAAACGCTGGGCAACCCGCAGCAGGATAAAGAGACTTATACCGCACTGATGCGCGAACTGCGCGCCATGATGAATGAACTGTCAGCCGAAACCGGCCGTACCTTTGAACTGACCTCAGCAATCGGTTCAGGCAGCGACAAAATTGAAGACGTTGATTACACCACTGCCCAGCAGTACATGGATCACATCTTCCTGATGAGCTACGACTTCTACGGCGGCTGGAGCAATACCGATCTGGGTCACCAGGCGGCACTGCGTGCGCCGGCGAACAAACCGGATACCAATTACACCACCGAAAACGGCGTCAATGCGCTGCTGGCGCAGGGTGTACAGCCCGGCAAAATTGTCGTGGGGACGGCCATGTATGGTCGCGGCTGGACCGGCGTTCACGGTTACAGCAATAACAACCCGTTCACCGGCACGGCAACGGGCATGGTGAAAGGGACCTGGGAACCTGGCGTGGTTGACTATCGTCAGATCGTTAACGAGTACAAAGGTAAACCGGGCTGGGAATACAACTATGATGCTACCGCTGAAGCGCCGTATCTGTTTAACAAAACCACCGGCGATCTGATCACCTATGAGGATGCGCGTTCCGCAACGGCGAAAGGTCAGTATGTGCTGGCGAAAAACCTGGGCGGTCTGTTTGCCTGGTCTATCGACTCCGATACCGGAGACATTCTGAACGCGATGAATGAAAGCCTGACAGGCGGCGGCGCTGCGCCGGTTGATCCGGTGGTGACCAACCATGCGCCGGTAGCGACTTCCGCGGACCAGAGCGTAACCGGTCCGGCGACGGTGACCCTGGATGGCTCGGCTTCCACCGATCCGGATGGCGATGCCATCACCTACAAGTGGACGCAGATCTCTGGCCCGTCGGTGACCCTCACCAACAGCACCAAAGCGAAAGCGACCTTCAACGTTGCCGCTGTCACCAGTAACCAGACTCTGGCGTTCCGCCTGACGGTCACTGATGCGAAAGGGTTGAGCAGCACCGCTGACGTCCAGGTCGTGAACAAAGCGCCGAAAGCAAACCAGGCGCCGGTCGTGAACCAGATGGAAGCCGTGACGCTGGAAGCGGGCCAGAGCTACTCTCTGCACGCTCAGGCTAACGATCCTGATGGCGACGCGCTGACCTACTCCTGGAGCGTTCCTGCGAATATGCAGGCGACAGGCGCAGACACCGCGAACCTGAACATCACCGCACCGGACGTGGACGCGGAATCAACGTACACGCTGACCGTGGTGGTAAGCGATGGCAAGTCCAGCGTACAGACTAACGTGCAGGTGACGGTAACGCCTAAAGCGGCGGAAACGCCGTCTGACGAAGGCAATACCCCTTCCGATGAAGGCAACACGCCGTCTGACGAAGGCAATACCCCTTCCGATGAAGGCAACACGCCGTCTGACGAAGGTAACACCCCATCCGATGAAGGCAATACGCCGTCTGACGAAGGTTCTGCCACCAGTAGCTGCGATAAGCCTGTTGACGCCAACGCCAGCAAATACGCTGCCTGGAGTGCAAGCAAGGTTTACAACGCGGGCAATACCGTCAGCTTCGACAACCTGGTCTGGAAAGCAAAATACTGGACTCAGGGCAACCAGCCGGGCTTCGGTGTGGATGCATGGGAGCTGGTCAGTCAGGTGAAATTCAACTGGCGCTCCGACGTGGTCTATAACGGCGGCGACACCACTACCTACAACGGTTACTCCTACACCGCGAAATGGTGGACGAAGGGTGATAAACCCGGTAGCAGCGATGTATGGGTGAAAAAAGGCCCTGCGGCTGACTGCCAGTAAGTCACAGCCATAACGATGCGGGTAAGTAACTTGCCCGCCATCACGGTCCACGTCCCGCGACGGACGTGGACCGTAAATCAGGAAACAGCGCGATAAGCGCGTAAGGAGACAATGAAAAAGAGCCGGACTGAAAATGAAAACGTTATTTTTATTGTTGCTGATAATAAGCCATAGCGTCTTTGCCAACTGCTGGGATAAAGCCGCCAGTTATTACCATGTGGATCCTTATCTGTTGTATGCCATTGCTAATGTTGAATCGGGAATGAATCCCAATGCGATTGGACAGAATAATGATGGAACGCGTGATGTCGGCCTGATGCAGATTAATAGTTCACATTTTTCCGAGCTGGAGCGAAAAGGCATTAATGAGTACCGGTTAATTACCGAGCCCTGCACCTCAATTATGGTTGGCGCATCGATATTATCCGGAATGATTAAAGTTTATGGCTATAACTGGGAGGCGGTCGGCGCCTATAACGCGGGTCTGAAAAAAGAGAATTACCCGCAGCGCATGGTCTATGCCCGTAAGGTCTGGAATAAATATCAGAAATTAAAACGTAGCACCCGTAACCGTTATTATTATTGATTTTTGTTTTTTGAAGAGTACCGACTGGTGTTCTTCATAAAACGAAAACTGCTCCCGGGTTTATTTATTAAATGATTAATAAATAAACCGCGAAACAAATTAACTTTTATTTACCCTTAATATAATTAAGAGGACCATTGACATGAACAAGAGAACATTACTCAGTGTTCTTATCGCGGGCGCATGTGTTGCACCGTTTATGGCTCAGGCAACCCAGCTGCAGGCCAGCAGCGAACCTTACACCGTTAAGGCCAGCGATCTGCAGAAGAAAGAGCAGGAGTTGACCAACTTCCCGCTGATGGCTTCAGTGAAGTCAACCATCCGCACGCTGGACAACAGCCTGGTGGAACAAATTGAGCCGGGTAAATCGACAAACCCGGAAAACGTCAAGCGCGTGGAAGGGATTATCAAGGCCAGCGACTGGGAATATCTCTTCCCATTGCGTGCGCCGGAATATACCTACAGCAACTTCCTGAAAGCGGTCGGTAAATTCCCGGCACTGTGCCAGACCTATACCGATGGTCGTAACAGCGATGCCATCTGCCGTAAGTCTCTGGCAACCATGTTCGCGCACTTCGCGCAGGAAACCGGCGGCCACGAGTCCTGGCGTCCGGAAGCCGAGTGGCGTCAGGCGCTGGTTTACGTGCGTGAGATGGGCTGGAGCGAAGGTCAGAAGGGCGGCTATAACGGCGAATGTAACCCGGATGTCTGGCAGGGTCAGACCTGGCCGTGCGGTAAAGACAAAGATGGCGATTTCGTTAGCTACTTTGGTCGCGGTGCGAAACAGCTCTCCTATAACTACAACTACGGCCCGTTCTCTGAAGCGATGTACGGCGACGTCCGCGTACTGCTGGACAAACCTGAGCTGGTGGCGGACACCTGGCTGAACCTTGCTTCCGCGATCTTCTTCTTCGCCTACCCGCAGCCGCCAAAACCGAGCATGCTGCAGGTTATCGACGGCACCTGGCAGCCGAACGATCACGATAAGGCGAATGGTCTGGTTCCGGGCTTCGGCGTGACCACGCAGATCATCAACGGCGGCGTGGAGTGCGGTGGCCCGACTGAGATCGCCCAGTCTCAAAACCGTATCAAATACTACAAAGAGTTCGCCAACTACCTGAAGGTGCCTGTTCCGTCTAACGAAGTGCTGGGCTGCGCCAACATGAAGCAGTTCGACGAAGGCGGTGCCGGCGCGCTGAAGATCTACTGGGAACAGGACTGGGGATGGAGCGCGGATACCCCGTCAGGCCAGACCTACTCTTGCCAGCTGGTGGGTTACCAGACGCCATTCAGCGCTTTTAAAGAGGGTGACTACACCAAATGCGTGAAGCATTACTTCAACGTCAACGTGGTGGGTGAAGACGGCACTTCCGACGGCGGTAGCGTCACGCCAGCTCCGACGCCGACCCCTGTCGACCCAACGGACGAAGGCAACACCACGCCGGTGCCGGACGATAACACCCCGGCTCCGGAAGATAATACGCCAGCGCCGGTAAACCATGCGCCGGTAGCAAAAATCGCCGGTCCGGTGGGGGCGGTTGAAGCGGGGAAATCTGTTTCTCTGAACGCGTCTGGCTCGACTGACGAAGACGGTAACCACCTGACTTATACCTGGACGGCTCCGAACGGCCAGACCGTAAGCGGCGATGATAAAGCGATTATTACGTTCAATGCACCGGAAGTGGCGGCGGCGACGCAGTACCCGATCAACCTTACCGTCAGCGACGGCGAGCTGAGCAGCACTACCACCTATACGCTGAACGTACAGGCTAAGCAGACCAACGGCGGCCAGACCGGGACTTACCCGACCTGGACCTCCAAAACCAAATGGAAAGCAGGCGATATCGTTAACAACCGCGGCCAGCTGTTCCAGTGCAAACCTTATCCGTACAGCGGCTGGTGCAATAACGCGCCGTCCTACTACGAGCCAGGTAAAGGGATTGCATGGCAGGACGCGTGGACTGCGCTGTAATCAGCAAAACAGCAAAATGACAAACGGCAACCTTCGGGTTGCCGTTTTTTTTCTCATCGTAAAAATGCAGGACCCGATCTACCGATGAAGCTTCCCGTGATCCCGCAGCCACGCCGCCGTACGCGTAATCCCTTCATCCAGCGTCACGATCGGTTTGTACCCAAGCTCGTTCTCCGCCCGCGAAATATCCAGCGTGAAATCAAAGTTAAGCTTCGATACGCCGTAATGCGTCAGCGCAGGCTCTTTGGCCGATTTACTGCCAAAACGCTCCATGCTGCGGGCAATCATATCCAGCATTGGGTAAGGGACTGAACGGATGCGGCAGTCGATCTGCAGCTCGTCAATTAAGCGCTGCACAATGCTGCGCAGCGCGCAGGGTTCGCCGTTCGTGATGTTGTAGGCGCGACCGGAGATCAGCTTATCGCAGTCCGGCTGGCTTGCCAGCCACATGGCGTGAACGGCGTTTTCGTAATAGGTCATATCCACCAGCGCATCGCCGCCGCGCGGCAGCAGCACGCTGCCGTAGTGGTGCATCATCTGCGCCAGGCGCGGAATAAACACTTTGTCGTGCGGCCCGAACAGGCTCTGCGGACGTAAGACCGTAAAGCGGGTGTGCGGGTTCGACTGTGCCAGCAGGTCAATCACCTCTTCGCTGGCCGCCTTGCTGCGGGCAAACTCACAGGCAAAGCGAGCCGGACGGAAATCTTCCTGCACGTCCCGATGGTGGTGATAGTCGAAATAGAGCGACGGTGACGAGATATGAATAAAGTTACGCACGCCCCAGGCAACGGCCCATTCGCCCAGACGACGGGTTGCCCGCACGTTGGCGAGATCGAAGGCTTCCTGGGTACCCCACGGGGAGGTGAAACTGGAGCAGTGCCACAGCGTGTCGATACCGGCAAGCATCACTTTCGCCTGCGAGGAGACCAGCTCCGTCAGGTCAGCATGGACGAACTCCGCGCCCATTTTTTGCAGCAGTTTTCCCATCGCTTCGTTGCGACCGGTAGCCCTGACGCTGATGCCCTTGTTGCGCAGAAATTCGACCGCATTTCGGCCTAAGCCGCTGGTCGCCCCGGTAACCAGTACCTTCATATCAATCCACTGTGTTGAAAAGAATTTCGTGCGCATTCTTTCGTGAATTACGGCGCTATGCAATGGGAAAGGTGAAAGAAAGAGAGTTTTATTTAGATCTTTTCCGTCTTTTGTTCTGCCCGTTGCGCAATCCGCTTTGCCATCCCGCGGAAGATAAACAGGTGGGCGGGGATCATCAACAGCCAGTAGAACAGACCCGGCATTCCGTGCGGATGCCACCAGGCGCGGACGTCCAGTTCACGACAATCGCCTTTGTCTTTCAGGGTAAAGCAGAGTCGGCCCAGCCCCGGGGCTTTCATACCGAACAGCAGCGCCAGCTGTTTTTCCGGCTCGACGATGATGACCTTCCAGCTGTCGACCGCGTCGCCCACCTCAAGATACGGGCGTGCCGGACGGCCTTTTGCCAGCCTGTGCCCCACCAGCAGATCCATTGCTCCGCGCGTTTGCCAGAGGATATTACCGAAGAAATAACCGTCTTTGCCGCCAATCTGGTTCACCACCTCCCACAGCGCGGCCAGGCTGGCGTGGGTTTTCACCGTGCAGCCCGCCTGTTTCGGGTAATAGCCGTACTCCGGCCGCCAGCGGGCAAACGCCTGAGCGTCGTAACCCCAGTCGCTGGAGTTCACCAGCTGCTCTTCTTCTTTCAGCGTATTGCGCACGGCATCGTCAAAGCGGATCAGGTCCTGGGGAATGAGTGCCCGCAGTTCGCGATCGTCCGCCAGTAAATCATGTTTGAGCCCCTGGATCAGCGCTTTGGCGGTCGTCGGCGGCACGGAGGTGATCACATTCAAAAACCACACCGAAATCCAGCGGGTCGGGAAGGGAATGGGGATCAGCCAGCGGCGGCGGCCGCTGACGCGCATGAAATGTTCGAACTGCTCCTGATAGCTCAGCACTTCAGGGCCTGCCGCCTCGAGCACGCGGTGATGCTCCGCCGGGTGATTCAGCAGGGCCACCAGATAATGCAGTAAATTCTCCAGCGCAATCGGCGTGGTGCGCGAGCGTACCCAGCGCGGCGGCGTGAGTACGGGCAGGTTGTAGACCATATCGCGCATCACTTCGAAGGCGGCGGAGCCTGCGCCGACGATGATCCCGGCGCGCAGTTCGGTGACGGGGATATTCGCCCCGCGCAGGGTGTCAGCCGTCAGCTGGCGGGCGCGCAGGTGATCGGACTGCTCGTGTTCGGGCGCCTGGAGCGAGCTTAAAAAAATGACCTGCTTCACCGGGGTTTGCAGCAGGGCGTCGCGAACGTTCATCGCCACCTGCCGCTCGTGGGCGATGAAATCCCCGCCTTCGCCCATGCTGTGTATCAGGTAGTAAAGCGTGTCGACCCCTTCCAGCAGGGCGGGAAGTTCCTTCGGCCAGTTGAGGTCAACGCTGTGGCAGGTGACGCCAGGCAAACTGAGCTTTTGCAGGCGTTCGGTGTTGCGTGCCGCTGCCAGCACCTGGTGTCCCTGCTGGCTTAACGCCGCGGTAAGATGCTCACCGATGTACCCGCTGGCGCCGAGCACCAGAATTCGTTGCGGCACGTGATGCTCCTTATCGCTGTAAAAACGCCTGCCAGTGTTTCACCACGTCCGCCAGCTGTTCGCGGCTCACGTCGAGATGCATGACCAGGCGCACGACGGGTGAGGCGTTGATCAGCACGCCACGTGATTTCATAAATTCACCCAGCGCGGCGGCGCGATCATCGCCCACGCGTACGAACAGCATGTTGGTGTCGTGGCGCATCACGTCGGCACCAATCTCGCGCAGCTGCGCCGCCATCCACGCGGCGTTGTCGTGATCGTCCTTCAGGCGCGCCACGTTATTTTTCAGGGCATACAGCCCGGCAGCCGCCAGAATACCCGCCTGACGCATGCCGCCGCCGGTCATTTTGCGCCAGCGGTTGGCGCGCTTGATGTAGTCCGCGTTGCCCACCAGCAGAGAACCCACCGGCGTGCCCAGCCCTTTAGAGAGGCAGATGGTGAACGAGTCGCAGTATTGCGCAATCTCTTTCAGCTCGCAGCCATACTCCACGATGGCGTTAAAGATACGCGCGCCGTCAACGTGCAGGCCGAGCCTGCGCTCGCGGGTGAATTCCCATGCTGCTTTCAGGTATTCGCGCGGCAGCACTTTGCCGTTGTGGGTGTTTTCGAGGCTGAGCAGCCTGGTGCGGGCGAAGTGAATATCGTCAGCTTTGATTTTCGCCGCGACCTTATCGAGCGGCAGGGAGCCGTCCGGCGCGGCGTCAATCGGCTGCGGCTGAATGCTGCCGAGCACCGCCGCGCCGCCGGCTTCGTAGAGATAGTTATGCGCGCCCTGGCCGACGATATACTCTTCCCCGCGCTCGCAGTGGCTGAGCAGCGCCACCAGGTTAGCCTGCGTGCCGGTTGGCAGAAACAGGGCCGCTTCCTTGCCGCTCAGCTCTGCCGCGTAACGCTGCAGTTCGTTAACCGTCGGGTCATCGCCGTAGACGTCATCCCCGACCGGGGCGGTCATCATCTCTTCGAGCATGGCGCGGCTCGGGCGGGTTACGGTATCGCTGCGTAAATCAATCATTTCACATCCCTTTATTTTAAGAGGTCATGCGAAATGTTTTACCTGAGCCAGTTGGTTTTTGCCAGTTCGATCACCTCGTCGCCGCGCCCGCTGATGATGGCGCGCAGCATATACAGGCTAAAGCCTTTGGCCTGTTCAAGCTTGATCTGCGGCGGGATCGCCAGCTCTTCTTTGGCGACGACGACATCCACCAGCACCGGACCGTCGATGGAAAACGCGCGCTGCAGGGCTTCGTCCACCTCTGAGGCTTTCTCCACGCGAATGCCGGTGATGCCGCAGGCCTCGGCGATGCGCGCGAAGTTGGTGTCGTGCAGCTCGGTGCCGTCCGTGAGATAGCCTCCGGCCTTCATCTCCATCGCCACGAAGCCCAGCACGCTGTTGTTGAAGACTACAATTTTCAACGGCAGCTTCATCTGCACCACCGACAGGAAATCCCCCATCAGCATGCTGAACCCGCCGTCGCCGCACATCGCCACCACCTGACGCTCCGGGGCCGTCGCTTTTGCGCCCAGCGCCTGCGGCATGGCGTTGGCCATCGAGCCGTGGTTGAACGAGCCGAGCAGTCGACGCTTGCCGTTCATCTTCAGATAGCGTGCCGCCCAGACGGTTGGCGTGCCCACGTCGCAGGTGAATATGGCGTCGTCGTCAGCGAAATGGCTGATCTGCTGCGCCAGATACTGCGGGTGAATGGCTTTGTCGCTCGGTTTGGCGAGGTCGTCCAGCCCCTTGCGGGCGTCGCGATAGTCGCTCAGGGCTTTATCAAGGAACTTGCGGTCCGTTTTTTCTTCCAGCAGCGGCAGCAGGGCGGAAAGGGTAGATTTGATATCGCCCACCAGCGCCATATCAACCTTGCTGTGCGCGCCGATGCTGGCCGGGTTGATATCAATCTGAATGATTTTCGCATCCGTCGGGTAGAACGCGCGATACGGGAATTGGGTGCCGAGCAGGATCAGCGTGTCGGCGTTCATCATGGTGTGGAAGCCGCTGGAGAAACCGATCAGACCGGTCATCCCCACATCAAAGGGGTTGTCGTACTCGACGTGCTCTTTGCCGCGCAGGGCGTGGACAATAGGGGCCTTAAGCTTACCCGCAAATTCAAGCAGCTCCTTGTGCGCGCCCGCGCAGCCGCTGCCGCACATCAGGGCGATATTGCTGGAGTAACGCAGCAGCTGAGCCAGCTTTTTCAGCTCCTCTTCCGCAGGCCTCACCACCGGCTGTGGGGCGTGATACCAGTGGGTGCTGGCCCCTTCTGGCGCAGCCTTGAGGGCCACATCGCCCGGGATAACGACTACAGAAACGCCGCGGTTCAGCACGGCCTTGCGCATGGCGATCGCCAGCACCTGCGGGATCTGCTCCGGGGATGAAACCAGTTCGCAATAGTGGCTGCATTCACGGAACAGCTCCTGCGGATGCGTCTCCTGAAAATAGCCGCTGCCGATTTCGGAAGAGGGGATATGGGCGGCAATCGCCAGCACCGGCACGTGATTGCGGTGACAGTCAAAGAGGCCGTTGATCAGATGCAGGTTGCCGGGACCGCACGATCCGGCGCAGACGGCCAGTTCCCCCGTGATCTGTGCTTCAGCGCCTGCGGCGAAGGCGGCAACCTCTTCATGGCGCGTGGGCATCCATTCGATGGTCTTCATCTTGTTGAGGCTGTCGCTAAGTCCGTTCAGGGAATCGCCGGTTACGCCCCAGATACGTTTCACGCCAGCCTGTTCGAGCGTTTTCGCTATATATGCAGCCACGGTTTGTTTCATGGTTGTCCGTCTCCTTTTTGTGATATCGCTTACAAGCTTAGAAGAAAGTCTCCGTATTGCCCGTCGCATCCCCCCAATTAAAAGGTGCTTTTCATGCGCAATTATTCGGCATAATCTGGTGCTACCTCAGTAAAAACAGGAAGTATTTCAAATGGTTAAATCATTGTTAATCGCTGTTAATGAAAAGCTATCGTGCGACGATCTTGGCAAACTCTTGTTACGACTTGCCGTCGGCGGGCTGATGCTATTTCACGGTTTGCACAAGCTTTTTGGCGGCGTGGGCTTTATCAGCGGCATGCTGGTGGAGAAAGGGCTGCCGGGGTTTATCGCCTACGGCGTGTTGGTTGGCGAAGTGGTGGCACCGATCCTGATTATTGTTGGGCTCTTTACGCGCCCGGCCGCGCTGGTGCTGGCCTTTACGATGATTGTTGCGTGGCTGATGGTGGGAATGGGGGAAACGCTCGCCCTCGATAAGGTAGGCGCATGGGCGATTGAAAGCCTGGTGTACTTCTTTATCGGCTCGCTGGCGGTCGCGTTTTTAGGGGCGGGGCGGTTTGCGCTGGGTAAAGCGCCCGCGTGGCGGTGAGGTTGTCGTAGGTCGGGTAAACGCAGTGTCACCCGACAAAAAGCCCGGTGGCGCTAACGCTTACCGGGCCTACGATCGAACGTTTACCGTTTATGCGAGGACGAGATCGCCCTGTGGATGGCATGAGCATGCCAGCACGTAACCCTCGGCAATTTCCGCGTCGGACAGCGTCATGGTGCTGGTGACGGTGTACTCCCCGGAAACCACCTTCGTCTTACAGCAGCCGCACACGCCCGCACGACAGGCAGCCACTACCGGCACCTGGTTGCTTTCCAGCGCCTCCAGCAGCGTGGTCCCCACGCGGCCAAAGAAGGTCTGCGCAGGCTGCAGTTTGTTGAAGGTAATGCCGCTGGTTGCCGCTTCCGCCACCGGCGTGAAGAACTGCTCTTTGAAGAAGCGGGTCACGCCAAGCGCTTTCACCTCTTTCTCCACGATATCCATGTACGGCGCCGGGCCGCAGGTCATCACGGTGCGGTTCGCGATATCCGGTACGCTTTGCAGCAGCTCGCGGCTCAGGCGACCGGGCACAAAGCCGTGGGTCGCGTTGTGCTCCGCCACCAGCGTCACCGGATAATCACGCCATTCCCCGGCAAAAATCACATCTTCCGGGGAACGGACGCTGAAGATCGACTGCACATCGGCCTGCGGGCGATTTTTTGCCAGCCAGCGGCGCATCGACATAATTGGCGTTACGCCACAGCCCGCCGCCAGCAGCAGGAATTTATCGTCCGTCTTATCGTCACAGGTGAATTCCCCCTGCGCGTCGGACAGCCAGATATAATCCCCGCGCTTGACGTCCCGCGTCAGCCACTGAGAGCCCGCGCCGTCGTCAATGCGGCGGACGGTGAGCGTAATGTACTCGCTCACGCCCGGCGTGGAGGAGATCGTGTAGGCGCGCAGCGTATCCGCTGAATTGCGAACGCTGACCAGCGCGTACTGGCCTGCACGGTACGGATAGTAGTCATGGCACAGCAGCGACAGCGTCCACACATCCGGCGTCTCCTGATGGATGTGATGAACCTGCATCCGCCACGGACATTGTGAGGTTGGCATGGTCATGAATTACTCCTTACGCGCTCAGCAGCTGTTTCATATCATCTTCAACGTTGGTCACGGAACGCAGGCCGAATTTCTCGTTCAGCACCGCCAGCAGGTCCGGCGTCAGGAAGCCAGGCGCGGTCGGGCCGGTCACGATGTTGGTGACGCCGAGCGAGAGCAGGGTCAGCAGGATGACAATCGCTTTCTGCTCGAACCATGACAGCACCAGCGACAGCGGCAGGTCGTTCACGCCGCAGCCCAGTTTCTCCGCCAGGGTGACCGCCAGAATGATGGCCGAGTAAGCATCGTTACACTGGCCCGCATCGATCAGGCGCGGCAGACCTTCGATGTCGCCGAAGTCCAGCTTGTTGAAACGGTATTTGCCGCACGCCAGGGTCAGGATCAGGCAGTCTTCCGGCACGCTGGTGGCGAAATCGGTGAAGTAGTTACGCTCGCCGCGCGCGCCGTCGCAGCCGCCGACCAGGAAGATGTGGCGCAGCTTTTCACGGCTGACGAGATCGATCAGCGAATCAGCGGCACCCAGCAGGGTTTCACGACCGAAGCCGACGGTAATAAGGTGCGGGATCTCGCTGTACGGGAAGCCTGCCATCTGCTGCGCCTGGGCGATAACCGGACCGAAATCGTCACCTTCAAGATGGCTCACGCCCGGCCAGCCGACGATGCTGCGGGTCCAGATGCGGTCATCGTACGCGCCGACGGTCGGGTCGATGATGCAGTTAGAGGTCATCACAATAGGGCCAGGGAAGCGGGCGAACTCCACCTGCTGGTTCTGCCAGCCGCTGCCGTAGTTACCGATCAGATGCTTAAATTTACGCAGCTCCGGGTAGCCGTGCGCCGGCAGCATTTCGCCGTGGGTATAAACGTTAACGCCGGTACCTTCGGTTTGCTTCAGCAGGTTGTAGAGATCTTTCAGGTCGTGACCGGAAATCAGAATGCACTTGCCTTCGGTTGCCTTGACGTTGACCTGCGTCGGCGTCGGGTGGCCGTAGGTGCTGGTTTCACCGGCATCCAGAATGCTCATCACGCGGAAGTTCATCTGGCCAATTTCCATTGAGCACTCAAGCAGGGCGTTCATATCGGCAGGCCAGGTGCCCAGCCACGCCATGATTTTGTGGTACTGGGCATAAATCTCATTGTCGTACTGACCCAGAACGTGCGCGTGCTCCATATAGGCCGCAGCGCCTTTCAGGCCGTACAGGCACAGCAGGCGCAGGCCGAGAATGTTCTCGCCAATCGCCGCTTTGTCTTTATTCGGGGTGAATTCTGCCGCCTGACGCTGGAGGTCGCCCAAATCGTCGCTGACCAGCTGAAGTTCTGACATCGGGTTTTCCACGCGAGCGGAGGCATCCGCCTTCAGGCACTGGGCTTTCAGCGCCTCACGCAGGGCAATCGCTTCGCGGGCGTAGCCGACAATGCGCGGAGAGTCGAAGTTAACGTTGGTCAGCGTGGAGAAAAACGCGCGCGGGGCGAAGCTGTCGACGTAGTGGTCGACAATGCCGTATTCGCGGGCTTTGAACGCCCATGCGGAAAGGCCTTGCAGAGCCGCAATCAGCAGGTCCTGCAGGTCAGATGTTTCTGCGGTTTTGCCGCACATACCCTGTGCGTAAGAGCAGCCATTGCCTGCCGGGGTACGGATGGTTTGTTCACATTGCACACAAAACATAATCACACCTGTTAAAGTTATATTTGATATACATGTTTAAGGTTATGCCTGTGCCAGAACGGAGAAAAGGGCTTTCTGCTACAAAATAGAGGGAGATTGATTTAGCGCAATTTTGGCGGCAGGAAACCTACCGCCAAAGAAGTATCAGGCAGAGAAGAAGGCCATCAAGACCGGAACCAGCAGGCTTAAAATAAAGCCGTGCACGATAGCCGCGGGCACCATCTCCAGCCCTCCGGAGCGCTGGAGTACCGGTAGGGTAAAGTCCATCGACGTTGCGCCGCACAGGCCCAGCGCGGTAGAACGGCTGCGGCGAACCAGGCTCGGGATCAGCATGATGGCAATCAGCTCGCGCGCCAGATCGTTAAAGAAGGCGGCGCTGCCGATCACCGGTCCGAATGATTCGGTCAGCAGAATACCGGAGAGCGAATACCAGCCAAAACCGGACGCCATCGCCAGGCCGGTTTTCAGCGGCAGATCGAGAATAAAGGCGTTGATGACGCCCGCCACCATTGAACTGGCAACAACCATAACCGCAACCATCATTCCCCGACGGTTGAGGACAATTTGTTTCAGCGTCATGCCATTATTTCGCAGCTGAATACCGATCAGGAACAGCAGGAAGATCAGCGTATATTCACTGGCCTCAGTCGCGTGCTGTAAAAATGCCCAACCGGTCAGCCCAAGAAGAAAACCGAGCACCACGACGCCGCATAATTTTAATGATTCAAGCGCCATTGCAATTCGTGAAGGGAGTTTTTCCTGATGATGGTGATTTTTCCATGGAATAGTGCGTTCCAGCCACAGCAGCGCGGCAATATTGCACAGCAAAATAACCACTACGGTGACGACAGAATAATGGAGGATGGAGAGTAAATTCGCCGATAAGTTGTCCAGAAATGCCAGGCTAATCCCCATAAAGAAAAGAATAACGTAGACAATCCAGCTCAGGAATCGATTAATGAGCCTTAATGCGGATTCACGATGCAGCGGAATAAGATAGCCCACGATCAAGGGCAGCAAAATGATGAGGAGTCCTGAAAACATGAACAGCCGGTCCTTTTTGAGTATCGGTTAAGCGCCAATGACACTACCCAATAAAGGCTGTTCAGTAAAGCGGCAAAAGAAAGCCGGGCGGCTACGCCTTACCCGGCTTGTGTCTACGTGGGGTGTACGGCCTGTAGTCCTCACCCCGGACCTCTCCCACGGGGAGAGGGAGGAAAGATTAATCGCGTTTTTCCAGCAGGGTGCGATACAGCACGCCACCCAGAATACCGCCGATAACTGGCATCACCCAGAACAGCCACAGCTGCTCAAGCGCCCAGCCGCCCTGGAAGATGGCGACGGCGGTACTGCGTGCCGGGTTAACGGAGGTGTTGGTGACCGGAATAGAAATCAGGTGGATAAGCGTCAGCGCCAGACCAATGGCAATCGGGGCAAAACCGGCCGGGGCGTGTTTGTCCGTTGCGCCGTGGATCACCAGCAAGAAGCCGGCGGTAAGCACGATTTCAATCACGATGGCAGACAGCATGGAGTAGCCGCCCGGAGAGTGTTCGCCAAAGCCGTTAGAGGCAAAGCCGCTGGCCGCCGCGTCGAAGCCGGCTTTACCGCTGGCAATCACGTACAGAACGCCCGCCGCGATAATACCGCCAACCACCTGCGCCACAATATAGCCAATCACGTCTTTCGCCGGGAAACGGCCGCCCGCCCATAAACCTAACGTCACTGCCGGGTTAAAATGACCGCCGGAAATATGTCCCACGGCAAACGCCATGGTTAATACGGTTAAACCAAAAGCCAGCGCAACGCCGACAAAACCGATACCTAATTCCGGGAATGCTGCTGCCAGAACGGCGCTACCGCAGCCACCAAATACCAGCCAGAATGTACCAAAGCATTCTGCTGCCAATTTTCTAAACATAACCACCTAAAATAATTATCCGCACGCATTCCCGCGCGCGGGATATATCGCCATAAAGGGATGACGACTCAAAGAGCCCGTATTTTAAAAACCAACAACACCCCTTCGCCACTTAAATAAATTCGATTAATTTGATTTAAGGCAATGTGATGTCAATCCTTGTTCAAACTGGAGGTAAATAAAGCATAGTCCAATTTGCGGGCGGTAGTATCTTGCGAGATGTGGGTTATTTCAAATGAAACCTGATGGATAAATTCTGAATTTTTCGTGCTTCCGCCAGGTTATGGAGGCGGATTGCAGTGTCAAGCCCGTCTGCATCCCGCTATACTGCTGATAACTTGAAGGAAAAAGTGATCATATCGCGGGGGATTTATGCTTCTCGAACGTGTGGAAATTGTTGGGTTTCGCGGTATTAACCGCCTGTCGCTGCAGCTGGAGCAAAACAACGTCCTGATCGGCGAGAACGCGTGGGGTAAGTCCAGCCTGCTGGATGCGTTGACGCTACTGCTTTCGCCCGAGGACGATCTGTATCACTTCGTCCGCGACGATTTCTGGTTCCCGCCCGGCGACGTGACGGGGCGCGAGAAGCACCTGCATATCATCCTGACGTTCCGCGAATCCGAACCCGGACGTCACCGCGTGCGTCGCTTCCGCCCGCTGTCACCCTGCTGGGTGCCGTGCGATGACGGTTTCCACCGGATTTTCTATCGGCTGGAAGGCGAGATGGCGGAGAACGAAGGGGTACTCACCCTGCGTGATTTTCTCGATGAGAAAGCCAACCCGATCCCGCTGGACAATATCGACGATCTGGCCCGCCACCTGATCCGCCTGACGCCGGTATTACGCCTGCGCGATGCGCGCTTTATGCGGCGTATTCGTAACGGTACCGTACCCAATATGCCGGAAGTGGAAGTCACCGCCCGCGAGCTGGATTTTCTGGCCAGAGAGCTGGTGTCGCGTCCGCAGAATCTGACCGATGGCCAAATTCGTCAGGGGTTGTCCGCAATGGTGCAACTCCTTGAGCACTATTTTTCCGAGCAGGGCACGTCGGAATCGCGCCACCGTCTGATGCGCCGCCGCTCTCATGATGAGCAGCGAAGCTGGCGTTACCTCGACATCATTAACCGGATGATCGACCGGCCCGGCGGTCGCACCCATCGGGTGATTCTGCTGGGGCTGTTTTCAACGCTTCTGCAGGCCAAAGGCACCGTTCGTCTGGACCGGGACGCCCGGCCGCTGCTGCTGGTGGAAGACCCGGAAACGCGCCTGCATCCCATCATGCTCTCCGTAGCATGGCATCTGCTGAACCTGCTGCCGCTCCAGCGCATCACGACCACTAATTCCGGGGAATTATTATCGCTGACGCCGGTAGAACACGTCTGTCGCCTGGTGCGTGAATCCTCCCGCGTCTCCGCTTTCCGGCTTGGGCCGGGCGGTTTGAATGCGGAAGACGGGCGGCGCATCGCGTTTCATATTCGCTTTAACCGGGCGTCGTCGCTCTTTGCCCGCTGCTGGCTGCTGGTGGAGGGGGAGACGGAAACCTGGGTCATCAACGAACTGGCGCGCCAGTGTGGCCACCATTTTGATGCGGAAGGCATTAAGGTGATCGAATTCGCCCAGTCGGGATTAAAGCCGCTGATAAAATTTGCACGCCGGATGGGGATCGAGTGGCACGTGCTGGTAGACGGTGATGAGGCGGGTAAAAAATATGCCTCGACCGTGCGGAGCCTGCTGAATAACGAGCGCGAGGAAGAGCGCGACCATTTAACCATGCTCCCCGCGATGGACATGGAACACTTTATGTATCGTCAGGGGTTCGACGACGTCTTCCACCGCATTGCCATGGTACCGGTCGATGTCCCGATGAACATGCGGCGGGTGATCGCCAAAGCCATTCACCGTTCGTCAAAACCGGATTTAGCCATTGAAGTGGCGACGGAAGCGGGCAGGCGGGGCGTGGAGGCGGTACCGACCCTGCTGCGGAAGATGTTCTCCCGCGTGCTGTGGCTGGCACGCGGGAAAGCGGATTAGCGTTGGGTCGCCTGTTTCATCTGCTGAATCAGGCTATCCAGCAGCGCGTAGCGGCGGCGATATTCGGAGCGTTTTTTGCTGGCGATCTCTTCCATCGGTTTACGCGGCATGACGAGCGGCAGCATAAAATTACCGTTCTCCTGCTTTTCACCGCCGATGGAGAGCCAGAAACTGTCGTAATCGGCCAACAGTTTGCCCTCTTTTTTCTTGCGGTAGCGCCAGCTGCGATAAATATGGGTATCGTTACTGACGGCGACAATCTGCTCTACCGGGAACGCGGCGCCGAGCGTCATTGCGGCCTCGACCAGCAGACGTTTCGGGAACAGACCGTGGCAGGCTTTCGTCGCACCCTGGATCAGCTCGTGGGGAACATGCGCTTTTGCGCCCTGTAAACCGCCAATGAACAGCGTCGATTTTCCCTCAAACTGGCATAGCGTAAAGGTCATCTCCGCCAGCGCCGTATTTTGACTGTCACAGAAAACGAGGGTAGCTTCTCCCTCTTTATCCATAAACGCGTCGGCACACAGGCGGACGGTAAATTGCTGTTCATCTTTTCCGGTTAAGGTCAGCAGGGACACGCCCTGCTTTGAAAGGTAACCCTTTGTCAGCGTCGCCGGCAGCTGGCGGCACATCATCTGATAGTGCCAGGACAGCGATTCCAGCACACGTTGTCGATCCATATTGACCGTTAACCACGGACGATGAAGGCGGCAGGGCAGCCCTGGCTGAACCTGGAGCATTTGCATCAGGTGCGGATGTTTCGCAAGATCAGACAGCAGGCGAGCGGTGCTGAGCGGTGTCGCCAGTGAACGCAGCATGAACTTGCGTCGATAGGCGGTTTTTTCCCATGCCAGCCCGGGTGCGATCTCACCGAAAGCCAGGTTTTTGAAGAGCTGCCAGCCGGATTTTGGCTGCGGCAGGTTTGAAAGTGATGTATCGACGATAGAAGACATGGTAGATCCTGATCCTTTTGGAATATCGCTATTTCAGCAGGAGAAATGTCAACGTCTCGTAAACAAATTAGGACGATTTCGGAGAACAGGGCTTTCGTTGAAGAGTCGTTTAGTTAGAATCAACGCTTATCATTGCCAGAACATTTATTTGGAATATTTATGAACCTCAAGGGAAAACGCAGAACGCTGTTTCTGCTGCTGGCGGTCGTGGTTTTAGCCGGTGGGTACTGGCTATGGCAGGTGCTGAATGCGCCGGTGCCGCAGTATCAGACGCTGATTGTTCGCCCGGGCGAACTGCAGCAAAACGTCCTCGCGACGGGCAAGCTTGACGCGCTGCGCAAGGTTGACGTCGGCGCTCAGGTCAGCGGCCAGTTGAAAACGCTGTCGGTTGAGATTGGCGACAAGGTGAAAAAAGGCCAGCTGCTCGGCGTTATCGATCCTGAGCAGGCTGAGAACCAGATCCGCGAGGTGGAAGCCACGCTGATGGAGCTGCGCGCGCAGCGTGCCCAGGCTCTGGCAGAACGTAACCTGGCTCAGGTAACGTTGACCCGTCAGCAGGCGCTGGCCAAAACCCAGGCTATTTCGAAACAGGATTTAGATACTGCCACCACTGAACTGGCGGTGAAACAGGCGCAAATTGGCACGATTGACGCGCAGATCAAACGCAATCAGGCTTCGCTGGATACGGCAAAAACCAACCTCGACTACACCAAAATCGTCGCGCCGATGGCGGGCGAAGTGACCCAGATCACCACGCTGCAGGGCCAGACGGTGATTGCCGCGCAGCAGGCGCCGAACATTCTGACGCTGGCGGACATGAGCACCATGCTGGTCAAAGCCCAGGTCTCAGAGGCGGATGTGATCCATCTTAAGCCGGGGCAGAACGCCTGGTTTACGGTGCTTGGCGACCCGCAGACGCGCTACGAAGGCGTGCTGAAAGACATTCTGCCGACGCCGGAAAAAGTTAACGACGCTATCTTCTACTATGCCCGCTTTGAGGTGCCAAATCCGCAGGGCGTGCTGCGTCTGGACATGACCGCACAGGTGCATATCCAGCTGACCGGCGTGAAGAACGTGTTGACCATTCCGCTCTCTGCGCTCGGCGAGTCCGCCGGGGAGAGCCGTTATAAAGTGAAAGTGCTGCGCAACGGCGAAACGCGCGAGCGCGAGGTCGTGATCGGCGCGCGCAACGACACCGACGTGGTGGTGGTGAAAGGTCTGGAAGAGGGCGAGGAGGTTGTTGTCAGCGAAAGCCTGCCCGGAGCCGCTAAATGACGGCGCTGCTTGAGCTGAATAACATTCGTCGCAGCTATCCGTCAGGCGACGGTCCGGTGGAAGTGCTGAAGGGCATCTCCCTGCGCGTGGAAGCGGGCGAGATGGTGGCGATTGTCGGGGCATCGGGTTCCGGTAAATCGACGCTGATGAACATTCTCGGCTGTCTGGATAAACCGACCAGCGGTACCTATCGCGTGGCCGGGACGGATGTCTCCACGCTGGACGGCGACGCGCTGGCGAAGCTGCGCCGGGAACACTTCGGCTTTATCTTCCAGCGTTACCATTTGCTTTCTCACCTGAATGCGGCGCAGAACGTGGAAGTGCCTGCGGTGTATGCGGGCGTCGAGCGGAAAAAGCGCCTTGAGCGCGCGCAGATGCTGCTGACGCGTCTGGGGCTGGCGGAGCGGGTGGAGTACCAGCCCTCGCAGCTGTCCGGCGGCCAGCAGCAGCGCGTGAGTATTGCCCGTGCGCTGATGAACGGCGGGCAGGTGATCCTCGCGGATGAACCGACTGGGGCGCTTGACAGCCATTCCGGCGAAGAGGTGATGGCGATCCTTCACCAGCTTCGCGATCAGGGCCACACTGTCATCATTGTTACCCACGATCCGCAGGTGGCGGCGCAGGCGGAACGCATTATTGAGATCCACGACGGCGAGCTGGTCAGCAACCCGCCGCCGCGTGAGTCCAGGGCTGCGGCGCCGAAAGAAGCGCTGCCGGCATCAACCGGCTGGGGACAGTTCTCCAGCGGCTTTCGCGAAGCGCTGACCATGGCCTGGCTGGCGATGGCAGCCAATAAAATGCGCACCCTGCTGACGATGCTCGGCATCATTATCGGTATCGCCTCGGTGGTGTCGATCGTGGTGGTGGGCGACGCGGCGAAGCAGCTGGTGCTGGCCGATATTCGCGCCATTGGCACCAATACCATTGACGTCTATCCCGGCAAAGACTTTGGCGACGACGAGCCGCAGTATCAACAGGCGCTGAAATACGACGATCTGGCGGCGATTCAGAAGCAGCCGTGGGTGAACTCCGCCACGCCTGCGGTTTCGCAGAACCTGCGTCTGCGCGTGGGCAATGTTGACGTGGCCGCCAGCGCTAACGGCGTCAGCGGAGACTACTTCAACGTCTACGGCATGACCTTCAGCGAAGGCGCTACCTTCAACGCCGAGCAGCTGGCGGGAAGGGCGCAGGTGGTGGTGCTGGACGCGAACTCGCGCAGGCAGCTCTTCCCCAATAAAGCCAACGTGGTAGGCGAAGTGATCCTGGTCGGCAACATGCCTGCCACTGTCATCGGCGTGGCGGAAGAGAAGCAGTCGATGTTTGGCAGCAGTAAGATCCTGCGCGTCTGGCTGCCCTACACCACCATCTCAGGGCGGATTATGGGGCAGTCATGGCTCAACTCCATCACCGTACGCGTGAAGGAGGGCTACGACAGCGCGCTCGCCGAACAGCAGCTTGAACGGCTGTTAACCCTGCGCCACGGGAAGAAAGATTTCTTCACCTGGAATATGGACGGCCTCTTGAAAACGGCGGAAAAGACCACACGTACTCTTCAGCTGTTCCTCACGCTGGTGGCGGTGATTTCGCTGGTCGTCGGCGGCATCGGGGTGATGAATATCATGCTGGTGTCGGTAACCGAACGTACCCGGGAGATCGGCATTCGCATGGCGGTCGGCGCCCGGGCCAGCGACGTGCTGCAGCAGTTTTTGATTGAAGCGGTGCTGGTGTGTCTGGTCGGCGGGGCGATGGGCATTGCGCTCTCGATGATGATCGCGTTTGCGCTCCAGCTCTTTTTACCCGGCTGGGAGATTGGCTTCTCGCCGGTTGCCATTATCACCGCGTTTTTGTGTTCGACCTTTACCGGCATTTTGTTTGGCTGGTTGCCCGCCCGCAACGCGGCGCGGCTGGATCCGGTGGACGCGCTGGCTCGGGAATAACCCGAAAATAAAAATGCCAGCCGATCGGGCTGGCATTTTGACTGCGGGATGTACACAATAAAACAGAGAGCTATGCAACCGTCTCTGCTTCAACGGGTACGATTAGGCTTGCATGATTGCCTTTTGGTCCCTGATGTACATCGAACCGGACGGACTGCCCGGCTTTGAGCGTTCTGTAACCATCCATCTGAATGGTGGAATAGTGAGCGAAGATATCCTCGCCGCCGCCTTCGGGGCAGATGAAGCCAAACCCTTTGGCGTTGTTGAACCACTTAACAGTACCCATTTCCATGCTTCGACATCCTTCGTAAATCTTATAAGTTAAGATGGAATGAACCGGTGGTGGAGTGGGGGCTGTTCAAAACCTCGCCATCTCACGCTTGTACAATTTAGAGAAACGAAAGAAGTCGTCAAGCGTTTGGCGCTGGAGATGGGACAATAATCAACCAAAGTTTGAAGCAGTTAACGCTATTGCAACAGTTTGTGACAGACATCGCGGATGACAGTAATAGATGATTGTTATCTAACATCTGAGGTAGATTCAAAGTGGTTATGCATAATGGGTAAGACCAACGATTGGCTGGATTTCGACCAGCTGGCGGAAGACAAAGTGCGCGACGCGCTAAAACCGCCATCTATGTATAAAGTTATGTTAATGAACGATGATTACACGCCGATGGAATTTGTTATTGACGTGCTACAAAAGTTCTTTTCTTATGATGTAGAACGTGCAACGCAACTGATGCTTACCGTTCATTATCGTGGCAAAGCTATCTGCGGCATCTTCACAGCCGAAGTGGCGGAAACCAAAGTGGCGATGGTGAACGACTATGCGAGGGAGAACGAGCATCCGTTGCTGTGTACGCTGGAAAAGGCCTGATAAGGCATAAAATTGGGGGAGGTGCCTATGCTCAATCAAGAACTGGAACTCAGTTTAAACATGGCTTTCGCCAGAGCGCGTGAGCACCGACATGAGTTTATGACCGTCGAGCATTTACTGCTCGCACTGCTTAGCAACCCATCTGCCCGCGAAGCGCTGGAAGCCTGCTCCGTGGATCTGGTGGCGCTACGTCAGGAACTCGAAGCCTTCATCGAACAAACCACACCGGTGCTGCCAGCCAGTGAAGAAGAGCGCGACACGCAGCCCACGCTCAGCTTCCAGCGCGTGCTGCAGCGCGCGGTATTCCACGTCCAGTCTTCCGGGCGTAGCGAAGTGACTGGCGCAAACGTCTTAGTCGCCATCTTCAGCGAGCAGGAGTCACAGGCTGCCTACCTGCTGCGCAAACACGAAGTCAGCCGCCTCGACGTGGTTAACTTTATTTCTCACGGAACGCGCAAAGACGAGCCTAACCAGGCATCGGATTCCAGCAATCAGGTCAATAACAATGAAGAGCAAGCAGGCGGGGAGGATCGTATGGAAAACTTCACCACCAACCTTAACCAGCTTGCTCGCGTTGGCGGTATCGACCCGCTGATTGGTCGCGATAAAGAGCTGGAGCGCGCGATCCAGGTGCTGTGCCGTCGCCGCAAGAACAACCCGCTGCTGGTGGGCGAGTCAGGCGTGGGTAAAACCGCGATTGCCGAAGGGCTTGCCTGGCGCATTGTGCAGGGCGACGTGCCGGAAGTGATTGCCGACTGCACCATCTACTCGCTGGATATCGGCTCGCTGCTGGCGGGCACCAAATACCGCGGTGATTTTGAAAAACGCTTCAAGGCGCTGTTGAAACAGCTGGAGCAGGACACCAACAGCATCCTGTTTATCGATGAGATCCATACCATCATCGGCGCAGGTGCGGCCTCCGGTGGCCAGGTGGATGCCGCGAACCTGATCAAACCGCTGCTCTCCAGCGGCAAGATCCGCGTGATTGGCTCCACGACCTACCAGGAGTTCAGCAACATCTTTGAGAAAGACCGTGCGCTGGCGCGCCGCTTCCAGAAAATCGACGTGACCGAGCCGTCCGTCGAGGAAACGGTGCAGATCATCAACGGCCTGAAGCCGAAGTACGAAGCACACCACGACGTGCGTTACACCGCGAAAGCGGTCCGTGCGGCGGTGGAGCTGGCGGTGAAATACATCAACGATCGTCACCTGCCGGATAAGGCTATTGACGTGATTGATGAGGCAGGGGCGCGTGCGCGCCTGATGCCAGCCAGCAAGCGTAAGAAAACCGTTAACGTGGCGGATATCGAGTCCGTGGTGGCCCGCATCGCGCGTATCCCTGAGAAGAGCGTTTCTCAGAGCGACCGCGACACGCTGCGCACCCTCGGCAATCGCCTGAAAATGCTGGTCTTTGGTCAGGATAAAGCCATTGAGGCCTTAACAGAAGCGATCAAGATGGCCCGCGCCGGGCTGGGGCATGACCACAAGCCCGTCGGTTCCTTCCTGTTCGCTGGCCCGACCGGCGTGGGGAAAACCGAGGTGACGGTTCAGCTCTCCAAAGCGCTGGGTATTGAGCTGCTGCGCTTTGATATGTCCGAGTATATGGAGCGTCACACCGTCAGCCGTTTGATTGGTGCGCCTCCGGGCTACGTGGGCTTTGACCAGGGCGGCCTGCTCACCGACGCGGTGATCAAGCATCCGCACGCGGTACTGCTGCTCGATGAAATCGAGAAGGCGCATCCGGACGTGTTCAACATTCTGCTGCAGGTGATGGACAACGGGACGCTGACCGACAACAACGGGCGCAAGGCGGACTTCCGCAACGTGGTGCTGGTGATGACCACCAACGCCGGGGTGCGTGAAACCGAGCGTAAATCCATCGGCCTGATCCACCAGGATAACAGCACCGATGCGATGGAGGAGATCAAGAAGATCTTCACGCCGGAGTTCCGTAACCGTCTGGACAACATTATCTGGTTCGATCACCTCTCTACCGACGTGATCCATCAGGTGGTGGACAAGTTCATCGTCGAGCTGCAGGTTCAGCTGGATCAGAAAGGCGTGTCGCTGGAAGTGAGCCAGGAGGCCCGCAACTGGCTGGCCGAGAAAGGCTACGACCGTGCGATGGGTGCCCGTCCGATGGCGCGCGTGATTCAGGACAACCTGAAGAAACCGCTGGCGAACGAGCTGCTGTTTGGCTCGCTGGTGGACGGCGGTCAGGTGACCGTGGCGCTGGACCAGGCGAAGAACGAACTGACGTACGATTTCCAGAGTGCGGCGAAGCACAAGCCGGAAGCGGCTCACTGAGTTAAACGTTAATCTAAAAAACCGGGCATTTGCCCGGTTTTTTTATGCCTGCCAAGGTAAAAGCAAAACGACAACAGTGTTGTCGTTTTTAGTGTTTTCTCCCTCTCCCTGTGGGAGAGGGCTGGGGTGAGGGCATCAGGCCGCAGAGGAATTTTGCGAGGCGCTTTCCAGTTTCTTTCGAAGTCAGTTGCTGGATAAATCCACAGTAATAAAATGGCGGCGCACCTGCAAAATCAAGTGTCAGGATTGGCGTCCTGATTACACACATATGGAAAGATGTTGCTCACAGCAATGTCACTGGTTTCGTTCACTCTTTTGTTAGCTGCGGTATAATCCGTACCTTCAAATATGGTGGGCTGAACCGGGGCTTCTTTTGAAGCGCCGATTTTCCATATGGTCGGTACGCCAAACCGGTTCAGTCTGCCACCCGAAGTTGGCGTTTCTGGTGGTAGTTTTCAGCATCTAATATGGAAATTATGATTATGGAAAACCAGTCTATCTCCCAGCTTTATAGCGAACTCTCCCTCAACCCCGATCTCCCAACCCTTGCAGAGCGCTGCAAACTGCTCACTGAAATCCTCCTCGACTGCACATCACTCCCACAAACGCAGCCCGTCAGCCGCTGCCTGGGTGCGTATCTGGAAGAAATGAAAGCTGGCCTCACAGAATCAATGCGTGATTTTCAGGTGGTGGAAATTGAGGACGAAGCGGAACAACCGCGACAAAAAGAGTGGCTGCTGGAAGATACCGAAACAAAGTGTGATTACTGCCGGGCGTTAAACCACATACTGCTGGTATCGCATTTCGACCGCGATATGTTGCCGCACCTGACGGGACTGCTGCATGACATAACGCATTCGATGGCCGCAGATGTCGTTGCACCTCAAAGTGCAAAAACGGTAATTCACATTATTTCCTGACGTCGATCCGAGGCGTCGGGGGAGTTCCTCTGACGCCAAAAGGATTAATCTTCGTAAAAATGGGTGTTACGGGAAGACGTTAATAACTATTGATGACAATAAAATAGTGCAGTTCGCTGCCGTACAGCTCGCGTTATGTAGCCCTTAACTGCCTGAATTTCCCTTCATCTGTTGGTTGTAAATACAGCCAAGACCCACTAAATGCTGGCTCACTACCCGCGCCCCAAAGTTATGACACTGTAATGACCATGGATGGGATTTCAGCCAGACAGCAAATGCAGTGCAGGATGCAAGTGAAATCAACGCGGGCTCCGCTGTACTCTGCTGTCCGGTCAGTAGGCCAATCATCTTGCATACCTCGCCATTATCCCAACGCTGCCACACATTTTTCCACCATCCCATTTTCCAGCTACCTGTAAGGCAAAATGCTTTGTCAGAGAGGTTGGCTTTTTCATTCTTTTCAGATACAAACCAAAGATCGGTTTTTCCAAGTCGGACTTCTGTTGACCAGGCAGTTATAGCCCCGCCGCGCAAAACGCACTCATGGGCGAGATAATGATCGGTTACACCCGGGAAGCGTCGTTTTAATCGCTGGAAATGACTGTGTATGGTAATGACAGGACGGACTATGCTTCCCCGGTCGTTTCGCTTAAGCTCGGCACTACCGTACTGAATTTCATCAAATTGACTCCGTTTAAGAAATTGCATTTCTTGCTCCCGAATAAGATCGGTATCGCTCGACGGTAGTATCGAAGAAGGGAAAGACTTAGAACCCTGATAGAGCAATGAATCACCTGCCTTCCAGTCGCAATAGTTGGTTGTTATTTGAATAATTTTGCCGGAGTCAGCATCGGCACTGATCACAACATACAGTTTCTGCCTGGTAGAATGACCCTGAAACGGTATAACCATTGTGGTCGTTGACACCCTTGTTAGCGCAGGGAGTGAAACATGCAGATCGCGCTCGAATCCGTTAACCGCTTGCGCAAGGACCCTTTGGTTTGTCGTTTCACCAGAGTGCATCCCTTGTTCGAGCTGGGAAAGAAGGGTGATATTTTTATTCCGGCCTACAGCATTGTCATAGTGTGGAGTAAATACATAACGGCAGGTACAACATTGAAAGCGGGGTGTTCTGGCTTTTGTGTATCCATAGCGAATGATGTGTGCTGTAAAACAGCGGGGACAACCTTGTCCTGTATTTCCTAATTTTCGTTGCATGAATTGACTGAACCACTCGTCACATTCTTTTGTATTAAACAGTGGAGGAAGACTGCCACATTTTTGACATTCAAGTGCAGTGTAGCCCAGACGATAAACAGGAAAAACATAATCACTCGCATCTGGTATTCCGAGATTTGGACATGACCAGCTTTTACAAACATTGAGATCTATTTTTGGAGCGGATTCCATGTGCTTCACCAACTGATTCTGTTAGTCGTAAATTTTCGCGTCTCCCTTTTCCATATGTCGTGAGAAGGCTCACAAAATCTGTTTTTTGCTAATCGATAATGAAATTCTTTCTTTAATTCGAGAGTTAAAAAATGAAAAAAACAGTAATCGCGGTTTTATTACTATCGGGATATGCTTCGCTAAGTCCAGCGCAGGAAGTTACCGTCATTTATACCAATGACCTGCATGCACATGTTGAGCCCTATAAACTCCCTTATGTTGCAGAGGGTAAAAGAGCTGTTGGTGGCTTCGCAAATATTGCGACTTACGTCAAGCAAGAAAAGCAAAAGAATAAGGCTACTTTTTATTTCGATGCTGGAGATTACTTTACCGGTCCATACATTAGCAGCCTGACAAAAGGGCGGGCAATCATAGATATTATGAATACAATGTCATTTGATGCTGCGTCTGTCGGCAATCATGAGTTCGACCATGGTTGGGATAATACGCTGATACAGCTCAGCCAGGCTAAATTCCCGATACTGTTAGGTAACGTGTTTTATAAAAATAGTAATGTCCTTTTCTGGAATAAGCCGTATACAATCCTTGAAAAGGATGGCGTTAAAATTGGGGTCATTGGGTTGCATGGCGTATTCGCTTTCGATGATACCGTTTCATCGTCAATGCGTCAGGGTATTGAAGCGCGTGACGAGGTGAAATATCTCCAGCGTTATCTGGATGAACTATGTGGAAAAGTAGATATAACCGTTGCACTCATGCATGAAGGTTTCCCTGCACGCCAGTCCAGTATCGGCAATACTGATGTCAAACGCGCCCTTGATAAGGATATCCAGACGGCGAAGCAGGTGAAAGGACTGGATATTCTGATTACCGGACATGCGCATGTTGGGACGCCGGAGCCGCTTAAAGTAGGTAACACGCTGGTGCTTTCGACTGACAGCGGTGGGATTGATATTGGTAAGCTGGTCCTGGATGTGGATCTAAAAAAACATCACAACAAAATAAAAAGCTTCGAACTTAAAACCCTTTATGCTGATGAATGGAAACCCGATCCGGCAACTCAGAGTGTTATTGATAGCTGGAATAAACAGCTCTCCGAAACGGTTCGCCAAAAAGTTGGAGAGACGCCTGTTACGCTTACGCGCGCCTACGGGGAATCATCTTCGCTGGGCAATTTATTTACCGATGCAATGCTTGCCGCTGCGCCTGATGCGCAACTGGCGCTCACTAATTCAGGTGGTCTGCGGGCTGATTTGAATGCCGGTCCGATAACCCTCGGCGATGTTATTAGCGCGTTCCCGTTTCCAAATGAGCTTACCGTAATGGATTTGAATGGGAAATCCTTACGAAATCTTATGGAGCATAGTGCTTCACTCACTAACGGTGTTTTGCAGATGTCGAAAGGACTGGAGATGCGCTACGACCAACATAAACCTGTCGGGCAACGCGTTGTGCTACTTACGCTTAATGGCAAGCCAATTGTAGACTCTGATACCTATCGCGTAGCGACAAATAGTTTCCTTGCCCCTGGTGGCGATGGTTTTACTGCATTCATTGATGGTCAGAACAAACAGGTAAAAGG
This sequence comes from Enterobacter sp. R-1.6.2, assembly GCF_035064085.1. Lineage (NCBI taxonomy): Bacteria > Pseudomonadati > Pseudomonadota > Gammaproteobacteria > Enterobacterales > Enterobacteriaceae > Enterobacter > Enterobacter sp. R-1.6.2. Next base: position 282,440 of record NZ_JASEYI010000004.1, read on the forward strand.
TGGATATAACCTTTCCAATGCGGTTATTGATTATCTGGTGAAAGGAAATAAGATCATTCCCCAACAGGTGAATGAGATGCGAGTAAAAGAAGTTACACAGTAATAATTAACAACAGGTGAATAATATGGCAATTACTTATCTTGGAATGGAACTCGCCCCTGCTAACAACCAGCTTGCGGTCTATCTGAAGTTTATAATTGATGAGGCGATAACATATTCCTATACGGTACTGGGAAGATCGACTAGCACGACAAGTTTAGACTTTACGTATTCTTCAAATGACATTGTCTCTTTACCTGAGATAAAAATCCCGGTTATTGGACTGTATGCAAACTACCTTAACCAGGTGCAGGTTGTCTTTAAAAACCTTAGCGGAGTGGAAGTTTTTAATCAAACCATCCAGGTAAGCACACAGGAACAACTCTACCGCGATGGGACAATTTTCCATATCGATATTGAGCAAACGGATCCCGCTAACTTCACGACCGTATGGGGAAACAGTTGGTTAATGACTACCAATTGTGATGGCTACGACCGGAACGGCGATCTTCGCTGCTATTATGCTCAGCCCTACCGTAATCAGATGCTAAAAACGCATAATGGTTATTTCTATATCGGCAGTGATGAAGATGAACACTAGTATGGGCGACGCTTTTTCAAAATCGATATTTTGGGCAACGAGATTCTGGAGTTTGATTTACGTGACCACGATGGTAACCGCTACGCTAACACCCACGATCTGATTTGGGATTCCGCCGATAATCTTTTCATGATTGGTAATGATAACCCGGACCGTTCGACTAACACGATGAGACAGGACGCATCAATTTTAAAATTTGATGAAAAGACAGGCGTGATGCTGTGGGCAAAAAATTATACCCGTGCATTTGATAATACTCAGATCCTGAATAACAGCCCCACAAACGATGCTCACCTTAACTCGCTTTCCTGGATCCCCGCAGGCGAGGCAAATGCTGAAGCGATTGTTGTCCATACTCGCTCTGCAGGCCTGACGTTTGGTATTTCTCCTGCCGACGGCAAGATATTATGGAGTATTAATACCGGGGGATTTAACAGTAATTTTGCAGCAGGACAGGGCGTTACGCAGATAGATACTTCCAGTATTGAGAGTTTTGAAAATGGCGCTCATACCGTATTCGTCACTAAAAATAGCGCTTTTGCTGGGTTAAGCAATGAGACTGAAGGAAAATTTGTTCTTTCGCTCTTTGATAATCGCTCCTGCGTTGATAATGAAGGCAATGCGGTTACTCGAGATATTACACGTGATTCAACGACTGATTCTTACAAAACCGATCCTGCGAGAGTCATGTTCTATGCTGTTGATCTCGTCGCCAATACAGCAACCCAGGCATGTAGCATTATCCAGTTACCCTCCGATCGTGTTCCTCAGGTCACTGATTTTATGGGGGCAGCAATAGATTATGGTGACTACTATGGCATCTACACCAACCACGCACGCTCTTTCTTTATCAGCGATGCAACTGGCCATATTATTGCCACAATCTACGATCTGATTTGCTCGATGGATGGCTATCCAGAGTTCTCTGGTGAATGCTACCGGGCAAGGTTGTTTGCAAAAGACGAGCTTGATGCTTTGATAAATATAGGTTATCAGGTGGCAAACGGCTGATAGCATAGCCAGACACAGCCATTAAAAGGGCATTGCTGTCGAACAGACAGCCCTGACGCTGAATCGAACGGACAAATAATTGTTCAAATAATAGCCTGCAGCACAAAAAAGTAAGGCCGGGAAAATCCCGGCCTTAATTAATATTCATCTGCCATTACAGGCGAAAACAATTAGCGACTACGGAAGACAATGCGGCCTTTGCTCAGGTCGTACGGGGTCAGTTCAACAGTCACTTTGTCGCCCGTCAAAATGCGGATGTAGTTTTTGCGCATTTTACCGGAGATGTGCGCAGTTACCACGTGACCGTTTTCCAGCTCTACGCGAAACATGGTATTAGGCAACGTATCAAGTACGGTACCCTGCATTTCAATATTGTCTTCTTTGGCCATCTAATCCTCTGGGGTATCACTACCAAGTTTTGAACCGGCAAGATAATGCCGAAATTCATCAATTAAGTAAAGAATTGCGCGATTAAAACGCAGCAAAACAGTTTCGGCGCATTGCCCAAGCGTCACGGTACAACCGAACAGGAAGCGCATTCGTAAAGGGGAGACAACAGGATAAACGTCAGGACGTTATCTGAAGCGAGGGTCCCAAACGGCGGCGGGGCAACAGGCAGAAGCTACTCTGCGGCATAATTATAACACCCTCACAAAAAATATGCGGAAAACATTTAGGCATTGGGCATAAAGAGCGTTCTCGGTATCCAGAAGTCGCGCGGAAGCTTCTCCTGACGGCTGACGTCCAGATGCTCGATATACTGGCGTCGCGGGATTTCAACAGCACCCAGCGAGGCCGTGTGCTCGTTGAGCACCTGACAATCGATCAGGCGTCCGCCGCGCTGGGCAAACGCCTCGCAGAAGACCAGCAGTGCGGTTTTCGAGGCGTTAACCGCACGAGAGAACATCGACTCGCCGCAAAATAGCGTGCCTTGCGCCACGCCGTACATGCCGCCGACGAGTGCTCCGCCTTCCCACACCTCGATGGAGTGGGCATAGCCAAGCTCGTGGAGCTGGTGGTAGGCGGTAATGATATCGCGGGTTATCCATGTCCCTTCATAGCGGTCTTCAGCGCAGCCTTCAATGACCTGACCAAAGGCGTGATTGAGGGTGACGCGGTAGGGTGATTTCGCATGGAAACGCTTCATGCTGCGGCTCGCGTGAAACTGCGCTGGCCACAGCACGGCACGCGGATCGGGGGACCACCATAAAATCGGATCGCCGGGGGAAAACCAGGGAAATATACCGCGCTGGTACGCCATCAAAAGCCGTGCGGGACTGAGGTCACCACCAAGGGCCAGCAGCCCGTTGGGCTCACGCAGCGCCCCTTCCGGAGAAGGGAACGCGATGTTATGACGAGAAAGCTGGACCAGGCGCATGACAGCAAAACTCCAGTACGCGAGTAAGGACGCTACAAATATAGTCTACAGACGCTGTTTAAACTGGTAGTAGCGACCCTGTTTCGCCAACAGCTCTGCGTGACTACCTTGCTCAATAATGTGTCCGTTGTCCATCACAATTATCCGATCAAAACTCGCCAGTCCGCGCAGGCGGTGTGTGACCATCAGCACGGTTTTGCCGGTCATAACATTTGCCAGTAAATCAAGGATTTGGCTCTCGGTGGTGGCATCCAGCCCCTCGGTGGGTTCGTCGAGCAGCATCAGCGGCGCATCGTGCAGCAGCGCGCGCGCAATGGCCAGACGGCGCAGTTCACCGCCGGACAGCTGACGGCCGCCTTCGCCCAGCCAGCTGTTTAGCCCGTCGTCCTCAAGCAGCTTTTGCAGTCCGACCTGCTCCAGCACGGCGCGAAGCGCATCATCAGAGGCCTCTGGCGCGGCCAGCAGCAGGTTATCGCGCAGTGTGGCGCTAAACAGATGCACGCGCTGCGGAACGACGCTCACCGTCTTGCGCAGGGCCTGCTCGCTAAAATCAGTCAGCAACGTGTTATTAAAACGAATCTGGCCGCGCTGCGGATCCCAGGCGCGGGTCAGCAACTGCAGCAGCGTCGATTTACCACAGCCGGTACGGCCGAGGATCGCAATCCGCTGTCCTGCGTTAACAGAAAGGTTGATACCGTCCAGCGCGTTCTGCGCCTGCTTGTCGTAGGCGAAGGTGACATCTTCAAGCGTCAGCGCAATCTGCTCTGGTACCGCGGTTTGCCCGGCACTGAACGTGACTTCAGGCTCCTGTTCGGCAATCTGCGTGATGCGCAGGGCAGAGGCGATCACCTGACCAAGATGCTGGAAGGCGCCCGTCACCGGGGCCAGCGCCTCAAACGCCGCCAGCGCGCAGAAGACGAAAAGGGCAATAAGAGGACCCGGCTGTGAATTCCCCCCGACATCGCCGGAAGCCAGCCAAAGCATGGCAATCACCGCCACGCCGCCGATTAACATCATCAGCGCCTGAGAGAAGGCCGTCAGCTCCGACTGGCGGCGCTGGGCCTCATGCCAGTTAAGCTCCGTACTTTCCATGCGGGCGCGATAGCGCTTGCTGGCGCCAAAAATCGTCAGCTCTGCCTGCCCCTGAAGCCAGGAGGTGAGCTGCTGACGGTAGTCTCCGCGCAGGCGCGTCAGGTTTTCCCCGGTGGATTTCCCGGCGCGGTAAAACAGCGGCGGCAGAATGATGAGCGTCAGCAGCATGATCCCGCCCAGCGTCAGCGCAACGGAAACATCCAGAACAGACAGCCCCAGCGTGACCACCACAATCACCACAAACGCGCCCACGATCGGGGAAATCACGCGCAGGTAAAGGTGATCCAGCGTGTCGACATCCGCAACGACACGGTTAAGTAACTCACCCTGACGAAAACGCGCCAGCCCGGCAGGGGAGAGGGGCAGCAGTTTGCTGAAGGTGTAGATGCGCAGGTGCTGCAGCACGCGGAAAGTGGCGTCGTGGCTGACAAGACGTTCGAAATAGCGCCCGGCTGTACGGGTGATGGCGGTACCGCGAACACCGGCAGCCGGGAGCATATAGTTGAAGCTGTATAAACCGGCAAAGCCCGCGACGGCCGAGGCCGACAGGAACCAGCCGGAAAGCGTGAGCAGGCCAATGCTGGCGAGCAGCGTGACAATCGCCAGCACAATCCCCAGCGTCAGCATCCATTTGTGGCGTTTATAGAGCGCAAGATAAGGCAGCAGAGCACGCATCAGATGTCCTCCTGACGGTTCGCCAGCAGGGCGGCAAACGGTCCCTGGGCGGCAACGAGAGAGGCGTAATCGCCTTGCTCAACAATACGGCCGTTCTCCATGACCCAGATCTGGTCCCAGTCGGCAATCCCCTCCAGCTGATGGGTAACCATCAGGGTGGTTTGCTGCCGGGAGGCGGCGTTCAGGGCCTCCATTACGCGCTGTTCGCTGTGCGCGTCCAGGCTGGCGGCGGGCTCATCCAGCAGCATCAGCTGACAAGGATTCAACAACGCGCGGGCAACGGCCACGCGCTGCGCCTGTCCGACCGACAGCCCGGCGGACTGGTCGCCGACCACGGTATCTACACCTTGCGGGAGCAGGGGCAGAAACTCGCTGACCCAGGCGCGGTCGAGCACCGACTGCAGTTCATCTTCACGCGCGTCCGGGCGCGCCAGCAGAACGTTTTCACGCAGCGTTGAGGCTGGAAGCTGCGGGTTTTGTCCTACCCAACTGAGCTGTTTACGCCAGGCGTCTGGATCGAGGTTGCGCAGTTCGGTTTTGTTGATCCGCAGTGAACCCGTGTAGGTCATAAAGCCGGATAGCGCATTCAGCAGAGAACTTTTACCGGAACCGCTGGTGCCGACGAGCACCACCCGTTGTCCGGCAGGTAAGGTAAAGTTCAGCGGACCCGCGAGCACTTTGCCTTCGGGTGACAGAATAGAAAAGTCCTGCGCTTCAATCGTCACGGGGTCTTTAGCATTCAGCGTCACGTCACCCCGCTCCGGGTGTGCCAGCGGCGTTTCCAGGAACGTTTTCAGACTATCGGCTGCGCCAACTGCCTGCGCTTTGGCGTGATAGAAGGTTCCCAGATCGCGAAGCGGCTGGAAAAACTCCGGGGCCAGGATCAGCGCCAGGAAGCCGGCAGAAAGGGTTACCGCCGTGCCGTAATGGCCGAAATCCAGCGCGCCAAGGTAGGAGAAGCCGAAGTAGACCGCTACGAGGGCAATCGACAGCGAGGTAAAGAATTCCAGAACGCCTGAAGACAAGAATGCAAGGCGTAAAACTTCCATAGTGCGCTGACGGAAGTCCTGCGATGCCTGGCGAATATTTTCGGTTTCCGCTTCACCGCGGCCAAAAATGCGTAACGTCTCCATACCGCGAAGACGATCGAGGAAATGACCGCTCAGGCGACCCAGAGCCAGGAAGTTACGGCGGTTGGCATCCGCTGCCCCCATGCCGACCAGCGCCATGAACAGCGGGATCAGCGGGGCGGTGCCCATCAGAATCAGCGCAGCCATCCAGTTCACCGGGAAGATGGCGATCACGATCAGCAGCGGAACGAAGACGGCAAGGGCCATCTGCGGCAGATAGCGTGCATAGTAGTCGTGCATATCGTCAATCTGCTCAAGGATCAGCGTCGCCCAGCTACCGGCAGGTTTACCCTGGATCCACGCGGGCCCGGCTTCCTGAAGACGATCGAGCACCTGGCGGCGGATCTCGTAGCGGATATGCTGTCCGGCGTGAAAACCGACGCGCTCACGCAGCCACACCACCCAGGCGCGCAGGATAAAAATCAGGATCAGGACAATAAAGGGCAGCAACAGCGCTTCGCGCGGGATGTTCTCCATGATCATGTGATTAAGAATGCGGGCCAGCAGCCATGCCTGGGCAACAATCAACAGACCGCTAACGAATCCCAGGAGACGGGAAATCGTAAGCCAGCGGCGGGAAATAACGCTTTGCTGTTTCAGCCAGCGTGTTAACTCTTGTTGACGGGTTTTTTCCATTGCGTACTTTGCAGGTGACGTTATTAGAAATTGGGCAGCGCAATGTTACAACGGGGAGACAATAAAGGCGACTTATCGCCGCCTTTATTTACGTTTGTTACTGACTTGTAAAGATTATTTACCTTGTTCAGCCAGTCCATCGAGGTAGCGTTCAGCGTCCAGCGCGGCCATACAGCCGGTGCCAGCGGAGGTAATCGCCTGACGATAAATATGGTCCATTACGTCGCCAGCCGCGAACACGCCCGGGATGCTGGTCTGGGTCGCGTTACCGTGAATGCCGGACTGCACTTTGATGTAGCCGTTTTCCAGCTCCAGCTGACCGTCGAAGATCGCGGTGTTCGGGCTGTGACCGATCGCCACGAACAGACCCGCCACTTCAAGCGTTTCGACGTTATCGGTGTTCTGGGTATCACGGATACGCAGACCGGCAACGCCCATCTGGTCGCCCGTCACCTCTTCCAGGGTACGGTTGGTGTGCAGCACGATGTTGCCGCTGGCCACTTTATCCATCAGACGTTTGATCAGGATCTTCTCCGCGCGGAAGGTTTCGCGACGGTGGATCAGGTGCACTTCAGAGGCAATGTTCGCCAGGTAGAGCGCTTCTTCCACTGCGGTGTTGCCGCCGCCGATGACCGCGACTTTCTGATTGCGGTAGAAGAAACCGTCACAGGTTGCGCAGGCAGAGACGCCGCGGCCTTTGAACGCTTCTTCAGATGGCAGGCCGAGGTAACGGGCAGAGGCGCCGGTAGCGATGATCAGCGCGTCACAGGTGTATTCGCCGCTGTCGCCCGTCAGGCGGAACGGACGGTTCTGCAGATCGACCTTATTGATGTGGTCGAACAGAATTTCAGTTTCGAATTTAGCGGCATGCTCGTGCATACGTTCCATCAGCAGCGGCCCGGTCAGGTCGTTCGGGTCCCCTGGCCAGTTTTCCACTTCGGTGGTGGTGGTCAGCTGACCGCCTTTTTCCATGCCGGTGATGAGTACCGGGTGCAGGTTAGCGCGTGCAGCATAGACCGCTGCGGTATATCCCGCAGGTCCAGAACCAAGGATTAGCAGCTTACTGTGTTTGGCCGTGCCCATGAGATCCCCATTGTTGTTGGCAGACATTTGGCTGGATTGTAGGGAATTTGTTGTCGTAAAAAAAGAGCGCAGCAATTTTGATATCAATCTGTGTAATAGCCACGGGCGATGAATGAGGCGCTATAACATCACGCTTTCGCCTGAAAACCGGTCGTTTGTAAGGCAATAAAATGAGGATTAATACCCTGCCGTAATGAATATCCGGCATGTTGTACTAAAAAACGATGTTTTGCTTTGACAATCCCCTGCGCTTTTGCGAAAACATTCAAGGAAGAAAAAAAACCGCGTTAACCGTATGCCGCATAGGCATGCACGTAAATGCCATTTTTACCGGGTCAGTGAAATCTACGCATGGCGTGGACAGACGCCATACGTGATGTCGGTGACTGCCTTCGGGCAACGGTCTTCTTACCAACAGAACCCGAATCCGCATCGCGTCTAATACAAAACCAGGCGATGTGATGACTAACGGGTACAGGCTCTGAACAGTGACGTGCACAGGGTCCAGGCAGGAGTAGGGAAGGAATACAGAGAGACAATAATAATGGTAGATAGCAAGAAGCGCCCTGGCAAAGATCTCGACCGTATCGATCGTAACATTCTTAATGAATTGCAAAAGGATGGGCGTATTTCCAACGTCGAGCTTTCAAAACGTGTGGGACTTTCCCCGACGCCGTGCCTTGAGCGTGTGCGCCGACTGGAAAGACAGGGTTTCATTCAGGGCTATACTGCTCTGCTGAACCCGCATTATCTGGATGCCTCACTTCTGGTATTTGTTGAGATTACTCTGAATCGTGGTGCGCCGGATGTGTTTGAGCAATTTAACGCCGCTGTACAAAAACTTGAAGAAATTCAAGAGTGTCATCTGGTGTCCGGTGATTTCGACTACCTGTTGAAAACCCGTGTGCCTGATATGTCCGCCTACCGTAAGCTGCTGGGGGAAACCCTGCTGCGTCTGCCAGGCGTGAACGACACCCGTACATATGTGGTGATGGAAGAGGTCAAACAGAGCAATCGTCTGGTTATTAAGACGCGCTAACACGGAACAGGTGCAAAATCAGCGTAGTTTGATTACACTCCTGTTAATCCATACAGCAACAGTGCCGGGGAGTCCCGGCGCTGTTGTCCGTTTTAGCAAAAAGGCAGGATATGCCTGATACCTGGAGAGCCTTTTTTGAGCCAGGAATACACTGAAGACAAAGAAGTCACACTATCGAAGCTAAGCAGCGGACGTCGTCTCCTCGAGGCTTTGCTGATTGTTATTGCCCTTTTTGCCGTCTGGCTGATGGCAGCCTTACTCAGTTTCAACCCCTCAGATCCCAGCTGGTCACAAACTGCATGGCATGAGCCTATCCATAATTTAGGCGGTGTCCCCGGTGCCTGGCTTGCGGACACGCTGTTCTTCATTTTCGGTGTGATGGCCTACACCCTTCCCGTCATTATCATTGGCGGATGCTGGTTTGCGTGGCGTCATCGTCAGAACGATGATTACATCGACTATTTTGCCGTGTCGCTGCGCCTGATTGGCGCGCTGGCGCTGATCCTCACCTCGTGCGGGCTGGCGGCAATCAATGCGGATGATATCTGGTACTTCGCCTCTGGCGGAGTGATCGGCAGTTTACTCAGTTCTGCGCTGCAGCCGATGCTGCACAGCAGCGGCGGCACGCTGGCGCTGCTCTGTATCTGGGCGGCCGGGCTGACGCTGTTTACCGGCTGGTCCTGGGTGAGCATTGCCGAGAAGATCGGAAGTTTTATCCTCACCATTCTGACTTTCGCCAGCAACCGTACCCGCCGTGACGATACGTGGGTTGATGAAGACGAATACGAAGATGAAGAGGAAGATGACGCGCCTGTGCAGCGTCGCGAGTCTCGTCGTGCGCGTATTTTGCGCGGCGCGCTGGCGCGTCGTCAGCGTGTTGCAGAGAAATTTGCCAACCCGCTGGGTCGTAAAACCGATGCGGCGCTCTTCTCCGGTAAACGCATGGATGAAGACGAGCAGGTGGCGTATCGCGCTGCGGGTGTCGCCGTCGATCCTGACGATGTGCTCTTCTCCGGCAGCCGGGCCACTCCGGGTGACTTCGACGAATACGATCCGCTGTTAAATGGCCATTCGGTTACCGAGCCGGTTGCGGCCGCCGCAGCCGCGACGACCGCTGCGCAGGCGTATGCCGCGCCTGTCGACGACGTGATGCCATCCGCGCCGGTTTCGCCGCCTGAATCCGTTATTCAGCAGCCTCAGGTTGACTGGCAGACTGCGCCAGGCGTTCACACGCCGGAGCCGGTTATCGCACCTGAACCAGAGAGCTACATCCCTGTGCAGCAGGAGCAGTGGCAGCAGCCATATCAGCCGCCGCAGCCTTCGTATGAACCACAAGAGTACCCGCACTATGAACAGCCTGTGGCCCAACCTTATCAGGAGTATGTGCCTGAACCGGTTGAACCTGTGCAGCCTTATGTAGAGCCGCAGCCTGAACCTGAAATCGTGGAAGAGGTAAAACCCTCTCGTCCGCCGATGTACTATTTTGAAGAAGTTGAAGAGCGTCGCGCGCGTGAACGCGAGCAGCTGGCGGCCTGGTACCAGCCTGTGCCTGAACCGGTGCAGGAGCCGGTGACGAAAGCGCCTTCTGTTTCCGTTCCACCGATCGACCCGACGCCTGCAGTCGCACCTGTAGCGGAAAGCGTGAAGCAGGCTACCGCGGCCGCTGCCGTGGCTGCACCTGTTTTTAGCCTGGCAACCAGTGGCGCGCCACGTCCTCAGGTGAAAGAGGGGATTGGTCCGCAACTGCCTCGCCCTAACCGCGTTCGCGTTCCAACCCGTCGTGAGCTTGCCTCTTATGGCATCAAGCTGCCTTCCCAGCGTATGGCGGAAGAGAAAGCGCGCGAGCCTGAGTACGAAGATGACGCCGATGAAATGCAGCAGGACGAGCTGGCCCGTCAGTTCGCCGCGCAGCAGAATCAGCGCTACGGTAATGAATACCAGCACGATGAACCTATGCTGGAAGACGAAGAGGACGCGGCTGAAGCAGAACTGGCGCGCCAGTTTGCCGCCACCCAGCAGCAGCGCTATTCAGGTGAACAACCGGCTGGTGCAAATCCGTTCTCGCTGTCTGATTTTGAATTCTCGCCGATGAAGGATCTGGTGGATGATGGCCCGAGCGAGCCTTTATTTACCCCTAGCGTGATGCCGGAAGCTGAGCCTGTGCGCCAGCAGCCAGCATCACAGGCCTACGCGCAGCCGCAGCAGCCTGTTCAGCAGCCGTATGCGCAGCCGCATCAACCTGTTCAGCAACCGCAGCAGCCACCACAGCCGCCGCAGTTCCAGCAGCCTGCGCCTCAGCCGCAGGAAAGTCTGATTCACCCTCTGCTGATGCGTAACGGTGACAGCCGTCCGCTGCAGCGTCCAAGCACGCCGCTGCCGTCTCTGGATCTGTTAACGCCTCCGCCGTCAGAAGTGGAGCCGGTCGATACCTTCGCGCTGGAGCAGATGGCGCGTCTGGTTGAAGCGCGTCTGGCTGACTTCCGCATCAAAGCGGACGTGGTGAACTACTCGCCGGGTCCTGTGATCACCCGTTTTGAACTGAACCTGGCGCCCGGCGTTAAAGCCGCGCGTATTTCCAACCTGTCCCGCGACCTGGCGCGTTCTCTCTCGACCGTTGCGGTACGTGTGGTGGAAGTGATACCGGGCAAACCGTACGTTGGCCTTGAGCTGCCGAACAAGAAACGTCAGACCGTCTACCTGCGTGAAGTGTTGGATAACACCAAATTCCGGGATAACCCATCTCCGCTGACGGTGGTGCTGGGTAAAGATATCGCTGGCGATCCGGTAGTCGCGGATCTCGCCAAAATGCCTCACCTGCTGGTAGCGGGTACCACAGGTTCCGGTAAGTCTGTTGGTGTGAACGCCATGATCCTCAGCATGCTCTATAAAGCGCAGCCGGAAGATGTGCGTTTCATTATGATCGACCCGAAAATGCTCGAACTGTCGGTCTACGAAGGCATCCCGCATTTGCTGACCGAAGTGGTCACCGATATGAAGGACGCCGCCAACGCCCTGCGCTGGAGCGTCAACGAGATGGAACGCCGCTACAAGCTGATGTCTGCGTTGGGCGTGCGTAACCTGGCCGGTTATAACGAGAAAATTGCCCAGGCAGTGCGCATGGGGCGTCCGATCCCGGATCCTTACTGGAAGCCGGGTGACAGCATGGATGCCCAGCATCCGGTGCTGGAAAAACTGCCTTATATCGTCGTGCTGGTCGATGAATTCGCTGACCTGATGATGACCGTCGGTAAGAAAGTAGAAGAGCTGATTGCCCGTCTGGCGCAGAAAGCGCGTGCGGCCGGTATTCACCTTGTGCTGGCGACCCAGCGTCCTTCCGTGGACGTGATCACTGGTCTTATCAAAGCGAACATCCCGACGCGTATCGCCTTTACCGTATCCAGTAAAATTGACTCCCGTACCATTCTTGACCAGGGCGGCGCAGAGTCGCTGCTGGGTATGGGTGACATGCTCTATTCCGGCCCGAACTCCACCTCTCCGGTGCGTGTCCACGGTGCGTTCGTCCGCGATGAGGAAGTTCACGCCGTCGTGCAGGACTGGAAAGCGCGCGGTCGTCCGCAATACGTTGACGGTATTACCAGCGACACGGAAAGCGAAGGCGGCGGCGGTGGCTTCGACGGCGGCGAAGAGCTGGATCCGTTATTCGATCAGGCGGTTAACTTCGTTACCGAAAAACGCAAAGCGTCCATCTCTGGCGTGCAGCGTCAGTTCCGCATCGGCTATAACCGCGCGGCGCGCATCATCGAGCAGATGGAAGCGCAGGGCATTGTGAGCGAGCAGGGGCATAACGGTAACCGCGAGGTGCTGGCACCGCCGCCGTTTGATTAACCTTCAGCGATTGCAAAGAAGGGTAAATCAGCCAAAATTAAGCATTTTCTTCTGTCGCCTGCCTTCGGGCAGGTCCAGAATAGAAGACGGAAACCCCATATCGGGAAGACGTATTTTAAGGAATAACAATGAAAAAAATCGCCATCGCCTGTGCATTACTCACCAGTTTTGTCGCCAGCAGCGTCTGGGCTGATGCAGCCAGCGACCTTAAAAGCCGACTGGATAAAGTAAGCAGCTTCCACGCCAGCTTCACGCAAAAAGTGACTGACGGCAGCGGCAACGCGGTGCAGGAAGGTCAGGGAGATTTGTGGGTAAAACGCCCAAATCTGTTCAACTGGCACATGACCCAGCCGGATGAGAGCATCCTGGTCTCTGACGGCAAAACCTTATGGTTCTTCAACCCGTTCGTTGAGCAGGCAACGGCGACCTGGCTGAAAGATGCCACCAGCAATACGCCGTTTATGCTGATTGCCCGTAACCAGTCCAGCGACTGGCAGCAGTACAATATTAAACAGACGGGTGACGAGTTTGTCCTGACGCCGAAAGGCAGTAACGGCAACCTGAAGCAGTTCACCATTAACGTAAGCACCAACGGTACGATTAATCAGTTTGGCGCGGTTGAGCAGGACGATCAGCGCAGCAGCTACCAGCTCAAGTCTCAGCAAAACGGCGCCGTTGATGCATCGAAATTCACCTTTACCCCGCCGCAGGGCGTAACGGTGGACGACCAACGCAATAAGTAAGAGGCGTGAGTGGGCAATCTGTCGCTCGATTTTTCAGATAACGCGTTTCAACCTCTGGCCGCCCGTATGCGGCCAGAAAATTTAGCGCAGTACATCGGCCAGCAACATCTGCTGGCTGCCGGTAAGCCATTGCCGCGCGCCATTGAGGCCGGGCATCTTCACTCCATGATCCTCTGGGGACCCCCTGGTACCGGCAAGACCACGCTTGCAGAAGTGATCGCCCGCTATGCCAACGCGGACGTTGAACGTATCTCGGCGGTCACCTCCGGCGTGAAAGAGATCCGTGAGGCGATCGAGCGTGCGCGGCAGAACCGCAATGCCGGGCGGCGTACCATCCTCTTCGTGGACGAAGTCCACCGCTTCAACAAGAGCCAGCAGGATGCCTTCCTGCCGCATATTGAAGACGGCACGATCTTCTTCATCGGTGCGACCACCGAAAACCCGTCGTTTGAACTGAACTCGGCGCTGCTTTCCCGCGCGCGCGTTTACCTGCTCAAATCGCTCACCACCGAGGATATCGAAAAGGTTCTCACCCAGGCGATGGACGACAAAGCGCGCGGCTACGGCGGACAGGATATCGTTCTGCCTGACGACACGCGTCGTGCGATTGCCGAGCTGGTCAACGGTGATGCGCGGCGTGCGCTGAATACGCTGGAAATGATGGCCGATATGGCCGAAATCGACGATGCCGGGAAGCGGGTGCTGAAACCGGAACTGCTCACCGAAATTGCGGGCGAACGCAGCGCGCGTTTCGATAACAAAGGCGACCGTTTTTACGACCTGATCTCGGCGCTGCATAAGTCCGTGCGCGGCAGCGCGCCGGATGCGGCGCTTTACTGGTACGCGCGCATTATCACTGCGGGCGGCGATCCTTTGTATGTCGCGCGTCGCTGTCTGGCGATTGCGTCAGAAGATGTCGGCAATGCCGATCCTCGCGCCATGCAGGTTGCGCTGTCGGCCTGGGACTGCTTCACCCGCGTTGGACCTGCGGAAGGCGAACGTGCCATTGCGCAGGCGATTGTTTATCTGGCCTGCGCGCCGAAAAGCAATGCGGTTTATACCGCCTTTAAAGCGGCGATGTCCGATGCGCGTGAACGTCCGGACTACGATGTGCCGGTTCACCTGCGTAACGCGCCGACCAAGCTGATGAAAGAGATGGGTTACGGGCAGGAGTATCGTTACGCTCATGATGAACCCAATGCCTACGCTGCCGGGGAGGAATATTTCCCGCAGGAGATGGCACAAACGCGCTATTATCACCCCACAAACAGAGGTCTTGAAGGCAAGATTGGTGAAAAGCTCACCTGGCTCGCCGGACAGGATCAAAATAGCCCTATAAAACGCTACCGTTAGTTCAATCGTTGCGGTAATGTTGGCAATGTATCCTTGTGGCCGCAGGCTGTGGTCACATTTTCCTATTTTAATTCGATAAGCACAGGATAAGCATGCTCGATCCCAATCTGCTGCGTAATGAGCCAGACGCAGTCGCTGAAAAACTGGCACGCCGGGGCTTTAAGCTGGATGTAGATAAGCTGCGCGCTCTCGAAGAGCGTCGTAAAGTTCTGCAGGTACAAACTGAAAATCTGCAGGCAGAGCGTAACTCTCGATCGAAATCCATCGGCCAGGCGAAAGCGCGCGGGGAAGATATTGAGCCATTACGCCTGGAAGTGAACAAACTGGGTGAAGAACTGGATCAGGCAAAAGCTGAGCTGGACGTTCTTCAGGCCGAGATTCGTGATATTGCCCTGGCTATCCCGAATATTCCTGACGACAGCGTGCCTGTCGGCAAAGATGAAAACGACAACGTTGAAGTGAAACGCTGGGGTACGCCTCGTGAGTTTGACTTCGAAGTGCGCGATCACGTGACGCTGGGCGAAATGCACGTGGGCCTGGACTTTGCGGCAGCGGTTAAGCTGACCGGCTCCCGTTTTGTGGTGATGAAAGGCCAGATTGCCCATCTGCACCGCGCGCTGGCGCAGTTCATGCTGGATCTGCACACCGAGCAGCATGGCTACAGCGAAACCTACGTGCCGTATCTGGTCAACCACGATACGCTGTACGGTACGGGCCAACTGCCGAAATTTGCCGGCGATCTGTTCCATACCCGTCCGCTGGACGAGGAAGCAGACAGCAGCAACTACGCGCTGATCCCAACCGCTGAAGTGCCGCTGACTAACCTCGTGCGTGATGAGATCATCGATGAAGACGACCTGCCAATTAAGCTGACGGCACACTCTCCGTGCTTTCGTTCTGAAGCAGGTTCTTACGGTCGCGACACGCGCGGTCTGATCCGTATGCACCAGTTCGACAAAGTTGAGATGGTGCAGATCGTCCGCCCTGAAGAGTCCATGGACGCGCTGGAAGAGATGACCGGTCACGCTGAGAAAGTGCTGGAGCTGCTGGGTCTGCCGTACCGTCGTATGGCCCTGTGCACCGGTGATATGGGCTTTGGCGCCTGCAAAACCTTCGATCTGGAAGTGTGGGTGCCTGCGCAGAACACCTACCGTGAAATCTCCTCCTGCTCTAACGTCTGGGATTTCCAGGCGCGTCGTATGCAGGCACGCTGCCGCAGCAAATCTGACAAGAAAACCCGTCTGGTGCATACCCTGAACGGTTCTGGTCTGGCTGTGGGCCGTACGCTGGTTGCCGTGCTGGAAAACTATCAGCAGGCAGACGGTCGTATTGAGATCCCTGAAGTGCTGCGCCCATACATGAAAGGCCAGCAGTACATCGGCTAATTCTTTGCCTCACAACAAAAAAGCGCCTTTGGGCGCTTTTTTTATGCCTCTGAATTGACACGACGCAATACCCCCTCCCTCTAAAGTAGTAATACTCCTCCGAATGAAAGTCAGCATAAAAAGCTGATTACGTAGAAATTCGTTGTATATAAAACTACATAGCGGTTTGCGCCGCCACTCTTTTCTTTGTGAGCAACCAAAGTGAGTCTCTATGAAAATCAACGCGCCTGAAGCATTTATGGCTGCCGAGGTCACTCGCCGTGGGTTGATGAAAACCACGGCGATAGGCGGCCTGGCCGTAGCCAGCAGCGCCTTCACGCTTCCTTTTACCCGACTGGCCTCAGCGGCGGATGCACTATCCCCAGCTTCAGCTCCGGAAAAAGTGGTGTGGAGTGCTTGTACCGTTAACTGCGGTAGCCGTTGTCCGCTGCGTATGCACGTGGTGGATGGCGAAATTAAATATGTCGAAACCGACAATACCGGGGATGATAACTATGAAGGGTTACATCAGGTTCGCGCCTGTTTGCGGGGCCGATCAATGCGTCGTCGCGTGTATAATCCGGACCGCCTGAAATATCCGATGAAGCGCGTCGGTAAGCGTGGCGAAGGGAAGTTCGAGCGGATTAGCTGGGATGAAGCCTACGACATTATCGCCACCAATATGCAGCGCCTTATCAAAGAGTACGGCAACGAATCCATCTACCTGAACTACGGCACCGGTACGCTCGGCGGTACGCTGACCCGCTCCTGGCCACCGGGTAAAACGCTGGTGGCACGTCTGATGAACTGCTGCGGTGGTTATCTTAATCACTATGGTGACTACTCATCGGCGCAGATTGCTGCGGGCCTGAACTACACCTACGGCGGCTGGGCGGACGGCAACAGCCCGTCCGATATCGAAAACAGTAAGTTGGTCGTCCTGTTCGGTAACAACCCGGGCGAAACCCGCATGAGCGGCGGCGGGGTAACCTATTACCTCGAACAGGCCCGCGCCAAATCCAATGCCCGCATGATCATTATCGATCCGCGCTATACCGACACCGGCGCCGGACGTGAAGACGAGTGGATCCCAATCCGTCCGGGTACCGATGCAGCGCTGGTCTCGGCGCTTGCGTGGGTAATGATCACAGAAAACCTCGTCGATCAGCCTTTCCTGGATAAATACTGCGTCGGCTATGACGAGAAAACCCTGCCAGCCAGCGCGCCTGCAAATGGCCATTACAAGGCCTATATTCTCGGGCAGGGCAGCGACGGCGTGGCGAAAACGCCCGAGTGGGCGTCCACCATCACCGGTATTCCGGCCGAGCGTATCGTTCAGCTGGCGCGTGAGATTGGCTCGGCCAAACCGGCCTACATCAGCCAGGGCTGGGGACCGCAGCGCCATGCGAACGGCGAAATCGCGACTCGCGCCATCTCCATGCTCTCCATTCTGACCGGCAACGTCGGTATTCACGGCGGTAACACCGGCGCGCGTGAAGGCTCGTATGAAGTACCGTTCGAACGCATGCCGACGCTGGATAACCCGGTTCAGACCAGCATCTCCATGTTTATGTGGACCGATGCGATCGAACGTGGTCCTGAAATGACCGCCCTGCGCGACGGCGTGCGCGGCAAGGACAAGCTGGACGTGCCGATCAAGATGATCTGGAACTATGCCGGTAACTGTCTCATCAACCAGCACTCCGAAATCAACCGCACCCATGAAATCCTGCAGGATGATAAGAAGTGCGAGATGATTGTGGTCATCGACTGCCACATGACCTCCTCGGCGAAATACGCCGATATCCTGCTGCCGGACTGCACCGCCTCTGAACAGATGGATTTCGCGCTGGACGCCTCCTGCGGCAACATGTCCTACGTGATCTTTACCGACCAGGCGATTAAACCGCGCTTCGAGTGCAAAACCATCTATGAGATGACCTCTGAGCTGGCGAAACGTCTTGGCGTTGAGCAGCAGTTTACCGAGGGGCGTACTCAGGAAGGTTGGATGCGCCATCTGCATGAACTCTCCCGTAAGGCGGTCCCTGACCTGCCGGATTTCGATACCTTCCGCAAGCAGGGTATGTACAAACAGCGCGATCCGGAAGGGCACCACGTGGCGTACAAAGCGTTCCGTGAAGACCCGCAGGCGAACCCGCTGACCACGCCGTCGGGCAAAATCGAAATCTACTCCGAAGAGCTGGCAAAAATCGCGTCGACCTGGGAGCTGCCGGAAGAGGACGTTATCGATCCGCTGCCGATCTACACGCCGGGTTTTGAAAACTATAACGATCCGCTGACGGCGAAATTCCCGCTGCAGCTGACCGGTTTCCACTACAAAGCGCGCGTTCACTCCACCTACGGCAATGTCGGAGTACTTAAGGCCGCCTGCCGTCAGGAGATGTGGATCAACCCGATGGATGCCAAAGCACGCGGCATCAGCAATGGCGATCGCGTGCGTATCTTCAACGGCCGCGGCGAGGTGCACATTGAAGCTAAGGTGACGCCGCGCATGATGCCAGGCGTGGTGGCGCTGGGGGAAGGGGCCTGGTACAGCCCTGATGCCAACCGCATAGACCAGGCGGGCAGTATTAACGTGCTGACCACGCAGCGTCCGTCGCCGCTGGCGAAGGGCAACCCATCCCACACAAACCTTGTCCAGGTTGAAAAGGTTTAAGGAGTAGCCGATGACAACCCAGTATGGATTTTTTATCGATTCCAGCCGTTGCACCGGGTGCAAAACCTGCGAGCTGGCCTGTAAAGATTACAAAGACCTGACCCCGGACGTCAGCTTCCGCCGTATTTACGAATACGCCGGGGGCGACTGGCAGGAAGATAACGGCGTCTGGCATCAGAACGTCTTTGCCTATTACCTGTCGATTGCCTGTAACCACTGTGAAGATCCGGCCTGCACAAAGGTCTGCCCGAGCGGAGCGATGCACAAGCGTGAAGACGGCTTTGTGGTGGTGGACGAAGATGTCTGCATCGGCTGCCGATACTGCCACATGGCGTGCCCGTACGGCGCGCCGCAGTACAACGCCGCCAAAGGTCATATGACCAAATGCGACGGTTGCCACACCCGCGTGGCGGATGGCAAAAAGCCGATTTGCGTCGAGTCCTGTCCGCTGCGCGCGCTGGACTTCGGTCCGATAGAAGAGCTGCGTCAAAAACACGGTCAGCTTGCCGCAGTGGCACCGCTGCCGTCTGCGCACTTCACGAAGCCGAGCATTGTGATTAAACCTAACGCCAACAGCCGTCCTACAGGTGACACCACCGGCTACCTGGCAAATCCGAAGGAGGTGTGAGATGGGAAGTGGATGGCATGAATGGCCGCTGATGATCTTCACGGTCTTTGGCCAGTGCGTGGCGGGCGGTTTCATTGTGCTCGCGCTGGCGCTGCTGAAGGGGAATCTCAACGCTGAACAGCAGCAGCGTTTAGTGTTGAGCATGTTTGGCCTGTGGGTGCTGATGGGAATTGGCTTTATCGCCTCTACGCTGCACCTGGGTTCGCCGATGCGCGCGTTTAACTCTCTGAACCGCGTAGGGGCATCGTCCCTCAGTAACGAGATAGCCAGCGGGGCAATTTTCTTTGCCGTCGGTGGGCTGGGCTGGCTGCTGGCCGCTTTGAAGAAATTGCCTGCGGGTCTGCGCAGCCTGTGGCTGATCGTGACCATGGTGCTGGGCGTGGTGTTCGTGTGGATGATGGTGCGCGTCTATAACACCATCGATACCGTTCCAACCTGGTACAGCGTCTGGACGCCGATGAGCTTCTTCCTGACGATGTTTATCGGCGGGCCGCTGCTGGGCTACCTGCTGCTGCGCGTGGCGGGCGTAGACGGGTGGGCAATGCGTTTGCTGCCGGCTGTTTCGATGCTGGCGCTGGTGGTGAGTGCGATGGTCGCTCTGATGCAGGGTGCCGAACTGGCAACCATTCACAGCTCTATCCAGCAGGCTTCTGCCCTGGTGCCGGACTACGGTTCTCTGATGGCCTGGCGCATCGTTCTGCTGGTCGCTGCGTTGGTATTCTGGATTGCTCCTCAGCTCAAAGGTTATCAGCCCGCGCTGCCGCTGCTGTCACTGGCCTTTGTGCTGGTCCTGGCGGGTGAACTGATTGGCCGCGGTGTGTTCTACGGGTTGCATATGACCGTAGGTATGGCTATCGCCAGTTAACGTTGCATTGAGTTATATCAAGCCGGGCCTGAGTGCCCGGCTTTTCTTTTTTCGATCATGAAATTTTTCGACTGTCGTTTTGTTTTAATTTCGCCCATTAATAAATAAAAACAGACACATAATTAATATCTATAGCAGGCGTGGCATTAGCAGGATAAGTTTTTTAAATCGACAGGGAACATATTGTGCGAGGCGGCTAAATCAGTGGATTGACTTTGGTTTTGCCAGTGGCATGATGCGCACGAAATCTGAACTTCCTCACGGTTTTTAATCCATGACCACCTATACCCGGCCAGTGCTTCTGTTGCTTTGTGGCCTGCTTCTGTTGACCCTGGCGATCGCAGTGTTAAATACGCTCGTCCCGCTATGGCTCGCCCATGAAAACTTACCGACCTGGCAGGTGGGTATGGTCAGCTCGTCCTTTTTTACCGGGAACCTGCTGGGTACGCTAATGACCGGGAGCCTGATTAAGCGCTTTGGCTTTAATCGCAGCTATTATCTGGCTTCGCTGATTTTCGCCGCCGGGTGTGCCGGGCTGGGCCTGATGGTCGGCTTCTGGAGCTGGATGGCATGGCGCTTTATCGCAGGCGTAGGCTGCGCGATGATTTGGGTGGTGGTTGAAAGCGCGCTGATGTGCAGCGGCACTTCGCGCAACCGTGGACGCCTGCTGGCAGCCTATATGATGGTTTATTACGTCGGCACCGTGCTGGGTCAACTGATGGTCAGCAAGCTGCCAACCGACCTGATGAGCGTTCTGCCGTGGGTAACGGGCATGGTGCTCGCCGCGATCCTGCCGCTGCTCTTCACGCGCATTGTGAACCAGAACAGCGAGCATCAGGAAGCGACCCACGTCTGGCCGATGCTCAGACTCCGCCAGGCGCGTCTGGGCGTTAACGGCTGCATTATCTCGGGGATTGTACTGGGCTCGCTCTATGGCCTGATGCCGCTCTATCTGAATCATCAGGGCGTCAGCGATTCTGGAATTGGCTTCTGGATGGCGGTGATGGTGAGTGCGGGGATCGTCGGGCAGTGGCCGATTGGCCGACTGGCGGATCGTTTCGGCCGTCTGCTGGTGCTGCGCGTTCAGGTCTTTGTGGTCATTATGGGATGCCTTGCCATGCTCAGCAACGCCGCGATGGCGCCTGCGCTGTTTATTCTCGGGGCGGCCGGCTTTACGCTCTATCCGGTCGCGATGGCCTGGGCCTGTGAGAAAGTTGAACATCACCAGCTGGTGGCAATGAACCAGGCGCTGTTACTGAGCTATACCATCGGCAGCTTATTAGGCCCGACGTTTACCGCGATGCTGATGCAGAATTACTCTGATAATTTATTGTTTATCATGATCGCCAGCGTATCGTTTATTTATCTCTTAATGCTGCTGCGCAAAGTGGGCGAACACCCAACGCCTGTGGCACATGCCTGATTAAATAAAAGCCTGTCGATGACAGGCTTTTTTGTCCCTGTCACAACTAAGAGTTTTACTTATTGTTTGTTTATTGCGCCAGGCGATAATTCATGTGAGTCCTACCACTATAAGGCAGCAATCATGTCTATTCGTCGTTTTTCCACTACCGCACTTGCCGTAGTGTTGTCTTTAACGTTTGCAACGGCTCCGGTCATGGCTAATCCTGGAAACGGGAATGGCGGTGGTCACGGAAACGGTGGCGGGCAAGGTAATGGCGGTAATCATGGTAACGGAAATTCTGGTAACCATGGCAATAAGCAAAATAACGGTCAGGATAACCCTGGAAAATCGGATAAAAGCTTTAAAAGCAGTAAAGATGTCGGTAACGATGTCGACGCTCGCGTGAGCTTCGATCATGCCCGCCATCTGGCGCTGAATTATGGCCTAACGGGCTATGACTCTCTGCCTCCGGGTATCGCGAAAAACCTGGCGCGCGGTAAGCCGTTGCCTCCGGGCATTGCGAAGAAAACCGTGCCGGCCTCAATGCTGGGTCAGCTTCCTTCCTACCCTGGCTATGAATGGCGCGTGGTCGGAGACGACCTGGTCTTAATTGCGCTGAGTACAGCCATTGTGACGTCCGTTATTAACGGCGTCTTTAAATAGAATATAAAAAGGCCCGGTTTTCACCGGGCTTTTCTTTAATACATCACCTTGTGGCCGTACTGTTCAAGAATACCTTTGACGCGTTCCATCGTCTCTTTTTTTGGCGGCTTCACGCCATCAAGTTTGTACTCTTCGCCCATCGCCACCCATTTATGTTTACCCAGCTCGTGATAGGGCAGAAGCTCGATTTTCTCGACGTTGCCCATGTCGCGGGTAAATTCCCCGAGGCGGTGCGCGGAGTCGTCGTCATCTGACCAGCCGGGAACCACCACGTAGCGGATCCAGGTTTTGATGCCTTTATCGGCAATGTATTTGGCAAATTCCAGCGTGCGGTGGTTTGAGACGCCAACGAGGTTCTGGTGGATCTCATCGTTCATCTGTTTAAGATCGAGCATCACCAGATCGGTCACTTCAAGCAGCTCGTCGATAACCGGATCGTAGCGGCGCACAAAGCCGTTGGTGTCGAGGCAGGTATGAATGCCTTCTTTATGGCAGGCGCGGAACCAGTCGCGGACAAATTCGGCCTGCAGAATGGCTTCACCGCCGGATGCGGTGACGCCGCCGCCGGACGCGTTCATAAAGTGGCGGTAGGTCACCACCTCTTTCATCAAGTCTTCAACGGTCACTTCTTTACCGCCGTGCGTATCCCAGGTGTCACGGTTATGGCAGTACAGGCAGCGCATCAGGCAGCCCTGGAAAAAGGTGATGAAACGGATACCCGGGCCATCGACGGTGCCACAGGATTCAAAGGAGTGAATGCGACCAATAATTGACATTGCGGTGATATCTCCAGCATCGGCCCGTCCGGGGCCTGAGTATGCACAGCTCAAAGCCGGCTGTGTTGAAGTCTGTTTTGGCTGATATCCATAGAGTATAGATAGCGGACAAAAGAGACTGAGGTGGAGAGGGTGCTAAAAAGGCCCCACTGACGTGGAGCCTTTATTGTACGCTTTTTAACGCGTGATTTCAGTCAATTCCACTTACATGGACTGAGTGAAAGTACGGGTGATAACGTCCTGCTGCTGTTCTTTAGTCAGGGAGTTAAAACGTACTGCGTAGCCAGATACGCGGATGGTCAGCTGAGGATATTTCTCAGGGTGTTCCATCGCGTCGAGCAGCATTTCACGGTTCATGACGTTCACGTTCAGGTGCTGACCACCTTCGATGGACGCTTCGTGGTGGAAGTAACCATCCATCAGACCCGCGAGGTTAGTTTTACGCACTTCGTCGTCTTTACCCAGCGCGTTTGGCACGATAGAGAAGGTGTAAGAGATACCATCTTTCGCGTAAGCAAACGGCAGTTTAGCAACGGAGGTCAGAGAGGCAACCGCACCTTTCTGGTCACGACCGTGCATTGGGTTAGCACCTGGGCCGAATGGCGCGCCAGCACGACGACCGTCTGGGGTGTTACCGGTTTTCTTACCATACACAACGTTAGAGGTGATGGTCAGAACAGACTGAGTCGGGATAGCGTTACGGTAAGTAGTCAGTTTCTGAATTTTCTTCATGAAACGTTCTACCAGGTCAACCGCCATGTCATCAACGCGAGAGTCGTTGTTACCAAACTGCGGATATTCACCTTCGATTTCGAAGTCTACAGCCAGGCCGTCTTCGTCACGAATTGGTTTAACTTTCGCATATTTGATTGCAGACAGGGAGTCAGCAGCAACGGACAGACCAGCGATACCACACGCCATGGTGCGGATAACGTCACGGTCGTGCAGCGCCATCAGAGAGGCTTCGTAGCTGTACTTGTCGTGCATGTAGTGGATAACGTTCAGCGCAGTGACGTACTGTTTAGCCAGCCAGTCCATGAAGTGATCCATACGTTCCATGACTTCGTCGAAGTTCAGAACGTCGCCTTTGATCGGCTCAGACTTAGGACCAACCTGCATTTTCAGTTTTTCATCAACGCCGCCGTTGATTGCGTACAGCATGGTTTTCGCCAGGTTTGCACGCGCACCGAAGAACTGCATTTGTTTACCAACAACCATTGGGCTTACGCAGCAAGCGATAGCGTAATCGTCGTTGTTGAAGTCCGGACGCATCAGGTCATCGTTCTCGTACTGCAGAGAAGAGGTATCGATGGACACTTTAGCCGCGAATTTCTTGAAGTTCAGAGGCAGTTTTTCAGACCACAGAACGGTGATGTTCGGCTCCGGAGAAGGACCCATGGTGTACAGGGTGTTCAGGAAGCGGAAGCTGTTTTTGGTTACCAGAGTACGGCCGTCAACGCCCATACCACCGATTGATTCTGTTGCCCAGATTGGGTCACCAGAGAACAGCTCATCGTATTCAGGAGTACGCAGGAAGCGAACCATACGCAGTTTCATGACCAGGTGGTCAATCATTTCCTGAGCGTCTTGCTCGGTGATTTTGCCTGCTTTGATGTCGCGTTCGATGTACGCATCCAGGAAGGTGGATACGCGACCGAAGGACATTGCTGCACCGTTCTGAGACTTAACAGCGGCAAGGTAGCCGAAGTAGGTCCACTGGATGGCTTCCTGAGCGTTGGTCGCAGGACCAGAGATATCGCAGCCATATTTAGCAGCCATCTCTTTGATCTGACCCAGCGCGCGGTGCTGTTCAGCGATTTCTTCACGCAGACGGATAGTCGCTTCCAGGTTTACGCCGTTTTCCAGGTCAGACTGCAGGGAAACAAACTGCGCGTACTTGTCTTTCATCAGGAAGTCGATACCGTACAGCGCAACGCGACGGTAGTCACCGATGATACGGCCACGGCCATACGCATCTGGCAGACCAGTCAGAACGCCAGATTTACGGCAGTTCAGGATGTCTTTGGTGTAAACATCGAATACGCCCTGGTTGTGGGTTTTGCGGTATTCGGTGAAGATTTTTTTCAGCATTGGGTCCAGCTCGCGGTTATACGCTTTGCAGGAACCTTCAACCATTTTGATACCACCGAACGGGATGATTGCGCGTTTCAGTGGTGCTTCAGTCTGCAGACCAACGATTTTCTCAAGGGCTTTGTTGATGTAGCCAGCATCGTGAGAAGTGATGGTGGAAGCAACGGAGGTGTCAAAATCAACTGGCGCGTGAGTGCGGTTTTCCAGTTTAACTCCTTCCATTACGCTGTCCCACAGCTTGGTGGTCGCGTCAGTTGCGCCAGCCAGGAAGGATTCGTCACCTTCATACGGGGTATAGTTTTTCTGAATGAAGTCACGTACGTTTACTTCATTCTGCCAGTCACCTTTCGCAAAACCTTCCCAGGCTGTGGCTAACTTTTCATTAAGCTCGGACATGTAACACCTACCTTCTTAAGTGGATTTTTTATTTACTGCCTGAGAAAACCATCAATGATGATCGTCGCCACGCAGGTAAATGACCCAGTATGTCAACCCAACTAACAGACCCCCACCGATAATGTTCCCGATAGTGACAGGGATCAGGTTATCAGTAATGAAATTCATAATAGTCAGGTGAGAGAAACTTTCCGGGGATGAACCAACTGCGGTCCAGAACTCCGGGCTTGCAAAGTCGCGGATGACAATGCCCATTGGGATCATGAACATATTCGCGATACTGTGCTCAAAGCCGCTGGCAACAAACATCGCAACCGGCAGAACCATAATTAAGGCTTTGTCCATCAGGCTACGACCCGAGTAGCTCATCCATACAGCCAGGCAGACCATCAGGTTAGCGAGGATGCCGAGAGCAACGGCTTCGATAAATGTGTGGTGCATTTTGTGGTCGGCGGTTTGCAGGACGTTAAGGCCCCAGCCACCGTTGGCGGTCATGTACTCGCCAGAAAGCCACATCAACAAAACAAAGAGCAGACAGCCAACCAGGTTACCCACGTAGACGTTAAGCCAGTTGCGTGCCAGCTGACCCCAGGTAATTCTTCCGCTGGCCTTTGCCACGACAATCAGCACCGTTGAGGTGAACAGGTCGGCGCCGCAGATGACGCAGAGAATCAGACCCAGTGAGAAGCAAATGCCGCCAATCAGTTTGGCCATGCCGAAAGGCATTCCGGCAGTACCGGTGGTGGCGGTGATGTAGAAGACGAAAGCGATAGAGATGAACACACCAGCCGTGATCGCCAGATAGAACGTCTTCATCGGGTGTTTCGTTGCTTTATAGACACCCGCTTCTTCGGCAACTTTGGCCATCGCAGCAGGGAGTAAAAGATCAAAAGGGTTGTCAGCTTTCACACTAACTCTCTCTTTATTAAGTCGGCGACGAGATACTAACAAAGCATTATAGAAGAGAAATTGATATAGATCATATCTCGCCTGGCTTATAGGCCCGCAGTGTGTATGGTTTTACAGCAAATGCGGAGTAAGTATTTGATTATCCGTATAAAAATAAATTTTAAAAGTTATGAAAAGAGTTGAATTTTTTCGTTCAGCCACCCCTGACGCAGTTAATTAATATGGAGTATTTACCATAAAAAGTAACAGTAAAGCTCAGGTAAATATTATTATATTTACCCATGTTTAACTTTATTATTACAATCAACAGTCATTGCCGAAGAAAATAAAAAACGGGGCAATGAAATTGCCCCGTAATATAGCCCAGACGATTGAATACGCCTACTGCTGGTAATGTTATGTGCGCTTATTTTGACCAGTAAGCGGCTTTTGCTTTCTGCAGTTTTTCGTAGGCCTTCAGCAGCGACTGATGCGCCGGGAAGGCTTTCAGATCGCTATCAACAGCCTGCAGGCCATAGAACGGCTCTTCGCCGCTCAGGGCTGCACTGGCTGCTTCTACGGCCTCAGCTCCGTACATCCGCACGAAAGCATTCAGGTATTGCAGCGGCTCGCGATCCTCTTCCTGGGCCAGCAGCAGCAGGGTTTGCAGGCAGCGGTAATAATTGGTGCGCTCGGCAGAGAAGACCGACTGGTTGAATTCCATGGTCCACTCGGTCCAGGCCAGGGCCTGATCCAAATCGCCACCCGCCAGGGCCAGCATCGCTTTCAGCTCACCGATGCGCAGGGTATACCAGCCGTTGTCTTTACCGGTCGCCAGGCCCAGCAGTTCGCGTACGCGGGTAAAGTCATCGTGGCCTTCTTCGTCCAGTTGGGCGATCAGGTTCAGATAATCTTCTTTCTCCCACTCGCTGCCCGGCAGAGCCAGCAGCGTTTCGCGCAGGTGCGCGCCCATGCTGTTATTCGCCAGCCACAGATCTTCAGCCGGGTAGATGTCGGACATGCCTGGAACAATAATGCGGCACGCGTAGACGCCAAGGTGTTCGTAGTCGGCAATATAAACTTCCCGATCTTCCGCGTTGAAGATCGCCATCAGCGTGGCGAACTCTTCTTCCGTGGTCCCGGCAAAGCTCCAGTCCACGAACGGATAGTCGGCGTCCTGCTTGAACATATCCCAGGAAATTAAACCGCTGGAGTCGATGAAGTGGGTTTCAAGGTTGGTATGCTCGGCCACTTCTTCATCGTCAAACGTTGGCGGGGTGAAGACGTCGAGATCTTTCAGGCTACGGCCCTGCAGCAGCTCGGTAACGGTACGCTCCAGCGCCACGCCGAAGTCAGGGTGCGCGCCGAATGAGGCGAAGCAGGTACCGTTGGCCGGGTTAAACAGCACCACGCAGATAACCGGATACTTGCCGCCCAGCGAGCCATCATAGGCAAAGATTGGGAAACCTTCGGCTTCCAGCTTAGCGATGGACTCTACTACGCCCGGGTAGCGCGCCAGCACGTCTGCCGGAATTTCTGGCAGGCTGATGGATTCAGCGATGATGCGGTTTTTAATGTGGCGTTCGAAAACTTCAGACAGACCCTGCACGCGCGCTTCATTGCGGGTGTTACCGGCGGACATACCGTTGGACACATACAGGTTGCCGACGATGTTCATCGGAATATACACGGTCTGCTCGTCAGACTGACGGGTGAACGGCAGGGCGCAGATCCCACGGTCTTCATTGCCAGACTGCAGATCGATCAGCATGCTGGCGGTCAGTTCGCTGTCTGGATCGTAGAAGGCACGCAGGCGCGCGTCGAGAATACCTTCCGGCAGCTCGTCATCTTCGGTCAGCGGGAACCATTTTTCATTTGGATAGTGAACGAACGGGCCGTTAGCGATGGTTTCGCCCAGCCAGAAGTCAGCGAAGAAATAGTTGGTGGACAGACGCTCAAAATACTCACCCAGCGCAGAGGCCAGTGCCGCTTTTTTTGTCGCGCCTTTACCGTTGGTAAAGCACAGGGCACAGTCTTTATCGCGAATATGCACGGACCAGACGTGAGGTACCGGATTGAGCCAGGAGGCTTCTTCGATGTTAAAACCCAGGTCGGTCAGTTTCTGCTGGAAGCGAGCGATGGAATCTTCCAGAGCGGCGTCTTTGCCGGGGATAAACGTTTGAGTCATGGCGTTCACTTTTATCGTACGTAAAGCGCGCAATGATACGGGTTTTGCGTGACGGGTGCTATCTTCGGCGAAAATAAATGGCTGGGCTATGCTTAGTGGCAGTAACTGACTGTTAAGGCATAGAAAAATGAAAGCATTTGATCTCCAGCGGATGGCGTTTGATAAAGTTCCTCCTGAATTTCTGGGCGAAGTGGCGCTGCGCAGCCTGTATACCTTCGTCCTCGTCTTCCTGTTTCTTAAAATCACCGGCCGCCGAGGCGTGCGGCAGATGTCGCTCTTTGAGGTGTTGATCATCCTGACGCTGGGCTCGGCGGCGGGTGACGTCGCCTTTTATGACGACGTGCCGATGGTGCCGGTGTTTATCGTTTTTGTCTCACTGGCGCTACTTTACCGTCTTGTCATGTGGCTGATGTCGAAAAGCGAAAAGCTGGAAGATCTGCTTGAAGGGAAGCCGGTCGTTATCGTCGAGGACGGACAGCTGGCCTGGGAAAATGTACAAAGCGCCAATATGACCGAGTTTGAGTTCTTTATGGAGCTTCGCCTGAACAGCGTTGAACAGCTCGGGCAGGTGCGTCTGGCAATCATGGAAACCAACGGGCAGATCAGCGTCTATTACTATCCTGACGACGAGGTGAAGCCGGGACTGTGTATCCTGCCGGATATGCTCATTGAGCGTTTCAGAACGGTACCGGCATCCGGCGAGTATGCTTGCGTAAGATGTAGCCATGTAGTCGCGATGCAGCCGGGGGATCGCCAATTATGCCCCCGCTGTGCAAATCCGGAATGGACGAAGGTTAGCCGGGCCAAACGTATCACCTGACAGCCATTTTGTCGGTTTTGTCCTGGCGAGGCGGCAGATTGTTTTGTGTGACGCGGGGCACATTTCACGGGTCATAAGTTTTAGACATTGCGGCGCGTGTCACTGAATGATAAAACCGATATCCACAGTTATAACTTATGGCTTTTAGCGTGGTGAGGGGAAATGGCTCAAGTCTTTAATTTCAGTTCAGGTCCGGCGATGTTACCGGCAGACGTGCTTAAACAGGCTCAACAGGAACTCTGTGACTGGAACGGTCTCGGTACGTCGGTGATGGAAATTAGCCACCGTGGTAAAGAGTTTATTCAGGTGGCGGAAGAGGCAGAAAAGGATTTTCGCGATCTGCTGAATATTCCCTCGAACTACAAAGTATTGTTCTGTCACGGCGGTGGACGCGGCCAGTTTGCAGGCGTTCCGCTGAATATCCTCGGTGACAAAACGACGGCTGACTACGTTGACGCAGGTTACTGGGCGGCAAGCGCCGTTAAAGAAGCGCATAAATACTGCACGCCGAATGTTATCGACGCCAAAGTGACCGTTGACGGTCTGCGCGCCGTGAAGCCCATGAGCGAGTGGCAGCTTTCCGATAACGCAGCGTATCTGCACTACTGCCCGAACGAAACCATTGACGGGATTGCCATCGACGAGACGCCAAACTTCGGTAGCGATGTCGTGGTTGCCGCCGACTTCTCCTCCACCATTCTGTCTGCGCCAATTGATGTCAGCCGCTACGGCGTTATCTATGCGGGCGCGCAGAAAAATATCGGCCCGGCCGGTTTGACTATCGTCGTTGTGCGTGAAGACCTGCTGGGTAAAGCACATAAATCCTGTCCTTCGATTCTCGATTACACCGTGCTGAACGATAACGATTCGATGTTCAACACCCCACCAACGTTTGCCTGGTATCTCTCCGGCCTGGTCTTCAAATGGCTGAAGCAAAACGGCGGCGTGGCGCAGATGGACAAGGTCAATCAGCAGAAAGCTGAACTGCTGTATGGCGTGATCGACAAGAGCGATTTCTACCGCAACGATGTGGCGAAAGCGAACCGTTCCCGCATGAACGTGCCGTTCCAGCTGGCGGACAGCAGCCTGGACAAAGTGTTCCTGGAAGAGTCCTTCGCGGCAGGTCTGCATGCGCTCAAAGGTCACCGTGTCGTCGGCGGCATGCGTGCCTCCATCTATAACGCGATGCCGCTGGAAGGCGTTAAAGCCCTGACGGATTTCATGATCGACTTCGAACGTCGTCACGGTTAATTTGCTGTTTTTCACCCCCGCAGCGTCCCTGCGGGGTTTTTATTATGTTGAGTTGAGAGTTTAGTTTTCATGGAATCCCTGACGTTACAACCTATCGCGCGGGTAGATGGCACCATTAATCTGCCTGGTTCAAAAAGTGTCTCGAACCGCGCTCTGCTGCTGGCAGCTCTGGCAAACGGCACCACCGTCCTCACAAACCTGCTGGACAGCGATGACGTGCGCCATATGCTCAATGCGTTGAAAGCGTTGGGCGTTCATTACACTCTCTCCGACGATCGTACCCGCTGCGAAGTGACCGGCAACGGCGGCGCGCTGCGCTCGGGCGAAGAGCTTGAGCTGTTTCTGGGCAACGCCGGTACCGCGATGCGCCCGCTGGCGGCGGCCCTGTGTCTGGGTAGCAACAACATTGTGCTGACCGGCGAGCCGCGCATGAAAGAGCGTCCGATTGGTCACCTTGTGGATGCTCTGCGTCAGGGCGGCGCGCAGGTTGAGTATCTTGAGCAGGAAAACTATCCGCCACTGCGTCTGCGCGGCGGTTTTACCGGCGGTCACGTCGAGGTGGACGGCAGCGTCTCCAGCCAGTTCCTGACGGCCCTGCTGATGACCGCACCGCTGGCACCGCAGGATACGGTTATCACCATTAAAGGTGAGCTGGTCTCCAAACCGTACATTGATATAACCCTGCACCTGATGAAAACCTTCGGCGTTGAGGTGGAAAACCAGTCTTATCAGCGCTTCGTGGTGCGCGGGGCGCAGCAGTACCAGTCTCCGGGTAACTATCTCGTTGAAGGGGATGCGTCATCCGCGTCCTACTTCCTGGCCGCGGGTGCGATTAAAGGCGGCACGGTAAAAGTGACCGGTATTGGCCGTAACAGCGTGCAGGGCGACATCCGTTTTGCGGACGTGCTGGAAAAAATGGGCGCCATTGTCACCTGGGGCGATGACTTCATCTCCTGTACTCACGGCGAGCTGAACGCCATCGACATGGACATGAACCATATCCCGGATGCGGCGATGACCATTGCCACGGCGGCGCTGTTTGCCAAAGGCACGACCACGCTGCGTAATATCTACAACTGGCGCGTAAAAGAGACGGACCGCCTGTTCGCAATGGCGACAGAGCTGCGAAAAGTCGGTGCCGAGGTGGAAGAGGGCGAAGACTACATTCGCGTGACCCCTCCGGCAAAACTGCAGTTTGCGGAAATCGGCACCTATAACGATCACCGCATGGCGATGTGCTTCTCGCTGGTGGCGCTGTCAGACACGCCTGTCACCATTCTTGACCCGAAATGTACCGCGAAAACGTTCCCGGACTACTTCGAACAGCTGGCACGCATTAGCACGCTGGCCTGATAACGTATTGCCGCATCGCCCGATGCGGCATTTGCTTACGCTTCATTACGAACACCTCCGCTCATTTCTTCTACACTCTGCTTCAATCATTCCGTAATTTGCACGCAAAGGTAACAGTTGCGCACGTTGGCGCGTATAATGCGCGGCGTTCATGTAAACGGTATGCCTTATTTAAGGAGAAAAAGATGACGGCAGTTGCCCCGGTAATCACCATTGATGGGCCGAGTGGCGCAGGGAAAGGTACTCTGTGCAAAGCGATGGCGGAAGCATTGCAATGGCATCTTTTAGATTCGGGAGCAATCTATCGCGTGCTGGCGCTGGCCGCGCTGCATCACCATGTGGATGTCGCGTCTGAAGAAGCGCTGGTTCCGCTGGCTGCGCATCTGGATGTGCGTTTCGTATCGACCGATGGCAACCTGGAAGTCATCCTTGAAGGGGAAGACGTGAGCGGCGAAATCCGTACGCAGGAAGTGGCGAATGCGGCCTCTCAGGTCGCGGCGTTCCCGCGCGTTCGCGAGGCGCTGTTACGTCGTCAGCGCGCGTTCCGTGAAGCCCCGGGGCTGATCGCTGACGGACGCGATATGGGGACGGTGGTATTCCCTGATGCGCCAGTGAAAATTTTCCTTGACGCCTCTTCGGAAGAACGTGCTCAACGCCGCATGCTTCAGTTGCAGGAAAAGGGGTTTAGTGTTAACTTTGATCGCCTTTTATCCGAGATAAAAGAGCGCGATGACCGCGATCGTAACCGCGCCGTCGCCCCACTTGTTCCTGCAGAAGATGCATTAGTTCTGGATTCAACCAGTTTAACTATTGAGCAAGTGATTGAAAAAGCGCTACAATATGCGCGCCAAAAACTGGCACTCGCGTAATCGCGACCGATTTAGCAGTACCCCCGCTGCAATGGATTGACGGCGGGTATGTGAAACAACCCCATCCGGCACGGAGCCAGGTGGACGTTAATATTAACCTGAAGATTAAACATGACTGAATCTTTTGCTCAACTGTTTGAAGAATCCTTAAAAGAAATCGAAACCCGCCCGGGTTCCATCGTTCGCGGTGTTGTTGTTGCTATCGACAAAGACGTAGTACTGGTTGACGCCGGTCTGAAATCTGAGTCCGCCATTCCGGCAGAGCAGTTCAAAAACGCCCAGGGCGAGCTGGAAATCCAGGTTGGTGACGAAGTTGACGTTGCTCTGGACGCAGTAGAAGACGGCTTCGGTGAAACCCTGCTTTCTCGTGAGAAAGCTAAACGTCACGAAGCATGGATCACGCTGGAAAAAGCTTACGAAGAAGCTGAAACTGTGGTCGGTGTTATCAACGGCAAAGTTAAAGGTGGCTTCACTGTTGAGCTGAATGGTATTCGTGCGTTCCTGCCAGGTTCTCTGGTAGACGTTCGTCCAGTTCGTGACACTCTGCACCTGGAAGGCAAAGAGCTTGAGTTCAAAGTAATCAAGCTGGACCAGAAGCGTAACAACGTTGTTGTATCCCGTCGTGCCGTTATCGAATCTGAAAACAGCGCAGAACGCGATCAGCTGCTGGAAAACCTGCAGGAAGGCATGGAAGTCAAAGGTATCGTTAAGAACCTCACTGACTACGGCGCATTCGTTGACCTGGGCGGCGTTGATGGCCTGCTGCACATCACCGATATGGCGTGGAAACGCGTTAAGCACCCAAGCGAAATCGTGAACGTGGGCGACGAAATCACTGTTAAAGTGCTGAAGTTCGACCGCGAGCGTACTCGTGTATCCCTCGGCCTGAAACAGCTGGGCGAAGATCCATGGGTAGCTATCGCTAAGCGTTACCCAGAAGGTACTAAACTGACTGGTCGCGTAACCAACCTGACTGACTACGGCTGCTTCGTTGAAATCGAAGAAGGCGTTGAAGGCCTGGTGCACGTTTCCGAAATGGACTGGACCAACAAAAACATCCACCCATCCAAAGTTGTTAACGTTGGTGATGTAGTGGAAGTGATGGTTCTGGATATCGACGAAGAACGTCGTCGTATCTCCCTGGGCCTGAAACAGTGCAAAAACAACCCATGGCAGCAGTTCGCGGAAACCCACAACAAGGGTGACCGTGTTGAAGGTAAAATCAAGTCTATCACTGACTTCGGTATCTTCATCGGCCTGGACGGCGGCATCGATGGCCTGGTTCACCTGTCTGACATCTCCTGGAACGTTGCAGGCGAAGAAGCAGTTCGTGAATACAAAAAAGGCGACGAAATCGCTGCAGTTGTTCTGCAGGTTGACGCAGAGCGTGAGCGTATCTCCCTGGGCGTTAAACAGCTCGCAGAAGATCCGTTCAACAACTGGGTTGCACTGAACAAGAAAGGCGCAATCGTAAACGGTAAAGTGACTGCAGTTGACGCTAAAGGCGCAACCGTAGAACTGGCTGACGGCGTTGAAGGTTACCTGCGCGCTTCTGAAGCTTCACGTGACCGCGTTGAAGATGCCACTCTGGTTCTGAACGTAGGCGACGACGTTGAAGCTAAGTTCACCGGTGTTGACCGTAAGAACCGTGCAATCAGCCTGTCTGTTCGTGCTAAAGACGAAGCTGATGAGAAAGATGCAATCGCAACTGTTAACAAACAGGAAGATGCAAACTTCTCTAACAACGCAATGGCTGAAGCTTTCAAAGCAGCTAAAGGCGAGTAATATCAGGTTCTCAGCATCTTTTGCGCTGTAACGCATTTACAGCGTGAAGGATGAGGAGCAAACTTGACAGATTGCAGGATTCGTCCTGTAATCAATAACAAAGGGCGGCTACGGCCGCCCTTGTTTAATGAGCTGTTCAGCTAATTGGTTTGAAAGGAACCGGAGGAATCATGACCAAGTCAGAATTGATTGAAAGACTTGCCAGTCAGCAACCGCATATCCCTGCCAAGGCAGTGGAAGATGCCGTAAAAGAGATGCTGGAGCATATGGCCTCCACTCTTGCCCAGGGCGAGCGCATTGAAATCCGCGGTTTCGGTAGTTTTTCTCTGCACTATCGTGCTCCACGTACCGGGCGTAACCCGAAAACTGGCGATAAAGTCGAGCTGGAAGGTAAATACGTTCCACACTTTAAGCCGGGTAAAGAACTGCGCGATCGCGCCAATATTTACGGCAACTGAGTTTAGCCAGACGGTTAAACTGGGTTCGAAAGAAAGCACCTGCGGGTGCTTTTTTTGTCTCTGTCGCTTTCCTTCTGAAGGTGCCCCGCATTTTTCCGTTTCGTTTTCTGCAAACCGATAAAAACAGCACAGCGCGCGCTGTAAAACGTACTTTTCCCATCTGACAATTCGCTCTGCCTGATTAGATACTACCCCTCTGAAACAGGGAGGTAGCAATGGGAATTCCCGCGCTTAGCATCTGCGTCATTCTGGCAATAGCCCCGTTACTCTGGTTACCTGAACTGCCATCACGTCATACCGTGTGGATAATGATTGTTGGCGGGATCGTGCTGGCCGCACGGCGAAACGTACGACTGAAGTATGCGGGGATCACGCTGTTATGTTGCGTGTGGGGTATTCTGGCTGCGAAGGAGAGCGTCTGGCCGATGCAGCATTTAACCACGGGGGCCGTGCAGGCTGAGGTAGCGATCGCCGCCACAGATGGCGCAACGCAGCATCAGGGAAACATTCTTAGCGTTGATGGCAAGCGCTGGTGGGCCTCTACCGGCATAACGCTGTATGGCAATTATCTGCCACAGAAAGCGTGTGCCGGTCAGCGCTGGACCATGACGCTCAGGCTCAGGCCTGCACACGGCGAGCTGAACGACGGCGGTTATGATTCTCAGCGCAGCGCTTTTGCCCGCCACCAAACGCTGAGCGGGCGTTTCACCCGTGCGGAACTCGTTGATGGACGCTGCAGCCTGCGAGCGCAATATCTCATGTCACTGCAAAACCGCCTTTCTGCTTACCGATGGGGGGCGGTTATCCTCGGACTGGGAATGGGTGAACGTCTGGATGTGCCCCGGGAAATACAAGACCTGATGCGTGAAACCGGGACGCTGCATCTGATGGCGATTTCGGGACTGCATATCGCGCTGGCGGCATCCCTCGCCTGGTTACTCGCACGTGGGCTCCAGTTTTTATTACCCAGCCACCGTATCCACTGGCAAATGCCTCTCCTGGCCGGGTTATGCTTTGCCGCTTTCTACGCCTGGCTTACCGGTCTTCAACCGCCTGCGCTACGAACGGTCATCGCGCTTGCTGTGCTTGCAATGTTGCGGATCGCTGCCCGACAATGGTC
This sequence comes from Enterobacter sp. R-1.6.2, assembly GCF_035064085.1. Classification (NCBI taxonomy): domain Bacteria; kingdom Pseudomonadati; phylum Pseudomonadota; class Gammaproteobacteria; order Enterobacterales; family Enterobacteriaceae; genus Enterobacter; species Enterobacter sp. R-1.6.2. The sequence goes on from NZ_JASEYI010000004.1 coordinate 318,664, forward strand.
TCCCTGGCAGGTGTGGGTCTGCTGTATCGCGGCGATCCTGATAAGCGATCCCTTAGCCATACTCTCGCAGAGTCTGCTCTTATCTGCATTTGCCGTCGCCGCGCTGATTTTCTGGTTTCAGTGGCTGCCTCTTCCTGGCTGGCGCAGGGCACGATGTATACGGCCGCTGCTGAACCTGATCTATCTGCAGGTGGGCATGCTGATGCTGCTGATGCCGTTACAGGTTCTGATTTTCCACGGCTTCAGCATTTCTTCTCTGGTCGCGAATCTCTTTGCCGTTCCCCTGGTGACGTTTGTCTCCGTGCCGCTGATCCTGCTCGGTATGCTGCTTCATCTGTTGCCGCTGGCGGCACCTGAAAGCGTTGTCTGGTTCGCAGCCGATAAATCACTTGCGGGGCTGTTCTGGCTCCTCATGCGCCTGCCTGACGGCTGGCAGAGTGTCGATCAACGCTGGCAGTACATGACGCTACTGCCCTGGCTTATCATCATTGGCTGGCGCTTTCGTGCCTGGAAAACCCTTCCAGCCGTTTGTCTTGCAGGAAGTGTCTTACTGACATTTCCTCTCTGGCGAACGGAAAAAAGCGAGAGCTGGACGCTGCATATGCTGGATGTGGGGCAGGGGCTGGCGATGGTCATTGAACGGCAGGGAAAAGCCATTCTCTATGATACCGGGCTCGCCTGGCCGGGCGGGGATAGCGCGCAGCGGTTGATTATCCCGTGGCTTCGCTGGCATCACCTGCGGCCTGAAGGCATTATTCTCAGTCATGAGCACCTCGACCATGCGGGAGGACTCGCATCGTTGCAAAAAGCGTGGCCTGACGCGTGGGTAAGAAGCCCATTGCGCCAGGCGGGACATCGCCCCTGTTTTCGCGGGCAGAGATGGAAATGGCAGGGACTCTCCTTCACCGTCCACTGGCCCCCTGAAAATTACCCGGCGCAGGGAAACAACCATTCCTGCGTGGTAAAGGTGGACGACGGTGAGCAGAGCGTTCTGCTAACGGGGGACATTGAAGCGCAAGCGGAACAGGCTATGCTTAGCCATTACTGGCGTTATCTGACGTCTACGCTTATACAGGTGCCCCATCATGGCAGCAATACTTCTTCTTCATTGCCGCTGGTGCAGCGGGTGGAAGGTCAGATCGCCCTGGATTCAACGGCCCGCTATAACGCATGGCGATTCCCGTCGGCAAAAGTTGTCCGACGTTATCGAAAAGAGGGGTACATCTGGCACGATACCCCTCATTCTGGACAAATATCGGTGACATTCTCGCAACATCACTGGCAAATCCGGCGCTTGCGAGAGCAATTTTTACCCGTTTGGTATCATCAGTGGTTTGGCGAGCCCGTCGATAACGGGTAGAATATGCGGCTATTTCAACGAATGCTGGTTTTTTGAATGCATAACGACAAAGATCTCTCCACGTGGCAAACCTTCCGCCGACTCTGGCCGATGATTGCGCCCTTTAAAACAGGCCTGATCGTGGCGGGAGTAGCGTTAATCCTCAACGCAGCCAGCGATACTTTTATGCTATCGCTTCTCAAACCGTTACTGGACGACGGTTTTGGTAAAACGGATCGCTCAGTGTTGCTATGGATGCCTCTGGTGGTTATCGGACTGATGATCTTACGCGGCATCACCAGCTATATCTCCAGCTACTGTATTTCCTGGGTATCAGGGAAAGTGGTGATGACCATGCGCCGTCGCCTGTTCAGCCACATGATGGGCATGCCGGTCTCGTTCTTTGACAAGCAGTCTACCGGGACGCTGCTGTCCCGTATTACCTACGACTCAGAGCAGGTTGCCTCCTCGTCCTCAAGCGCGCTGATCACCGTTGTGCGTGAGGGTGCGTCAATCATCGGCCTGTTCGCGATGATGTTCTATTACAGCTGGCAGCTGTCGATCATCCTTATCGTTCTGGCGCCGATAGTTTCTATTGCTATCCGCGTCGTCTCAAAGCGCTTCCGCAATATCAGTAAGAATATGCAGAACACGATGGGGCAGGTAACGACCAGCGCGGAACAGATGCTGAAAGGGCATAAAGAAGTTCTGATTTTTGGCGGTCAGGACGTCGAAACCAAACGCTTCGATAAAGTCAGCAATAAAATGCGTCTGCAGGGGATGAAAATGGTCTCGGCCTCTTCCATCTCTGACCCGATTATTCAGCTGATTGCGTCACTGGCGCTGGCATTCGTCCTGTATGCCGCGAGCTTCCCTAGCGTCATGGAGACGCTGACGGCGGGTACCATCACCGTGGTCTTCTCCTCTATGATTGCACTGATGCGTCCGCTGAAATCCCTGACGAACGTGAACGCCCAGTTCCAGCGCGGGATGGCCGCCTGTCAGACGCTGTTCAGTATTCTGGATTCCGAACAGGAAAAAGATGAAGGTACTCGCGAGATTGAGCGCGCCCGTGGTGACGTTGAATTCCGCAATGTCACTTTCGCCTATCCTGGACGTGAAACGCCGGCGCTGCGTAATATCAACCTGTCCATTCCGGCGGGTAAAACCGTGGCGCTGGTAGGCCGTTCCGGCTCGGGTAAATCGACCATTGCCAGCCTGATCACCCGTTTCTACGATATTAACGAAGGTGAGATCCTCCTGGACGGTCATGATCTGCGGGAGTATACCCTGCAGTCGCTGCGTAACCAGGTGGCGCTGGTTTCCCAGAACGTGCACCTGTTCAACGATACTGTGGCTAACAACATTGCGTATGCGCGCACGGATGAATACAGCCGTGAGCAGATTGAGAACGCCGCGCGTATGGCCTACGCAATGGACTTTATCAACAAGATGGATAACGGCCTGGATACGATAATCGGTGAGAACGGGGTACTGCTCTCCGGCGGTCAGCGTCAGCGTATCGCCATTGCGCGTGCGCTGCTGCGCGACAGCCCGATCCTGATTCTGGACGAAGCGACCTCCGCGCTGGATACGGAATCTGAACGCGCTATTCAGTCTGCGCTGGATGAGCTGCAAAAGAACCGTACCTCGCTGGTGATTGCGCACCGTCTGTCGACTATCGAGCAGGCTGACGAAATCGTCGTGGTTGAGGACGGTATCATTGTTGAACGCGGAAGCCATGCTGATTTGCTGGAACACCGCGGCGTTTACGCCCAGCTTCATAAGATGCAGTTTGGCGAATGATTGCACGCATCTGGTCCGGTGAATCTCCGCTGTGGCTGCTGCTTTTGCCGCTCTCCTGGCTATACGGCCTGGTGAGCGGCATTATCCGTCTGCTTTACCGTCTGGGGCTGAAGCGTGCCTGGCGCGCGCCGGTTCCGGTGGTGGTGGTCGGTAATCTTACGGCGGGCGGCAACGGTAAAACGCCGGTGGTGATCTGGCTGGTGGAGCAATTGCAAAAACGCGGTATCCGCCCGGGGGTGGTATCGCGCGGATATGGCGGTAAAGCGGCGCGTTATCCGCTGCTGCTGACGGCGGAAACCACAACTGCCGAAGCGGGTGATGAGCCGGTATTGATTTTCCAGCGTACCGGCGCGCCGGTTGCGGTCTCCCCGGTGCGCAGCGACGCCGTTCAGGCACTGCTTGCCGAACACGCGGTACAAATTATTATCACTGACGATGGCCTGCAGCATTACGCCCTGGCGCGTGATAAAGAGATTGTGGTCATCGACGGGGTTCGCCGCTTCGGTAACGGCTGGTGGCTGCCGGCCGGGCCCATGCGCGAACGAGCTTCGCGTCTTAAGTCCGTTGATGCGGTGATTGTGAACGGCGGTGAGGCAAAAGCGGGTGAAATCCCGATGTACCTGCAGCCGGGCCTGGCGATCAACCTGGTGACGGGTGAACGCCGGTCGGTTGCTGAGCTGCCTTCACCGGTGGCGATGGCGGGGATTGGACATCCGCCGCGCTTCTTCGCGACGCTGGAACAGTGCGGTGCCCGGCTGGAAAAACGCGTTCCGCTGGCCGACCACCAGGCGCTGGTGGAAGGGCAGGTCGACGCCCTGACCGTACCCGGGCAGTCGCTGATCATGACCGAAAAAGATGCGGTGAAATGCCGTGCCTTCGCGAAAGAAAACTGGTGGTATCTGCCGGTTGACGCTGAACTCAGCGGCGAGCAGCCGGAACGTTTGCTCAAGGAACTGATTGCGTTGGTGAAATAAACGCTTACGCGGTTCTGGTGGCGCTTTGACTGACAGGATAACGCATGTCTTTACCGCAACTCTCGCTTTCAGCCGCACGTCATTTACACCTTGCCGCGCAGGGGCTGCTTAAAAAGCCCCGCCGCCGCGCGCAGCCTGCCGATATTCTCTCTACCGTCCAGCGCATGTCGCTGCTTCAAATCGACACCATTAACATCGTGGCCCGTAGCCCTTACCTGGTGCTGTTTAGCCGCCTGGGGAATTATCCTTCGCAGTGGCTGGATGAGGCGCTCAGCAAGGGAGAGTTAATGGAGTACTGGGCGCACGAAGCCTGCTTCCTGCCCCGCAGCGATTTTGCCCTGGTTCGCCACCGTATGCTTGCTCCGGAAAAGATGGGCTGGAAATACCGTCAGGCGTGGATGCTGGAACATGCGGCCGAAATTGAGCAGCTAATCGCGCATATTCAGGATAACGGTCCCGTACGCTCCGCCGATTTTGAACACCCGCGCAAAGGCACCAGCGGCTGGTGGGAGTGGAAGCCGCATAAGCGTCATCTCGAAGGGCTGTTTACCTCTGGCAAAGTCATGGTGATTGAGCGGCGTAATTTTCAGCGCGTGTACGACCTGACGCATCGCGTGATGCCGCACTGGGACGACGAGCGTGACCTGCTTACCAAGGAGGTGGCCGAGGCCATCATGCTCGAAAACAGCGCCCGCAGCCTGGGGATTTTCCGCACGCAATGGCTGGCAGACTATTACCGCCTTCGCCAGCCCGCACTGATACCGCTGCTGGACATCTGGCAACGCGAACAGCGCGTCATCCCCGTCACGGTGGAAACGCTGGGCGAAATGTGGCTGCATGCGGATCTCCTCCCGCTACTTCCTCTGGCCCTGGAGGGGAAACTTCAGGCAACCCACAGTGCGGTGTTGTCGCCTTTCGACCCGGTCGTCTGGGACAGAAAACGCGCCGAGCAGCTGTTCGATTTTAGCTACCGGCTGGAATGTTATACCCCAGCGCCAAAGCGCCAGTATGGTTACTTTGTTCTCCCGCTGCTGCATAAGGGGCAACTGGTCGGGCGTATGGACGCCAAAATGCACCGCAAGACCGGCACGCTTGAAATCATTGCGCTTTATCTGGAAGAGGGCGTCAGGGTGACGGCGAGCCTGGAAAAAGGGTTAACGTTCGCCATTAGCGAATTCGCGCGCTGGCAGGGTGCCCGCGACGTGACGCTGGGCCGGGTGCCCGACGGACTGTTTACATCCTGTCGAAGTGGCTGGGAAACAGGCACTCCCTGAAAAGGGAATGTGTTAAGCTTTAGCGATTACCCATACGGAGGAACTATGGATCACCGTTTACTTGAAATTATTGCCTGCCCGGTATGCAACGGCAAACTCTACTACAGCCAGGACAAACAGGAGCTGATTTGCAAGCTGGACAGCCTGGCTTTCCCGCTGCGTGACGGCATTCCGGTACTGCTGGAAAATGAAGCTCGTTCCCTGGTGGCAGAAGAGAGCAAACCATGAGTTTTGTTGTCATTATTCCTGCGCGTTATGCCTCAACGCGTCTGCCGGGTAAACCGCTGGTGGATATCAACGGCAAGCCGATGATTGTGCATGTCCTTGAGCGTGCGCGTGAATCCGGTGCCGATCGCGTGATTGTTGCTACCGATCATCCTGACGTCGCCCGTGCGGTTGAGGCGGCAGGCGGTGAGGTATGCATGACCCGCTCCGATCACCAGTCCGGCACCGAGCGTCTGGCGGAAGTGGTTGAAAAATGTGGCTTCGGTGATGATACGGTCATCGTGAACGTGCAGGGTGACGAGCCGATGATCCCGGCGGTGATTATCCGTCAGGTGGCAGAAAACCTGGCTCAGCGTCAGGTCGGTATGGCGACGCTCGCGGTGCCCATTCACCACGCTGAAGAGGCATTCAATCCCAATGCGGTGAAGGTGGTCATGGATGCCGAAGGCTATGCGCTCTATTTCTCACGCGCCACGATCCCGTGGGATCGCGATCGCTTTGCGCTCTCTAAAGAGACGATCGGTGATACTTTCCTGCGTCATATCGGGATCTACGGCTATCGCGCCGGTTTTATTCGTCGATATGTTACCTGGGCGCCGAGTCCGCTGGAGCATATCGAAATGCTGGAGCAGCTTCGCGTGCTCTGGTACGGCGAAAAAATTCACGTTGCCGTTGCCAGCGAAGTGCCTGGAACGGGCGTTGATACGCCGGAAGATCTTGAGCGCGTTCGCGCCGAGTTGCGCTAATCCCGCCTGCATCCCTCCTGTCGGAGGGATGTTCTCTCCCTCGATAATTCCTCTTTCTTTTTCCTAATTGTTCTCTTCCGGGTGACATCTCCCTTCAGGACGCTCATTATAAAAGCAGTAGTCTTAATGGGGGTAATCTCATATGGAACAGCTGCGTGCCGAACTTAGCCATCTGCTGGGTGAGAAATTAAGCCGGGTCGAATGCGTGAGTGAAAAGGCCGATACCGCGCTTTGGTCGTTGTATGACAGTCAGGGCAACCCAATGCCGCTGATGGCCAGAAGTTTCACCTCGCCGGGCGTTGCCAGGCAGCTGGCATGGAAAATGTCGATGCTGGCGCGCGAGGGAACCGTCCGTATGCCGACGGTGTACGGCGTGATGACCCACGAGGAACATCCCGGCCCGGACGTGCTGCTGATTGAGCGTTTACGCGGCGTGCCCGTTGAAGCGCCCGCGCGCACGCCGGAACGCTGGGAGCAGTTAAAAGACCAGATTGTCGAGGCGCTGCTGGCCTGGCACCGTCAGGATAGCCGCGGGCTTGTCGGTCCGGTCGACAGCACTCAGGAAAACCTGTGGCCGCTGTGGTATCGCCAGCGGGTGGAAGTGCTGTGGGGAACGCTTAACCAGTTCAGCAATACCGGTTTAACCATGCAGGACAAACGTATTCTGTTTCGCACCCGCGAGTGCTTACCGGCGCTGTTCGACGGTTTTAATGACAACTGCGTGCTGATCCACGGTAATTTCACCCTGCGCAGCATGCTCAAAGACTCCCGCAGCGATCAGCTTCTGGCGATGCTCGGGCCGGGGATCATGCTCTGGGCTCCTCGCGAATATGAGCTGTTCCGGCTCAGCGACAGCGGGGCGGCGGAAGGTTTACTGTGGCACTACCTTCAACGCGCGCCCGTTGCAGAAGCGTTTCTCTGGCGGCGCTGGCTTTACCTGCTCTGGGACGAAGTCGCGCAGCTGGTCAACACCGGACGTTTTAATCGCGCAAATTTCGATCTGGCAACAAAATCACTCTTGCCCTGGCTCGCCTGACGATCCTTTCAGCAACTGCCAGAGACGTCCGAGCGTCTCATAACCGACGCGATCGCTATGCATTAGCCAGGCCGGGGATGGGATCGCCCGTTCCCACGGGTTGAGCGGCGCGTCAATGGCCATCTGGTTTGCCGGTGCGGGAAGCGGGTGCAGGCCTTGTTTCTCAAAGAAAATCATCGCGCGCGGCAGGTGTGAGGCGGAGGTCACCAGTAAGAACGGGACATCGCCTATTGCCTGCTTCACTGCGGCAGCCTCTTCTTCGGTATCTTTTGGGCTGTCCAGGGTGATAATCGAGGAACGCGGCACGCCGAGTGATTCTGCGACCCTGGCGCCCGCTTCAGCCGTACTCACCGGGTTCGTTTTGGCTGCCGCGCCGGTGAAGATCATTTTTGATCCCGGATTTGCCAGCCAGAGGCGAATGCCTTCGTTTAGCCGCGGCAGGCTGTTGTTGATCAGGTTTGAACTGGGGGCCCAGTCAGGATCCCAGGTATATCCGCCGCCCAGCACCACGATGTACGCCACTTTCTGATTTCCCTGCCATGTTGGGTATTTGTTTTCGATGGGGCGTAACAAGCCATCCGCGACCGGCTGCAGGCTCAACAACAGCAGGACAAACCAGCCGAGCGTGATAAGCGTTTTGCCACTCTTCTTAAAGCGACTGAACCACACCAGCGCCAGCCCCAGCGCGATGATGATGAGCAGCAGCGGAAGGGGAAGCATCATCCCTCCAATGTATTTCTTAAGGGTAAAAAGCATCCTTTTTGGTTCCTTTTTTGACCATATAGCAGGGGATTACCCGTGATATTACACCAGAGAGGTTCATTCTCCGCGCGGGTGTGACAAAATAGCGGTTTTGCAGTTAGCGAGTGGAACTCTCCCAATGCGGGATCGCAATTTTGATGACATCGCGGAAAAGTTTTCGCGCAACATTTATGGCACCACGAAAGGTCAGCTCCGTCAGACGATCCTCTGGCAGGATCTGGACACCATTCTGGCTACCTTTGGTGGTCAAACGTTGCGCGTGCTGGACGCCGGTGGCGGTGAAGGGCAGACGGCGATAAAAATGGCCGAGCGCGGTCATCACGTCACGCTTTGCGATCTTTCTGCTGAAATGGTCGCCCGCGCGACGCGTGCTGCAGAAGAGAAAGGTGTGAGCGACAACATGCATTTTATACAATGCGCCGCTCAGGACATCGCACAGCATTTGGAAACACAGGTTGATCTGATATTGTTTCATGCGGTGCTGGAGTGGGTTGCCGATCCGCAAAGCGTGTTACAAACCCTGTGGTCTATGTTGCGCCCGGGCGGCACGCTGTCGCTGATGTTCTACAATGCTAACGGCTTCCTGATGCACAACATGGTTGCAGGAAACTTCGACTATGTGCAGGTCGGGATGCCCAAAAAGAAAAAGCGCACGCTTTCCCCGGACTATCCGCGCGATCCACAGCAGGTTTATGGCTGGCTGGAAGCGATTGGCTGGCAGATCGTCGGGAAGACGGGCGTCAGGGTGTTTCATGATTATCTGCGTGAAAAACACAAACAGCGTGACTGTTTTGACACCTTAACAGAATTAGAAACGCGGTATTGCCGTCAGGAGCCTTTTATCAGCCTTGGCCGCTATATTCACGTCACCGCGCACAAGCCGCAGATGCAAGGATAACCTATGAGTGAATTTTCCCAGACAGTCCCCGAACTGGTTGCCTGGGCCAGGAAAAACGATTTCTCCATCTCGCTGCCGGTAGACAGACTCTCTTTCCTGCTGGCGGTTGCCACGCTGAACGGCGAACGGCTGGACGGTGAAATGAGCGAGGGTGAACTGGTGGATGCGTTCCGCCATGTCAGTGATGCGTTTGAGCAAACCAGCGAAACCATTAGCGTGCGTGCCAACAACGCAATCAACGATATGGTGCGTCAACGTCTGCTGAACCGCTTTACCAGCGAGCAGGCGGAAGGAAACGCCATCTATCGCCTGACGCCGCTGGGCATCGGCATCACCGATTACTATATTCGCCAGCGTGAATTTTCTACGCTGCGTCTTTCCATGCAGCTCTCGATCGTGGCGGGTGAGCTTAAGCGCGCCGCCGACGCGGCGGATGAAAACGGTGACGAATTCCACTGGCACCGTAACGTCTACGCGCCGCTGAAATATTCGGTGGCCGAGATTTTCGACAGTATCGATCTCACCCAGCGCCTGATGGACGAACAGCAGCAGCAGGTGAAAGACGATATCGCCCAGCTGCTGAATAAAGACTGGCGAGCGGCCATCTCCAGCTGTGAACTTCTGCTGTCAGAAACCTCCGGCACGCTGCGTGAGCTCCAGGATACGCTGGAAGCCGCAGGAGACAAGCTGCAGGCTAACCTGCTGCGTATCCAGGATGCGACGCTGGCACACGACGATCTGCATTTTGTCGACCGCCTGGTGTTCGATCTGCAGAGCAAACTCGATCGCATTATCAGCTGGGGCCAGCAGTCGATCGACCTGTGGATCGGCTATGACCGACATGTGCATAAATTTATCCGTACCGCGATTGATATGGATAAAAACCGCGTCTTTGCTCAGCGTCTGCGTCAGTCGGTGCAGACCTATTTCGATGCGCCGTGGGCGCTGACCTACGCCAATGCCGATCGTCTGCTGGATATGCGCGACGAAGAGATGGCGCTGCGCGATGAAGAGGTGACCGGTGAACTGCCGCCGGATCTGGAATACGAAGAATTTAACGAAATTCGCGAGCAGCTTGCGGCGATGATCGAAGAACAGCTCGCTGTCTACAAAACCAGACAAGTGCCGCTGGATCTTGGGCTCGTGGTGCGCGACTATCTGGCGCAATATCCACGCGCGCGCCACTTCGACATTGCCCGCATTGTGGTAGACCAGGCGGTGCGCCTGGGCGTCGCGCAAGCAGATTTCACCGGCCTGCCGCCGAAGTGGCAGCCAATCAACGATTACGGAGCCAAGGTACAGGCGCATGTCATTGACAAATATTGAACAAGTGATGCCAGTTAAGCTGGCACAGGCGCTGGCGAATCCGTTATTTCCGGCGCTGGACAGCCAGCTGCGTGCCGGTCGTCACATTGGATTAGACGAGCTGGATAATCACGCCTTTTTGATGGACTTCCAGGAGTACCTGGAAGAGTTTTACGCGCGCTACAACGTGGAGCTTATCCGCGCGCCGGAAGGTTTTTTCTACCTGCGCCCGCGCTCCACAACGCTTATTCCGCGTTCCGTGCTCTCCGAGCTGGATATGATGGTCGGCAAAATTCTTTGCTACCTCTACCTCAGCCCGGAACGTCTGGCGAATGAAGGGATCTTCACCCAGCAGGAACTTTACGACGAGCTGTTGACGCTGGCAGATGAAAGCAAGCTGCTGAAGCTGGTGAACAACCGCTCCACGGGGTCGGATCTTGACCGTCAGAAATTACAGGAAAAGGTTCGCTCTTCCCTGAACCGTCTGCGTCGTCTGGGGATGGTCTGGTTTATGGGCCACGACAGCAGCAAATTCCGCATTACGGAATCTGTCTTCCGCTTCGGCGCCGACGTGCGCGCGGGCGATGACGCGCGTGAAGCGCAGCTCCGCATGATCCGCGACGGTGAAGCGATGCCGGTGGAAAACCATTTGCAGCTCAATGACGAGCATGAAGAGAATCTGCCGGATAGCGGGGAGGAAGAGTAATGATTGAACGCGGTAAATTTCGCTCACTGACGCTGATTAACTGGAACGGCTTCTTTGCCCGAACGTTCGATCTGGATGAGCTGGTCACGACGCTCTCCGGCGGTAACGGTGCGGGTAAATCCACCACCATGGCGGCCTTTGTTACGGCGCTGATCCCCGATCTGACGCTGCTTCACTTCCGTAACACCACCGAAGCGGGAGCCACAAGCGGCTCCCGTGATAAAGGTCTGCACGGTAAGCTGAAGGCCGGCGTCTGTTATTCGGTTCTGGACGTCATTAACTCCCGTCATCAGCGCGTGGTAGTGGGCGTGCGCCTGCAACAGGTCGCCGGTCGCGACCGTAAAGTGGATATCAAGCCGTTTGCGATTCAGGGCTTGCCGACCTCTGTGCAGCCGACGGCGCTGCTGACGGAAACCCTGAACGAACGCCAGGCGCGCGTGCTGACGCTGCAGGAGCTGAAAGACAAGCTTGAAGCCATCGAAGGCGTACAGTTCAAGCAGTTCAACTCCATTACCGACTACCACTCGCTGATGTTCGATCTGGGCGTGGTGGCGCGTCGTCTGCGCACGGCATCAGACCGTAGCAAATACTACCGCCTGATCGAAGCGTCTCTGTACGGCGGTATCTCCAGCGCGATTACCCGCTCCCTGCGCGACTACCTGCTGCCGGAAAACAGCGGCGTGCGTAAGGCCTTCCAGGATATGGAAGCGGCGCTGCGCGAAAACCGCATGACGCTGGAAGCGATTCGCGTTACCCAGTCTGACCGCGACCTGTTTAAACACCTGATCAGCGAAGCCACCAACTACGTGGCGGCGGACTACATGCGCCACGCCAACGAGCGCCGCGTGCATCTCGATCAGGCATTAGAATACCGTCGCGAGCTGTTTACCTCCCGTAAACAGCTGGTGGCCGAGCAGTACAAGCACGTTGAAATGGCGCGAGAGCTGGGCGAGCACAACGGTGCTGAAGGCGACCTGGAAGCCGACTATCAGGCCGCCAGCGATCACCTGAACCTGGTGCAGACCGCGCTGCGTCAGCAGGAAAAAATCGAGCGCTATGAAGCGGACCTCGATGAGCTGCAGATTCGTCTCGAAGAGCAAAATGAAGTGGTGGCTGAAGCCGCCGACATGCAGGAAGAGAACGAAGCCCGCGCCGAAGCGGCCGAGCTGGAAGTGGATGAGCTGAAAAGCCAGCTTGCCGATTACCAGCAGGCGCTGGACGTGCAGCAAACGCGAGCGATTCAGTACACCCAGGCACTGCAGGCATTACAGCGTGCAAAAGAGCTGTGCCATCTGCCTGACCTGACGCCGGACAGCGCCGACGAGTGGCTGGATACCTTCCAGGCCAAAGAGCAGGAAGCCACCGAGAAACTGCTCTCCCTTGAACAGAAAATGAGCGTCGCGCAAACGGCGCACAGCCAGTTTGAGCAGGCTTATCAGCTGGTAGTCGCGATTAACGGCCCGCTGGCGCGTAACGAAGCCTGGGACGTTGCCCGTGAACTGCTGCGCGACGGTGTGAACCAGCGCCATCTGGCCGAGCAGGTTCAGCCGCTGCGTATGCGTCTGAACGAGCTGGAGCAGCGCCTGCGCGAGCAGCAGGAAGCCGAGCGTCTGCTGGCGGAATTCTGTAAGCGTCAGGGAAAAAATTACGATTTCGACGAGCTTGAGGCCCTGCATCAGGAGCTGGAAGCGCGTATTGCGGCCCTGTCCGATACCGTATCAAACGCCAGCGAACAGCGTATGACCCTGCGTCAGGAGCTGGAGCAGATTCAGTCCCGTTCGAAGACGCTCCTGGAGCGTGCGCCGGTCTGGCTGGCGGCTCAAAGCAGCCTGAACCAGCTCAGCGAGCAGTGCGGCGAGCAGTTCGAATCCAGTCAGGAAGTGACCGAATACCTGCAGCAGCTGCTGGAGCGCGAACGTGAAGCCATCGTTGAGCGTGATGAAGTGGGCGCCCGCAAGCGCGACGTCGATGAAGAAATTGAGCGCTTAAGCCAGCCGGGCGGGTCAGAAGATCCACGCCTGAATGCGCTAGCGGAGCGTTTTGGCGGCGTGCTGCTGTCCGAGATTTATGACGACGTTGGCCTGGACGATGCTCCGTACTTCTCCGCGCTGTACGGTCCATCCCGCAACGCGATTGTGGTCCCGGATCTGTCGCTGATTTCTGAGCAGCTTGCCGGCCTGGAAGATTGCCCGGAAGATCTCTACCTGATCGAAGGGGATCCGCAGTCGTTCGATGACAGCGTATTCAGCGTCGACGAGCTGGAAAAAGCGGTGGTGGTGAAAATTGCCGACCGTCAGTGGCGTTATTCCCGCTTCCCGGAGCTGCCGCTGTTTGGTCGCGCCGCGCGCGAAAGCCGCATCGAGAGCCTGCACGCCGAGCGTGAAACGCTGTCTGAACGTTTTGCGACCCTGTCGTTTGACGTGCAGAAAACCCAGCGTTTGCACCAGTCGTTCAGCCGCTTTATCGGCAGCCATCTCGCCGTAGCGTTTGACGCGGATCCGGAAGCCGAAATCCGCAAGCTCAATACCCGCCGTGGCGAGCTGGAACGTGCGATTGCAAGCCATGAAAGTGATAACCAGCAAAGTCGCGTTCAGTTTGAACAGGCGAAAGAGGGCGTCGCTGCCCTTAACCGCATTCTGCCGCGCCTGAATCTGCTGGCGGATGACACGCTGGCTGACCGTGTGGATGAGATCCAGGAGCGTCTGGATGAAGCGCAGGAAGCCGCGCGTTTCGTTCAGCAGCATGGCAATCAGCTGGCGAAGCTGGAGCCCGTCGTGTCTGTCCTGCAGAGCGACCCGGAACAGTTCGAGCAGTTAAAAGAAGATTATGCCTGGTCGCAGCAGGTGCAGCGCGAAGCGCGTCAGCAGGCGTTTGCCCTGACGGAAGTGGTGCAGCGTCGGGCCCACTTTGGCTACTCCGATTCGGCTGAAATGCTGAGCGGTAACAGCGATCTGAACGAAAAACTGCGTCAGCGCCTTGAGCAGGCGGAGGCGGAACGTACTCGCGCCCGCGAAGCAATGCGCAGCCATTCCGCTCAGCTGAACCAGTACAACCAGGTGCTAGCCTCGCTGAAAAGCTCCTTCGACACCAAGAAAGAGCTGTTAAACGATCTGCAGAAAGAGCTTCAGGACATCGGCGTTCGTGCCGACAGCGGGGCAGAAGAGCGCGCGCGTATTCGTCGTGACGAGCTGCATTCGCAGCTCAGCAATAACCGCGCGCGTCGTAATCAGCTGGAAAAAGCGCTGACCTTCTGCGAAGCCGAAATGGATAACCTGACCCGTCGCCTGCGCAAGCTGGAACGCGACTATCACGAAATGCGCGAGCAGGTCGTGACCGCCAAGGCGGGCTGGTGCGCGGTGATGCGCATGGTGAAAGACAATAACGTTGAGCGTCGTCTGCACCGCCGCGAGCTGGCGTATCTCTCTGCCGATGAGCTGCGCTCCATGTCGGATAAGGCGTTGGGTGCGCTGCGTCTGGCGGTGGCGGATAACGAACACCTGCGCGACGTGCTGCGCATGTCGGAGGATCCGAAACGTCCGGAACGTAAAATTCAGTTCTTCGTGGCGGTTTACCAGCACCTGCGCGAGCGTATTCGTCAGGACATCATCCGTACCGACGATCCGGTTGAAGCCATCGAACAGATGGAAATCGAGCTGGGCCGCCTGACGGAGGAGCTGACCTCCCGCGAACAGAAGCTGGCGATCAGCTCCCGCAGCGTGGCGAACATTATTCGTAAAACCATTCAGCGCGAGCAGAACCGTATCCGCCAGCTGAACCAGGGTCTGCAGAGCGTGTCGTTTGGCCAGGTGAACAGCGTGCGCCTCAACGTCAACGTGCGTGAGGCCCACGCGACGCTGCTGGAAGTGCTCTCAGAGCAGCACGAGCAGCATCAGGATCTGTTCAACAGCAACCGTCTGACCTTCTCCGAAGCGCTGGCGAAGCTGTATCAGCGCCTGAACCCGCAGATTGATATGGGCCAGCGTACGCCACAAACCATCGGTGAAGAGCTGCTGGACTACCGTAACTACCTGGAAATGGAAGTTGAGGTAAACCGTGGCTCAGACGGCTGGCTGCGTGCGGAATCCGGGGCGCTCTCTACCGGTGAAGCGATCGGTACCGGCATGTCAATTCTCGTGATGGTCGTACAGAGCTGGGAAGATGAAGCGCGCCGCCTGCGCGGCAAAGATATCTCGCCATGCCGACTGCTGTTCCTGGATGAGGCGGCGCGACTTGATGCCCGCTCGATTGCCACGCTGTTCGAGCTTTGCGAACGTCTCGATATGCAGCTCATTATCGCGGCGCCGGAGAACATCAGCCCCGAGAAGGGCACCACCTACAAACTGGTGCGTAAGGTGTTCCAGAACAGCGAACACGTTCACGTTGTGGGGCTGCGTGGCTTTGCGCCGCAGCCGCCGGAGTCGTTGACGGAAACCACGGCGGACGCTTCCTGAAGCGTCTTCTGACCCGAAGCGGCGCACTGGCGCCGCTTTTTTTTAAACTTAACTTGTGCTTGGGGCTGCGTTATCTTTAAACTTCTTTACATAAGGTAAGGCAACAGCTTAGCCGTCTACCTATAATGAAAGAAAGCCCCAGCGTGATGGGCATGTCGTGAAAACAGGGGGCAAGGGATGTTGCTAAAGAAAGAATGTGGTCGTCAGCTGTCTGCGCTGAGTTTATGCCTGGCAGTGATGTTTGCTCCGCTGTTAACCGCCCAGGCCGACGAGCCTGAGATTGTGCCGACTGACAGCTCGGCAACGACAGGCGCGCAGCCAACGTCGTTGTCCCAGCCGCTGGAACAGTCTCCGGCAACGGCGATCATGGCCGGAATTAAACCGCTGCCGGAAGGCATCGACGCGGAATCGCTCAGCCAGCAGCTGCAGTCGGAGCTGCCGTCAGGCTACACGCCTGTCTATATCAACCAGCTCACGCTCCTCTATGCTGCCCGCGATATGAAACCGATGTGGGAAAATCGCGATGCCGTGCGTGCCTTCCAGCAGCAGCTGGCAGAGGTTGCGATTGCAGGGTTTCAGCCGCAGTTTACAAAGTGGGTTGAGCTGTTAACCGATCCTGCCGTCACCGGGCAGGCGCGTGATGTGGTGCTTTCCGATGCCATGATGGGCTACCTGCAGTTCGTGGCGGGTATCCCGGTCAACGGCAACCGCTGGCTGTACAGCGATAAGCCGTACAAGCTGGCGACGCCGGCGCTGTCGGTGATTAACCAGTGGCAGCTAGCGCTGGATAACGGCGAACTGCCGCGCTTTATTGCCAGCCTGGCACCGGCGCATCCACACTATGCCACTCTGCACCAGTCGCTTCTCGCGCTGGTTGGGGACACGCGTCCATGGCCGCAGATGCGCGGCACCGCGACGCTGCGTCCGGGGCAGTGGAGCAGCGATGTGCCCGCCCTGCGCGAGATCCTGACGCGTTCCGGTCTTCTTGACGGCGGGCCAAAGATTGTTCTCCCGGGTGACGATCCACAAAACGTCGCCGTCAGCCCGTCAGCGCCAGTTAAAGAGAAGAAAGCCGTTGCCCTGAGCAACAAACCCGCGGCTTACGATCGCGAGCTGGTTGCGGCCGTTAAACAGTTCCAGGCCGCTCAGGGGCTGGGGGCCGATGGCGTCATTGGCCAGACGACGCGCGACTGGCTGAACGTATCGCCTGCGCAGCGGGCAGGGGTGCTGGCGCTCAATATCCAGCGTTTGCGCTTGCTGCCGGGAACGCTCTCTACCGGAATTATGGTTAACATCCCGGCGTATTCCCTGGTCTATTACCAGAATGGCAGCGAAGTGCTGGCGTCGCGCGTGATTGTCGGGCGTCCGGATCGTAAAACACCGATGATGAGCAGCGCGCTGAATAACGTGGTGGTTAACCCGCCGTGGAACGTACCGCCGACGCTGGCGCGTAAAGACATTCTGCCGAAAGTCTGGAACGATCCGGGTTATCTGGAGCGTCATGGCTACACGGTGATGCGTGGATGGAACAGTAAAGAGGCCATCGATCCTTATATGGTCGACTGGTCGACCATCACAGCGTCGAATCTGCCGTTCCGCTTCCAGCAGGCTCCCGGAGCGCATAACTCTTTAGGGCGCTACAAATTCAACATGCCGAGTTCAGAAGCGATCTATCTGCACGATACGCCGAACCACAATCTGTTCCAGAAAGATACGCGCGCGCTGAGTTCTGGCTGTGTGCGCGTGAACAAAGCTTCAGAGCTGGCCAATATGCTGTTGCAGGATGCGGGCTGGAACGATACGCGTATCTCGGATGCCCTGAAGCAGGGGGATACGCGTTACGTGAATATTCGCCACAATATTCCGGTCAATCTTTACTATCTGACGGCATTTGTGGGTGAGGACGGGCGTACCCAGTATCGTACAGATATTTACAATTATGATCTCACCGCGCGATCCGGCGCACAAATTTTGCCAAAAGCGGAACAATTAATCAGGTAAATGAAGCAGTTCGGGAAAAATGATTGTCGTAAGTTAGGGTGAATAGGGGGCAATATCGCTGTAAGCCGCGTATTCACTGGGGTTGGGCGCCTTGACGTACCTGGTTTTGCCAGTTAAGGTGCCCTTCGTGCGCTAAGCATATTACGATTTCTTTTACCTGTAGACCTGATTATCATGGACAAATTTGACGCTAATCGCCGCAAACTGCTGGCGTTAGGTGGTGTTGCGCTTGGCGCAGCGGCCATCTTGCCGACGCCAGCATTTGCCACCCTCTCGACACCTCGTCCGCGAGTTTTAACGCTCAACAACCTGCATACCGGTGAGTCGCTAAAAGCGGAGTTTTTCGATGGCAGAGGCTATATTCAGGATGAATTAGCAAGACTTAACCATTTTTTCCGTGATTTCCGCGCGAATAAAATAAAAGCCATCGATCCAGGACTGTTTGATCAGATTTTCCGCCTTCAGGGCCTGCTGGGCACCAGCAGGCCGGTGCAGCTCATTTCTGGCTATCGTTCGATTGATACCAATAATGAACTGCGCGCCCACAGTCGCGGGGTAGCCAAAAAAAGCTATCACACGAAGGGACAGGCAATGGATTTCCATATTGAAGGCGTTTCGTTAGCCAATATTCGCAAAGCCGCGTTATCTATGCGCGCAGGTGGTGTAGGATATTACCCCAGCAGCAACTTTGTGCATATTGATACCGGTCCGGTTCGGCACTGGTAATAACGAAACACAGGAGCAGTATGAACTATCGTATTTTTCCGGTTACCGCGTTCTCCCAGAATTGTTCATTGATCTGGTGCGAACAGACTAAACTGGCCGCGCTTGTCGATCCCGGCGGTGACGCTGAGAAAATCAAGCAGGAAGTCGCAGCAAGCGGCGTCACGCTGATGCAGATTTTGCTCACTCATGGTCATCTTGACCATGTAGGTGCTGCGGCTGAACTGGCTGAACACTACGGTGTGCCGGTGATCGGCCCGGAAAAAGAAGATGAGTTCTGGCTGCAGGGGTTACCCGCCCAAAGCCGCATGTTTGGCCTTGATGAGTGTCAGCCCCTGACGCCCGATCGCTGGCTGAACGAAGGAGAGCGCGTTAACGTAGGGAATGTGACTTTACAGGTGTTGCATTGTCCTGGGCATACGCCAGGCCATATCGTCTTCTTTGATGACCAGTCCCGTCTGCTGATTTCCGGCGATGTGATCTTCAAAGGTGGCGTAGGACGCAGCGATTTTCCGCGCGGCGATCACGGGCAGCTGATTCAGTCGATTAAGCAAAAGTTATTGCCGCTGGGCGATGACGTTACGTTTATCCCTGGACACGGTCCGATGTCGACGCTGGGCTACGAACGGCTCCATAATCCGTTCCTTCAGGATGAGATGCCTGTCTGGTAACCAGAATAAAAAAAGCCTGCATAATGCAGGCTTTTTTATGGGCACAAATTACAGTACGGCGACAATCGCTTCGCACAGTGGCGCCATGTTGTCAGGCGTCATGCCTGCAACGTTCACGCGGCCTGAGGCCACGGCGTACACGCCAAACTCTTCACGCAGACGCAGAACCTGCTCTTTGGTCAGGCCGCTGAACGAGAACATGCCGTTCTGTTTGATGATAAAGCTGAAGTCGCGGTCCGCGCCTTTCTCAGCCAGGGTGTTCACAAACAGCAGACGCATGCGCTGAATACGCTGACGCATATCGTTCAGCTCTTGTTCCCAGATAGCGCGCAGCGCATCGTTGCTCAGGATAGTGGCAACAACAGACGCACCGTGCGCCGGTGGGTTAGAGTAGTTCGCGCGGATAACCGATTTCATCTGGCTGAACGTACGATCGACGGTCTCTTCGTTAGCGGCAACCAGCGTACAGGCACCCACGCGCTCATTGTACAGACCGAAGTTCTTGGAATACGAGCTTGCGACAATCAGCTCCTGGTGAACGGCTGCGAACGCGCGCAGGCCTTCGGCATCTTCTTCCAGACCACGGGCAAAGCCCTGGTAGGCAAAGTCAAACAGCGGCAGCCAGCCTTTTTCAACGGACAGCTTCGCCAGGTGTTGCCACTGCTCAAGCGTCGGATCGATACCGGTTGGGTTGTGGCAGCAGCCGTGGAACAGAACCACGTCACCTGCCTGCGCTTCGCTCAGGCTCGCCAGCAGGCCGTCAAAGTCGAGAGAGTGGTTTGCCGCGTCGTAGTATGCATATTCACGCACTTCCAGACCCGCAGAGTTAAACACGCTCTTGTGGTTCGGCCAGCTTGGGTTGCTCACCCATACGCGCTTAACAGAGGTGTTTTTCGCAAGGAAATCCGCCGCTACGCGCAGCGCACCGGTACCGCCTGGGGTCTGTGCTGTACGGGCACGTTTGTCACTCACAATTGCGCTGCCTTTACCGAACAGCAGCTCCTGGGTGCAGCGACCAAACTCAGGGATACCATCAATACCGAGGTAGTTTTTGGTGGTTTCGTTTTCCAGCAGATACTGCTCAGCTTTCTTAACGCTGGTCAGTACCGGAGTTTTGCCGGTTTCATCTTTATATACACCAATACCCAGGTTGATTTTGCCAGGGCGGTCGTCGGCACGAAACAGATCGGCCAGGCCCAGAATAGGGTCGGCAGGAGCGGCGGTAATGTTCTCAAACATGACGAAGTTCCATTGTGATTACAGAAGTGAAATCCGCTATCAGGTTAACGGTAGATTTACAAAATGCCAACCGTTTGCGACGAAAAGCGTGCGGCTTTTCAAAAGTCGCCATTATTTTCTGTCACGCATAAAAAAACAGGGCCGAAGCCCTGTTCATTAAGCATATAACAAAGTGGTGTACTGATTAGAACTGGTAGGTTACGCCAACGGTAGCCTTGTTGTCAGAGCCAACCCAGCTGGTGGACGCATCTTTGTCGTCCAGCAGGTTGAAGCGGTAGTCACCGTACACGTTGAAGTTCTTGTTGAAGTAGTAAGTCGCACCAGTGGTGATGTATTTCGCCAGGTCACGGTCGCCGATGCCGTTCAGGTCTTTACCTTTGGACTGAACGTAAGAAACGGAAGGACGCAGGCCGAAGTCGAACTGGTACTGAGCGATAACTTCAAAGTTCTGGGTCTTGTTAGCAACGTCGTACACAGTCGCTGTGCTATCACCCAGGATGCTCATGTTGCGGGTTTCAGCGTAAACGGTCGCCAGGTAGATGTTGTTCGCGTCATATTTCGCGCCAACTGCCCAGGACTCAGCTTTATCGCCTTTACCATCTTCTTTCTGATCCAGAGTACGGTTTGCAGTGCTGTATGCACCGATCAGACCGAAGCCTTCGCCGAACTCGTAGCCCAGGGACAGACCAACGCCGTCACCGTTCGCTTTACGCAGATCGCTACGGTCGTTTTTACCCTGGTACTGAACGCCAAAGTTCAGACCATCAACCAGACCGAAGAAGTTGTTGTTACGGTAGGTCAGCAGGCCAGTAGAACGGCTGGTCATGTAGTTATCAACATAGCCGCCACCCCAGGTTTCGCCAGAGAAGGACGGAGCCATATCGGTGTAGGATTCTACGTCGTAAACGATACCGTAGTTACGACCGTAGTCCAGAGAACCTGCTTCAGAAACTTTGATACCGGCGAATGCCAGACGCGTTACGTTAGTCTGGTCGCCTTCAGCTGCACCAGCGCGTGCACGGTATTCCCACTGACCGTAACCGATCAGGTTTTCGTTAACCTGAGTTTCGCCTTTAAAGCCGATCTGGCCGTAAGAGGAGTCTGCGTTTTTGTGTTCGCCAGAAGTGGTGAAGCCGTGTTCGCCCACAACTTTACCGTAGAAGTCCAGCTTGTTGGGGTCGGTTCCGGCTGAGGGCGAAATGACACCCTAAGCTTTCGGTTCCTTGGGCCAAAGATATTCGCCAGTCAGTA